>CAIRQX010000143.1 GCA_903880855.1 uncultured Burkholderiales bacterium | reverse complement strand
GACTTGATCAAGGGCATGATTGTTCAGTCGGGCAATGATGCAACCATTGTTTTGGCAGAAGGCGTTGGTGGCACGGTTGAGCATTTTGTAGAGATGATGAATGCCCAAGCCCAAACGCTCGGCATGAAAAACACGGGCTACAAAAATCCAGAGGGTTTGACGGTTCCTGGGCACATCACCACCGCCAAAGACCTGAGCATTTTGGCCACCCGCTTGATGCAAGACTTTCCGGAGTTCGTGGGCTATTACGCCATCAAGCAGTACCGCTATCCGGGCACCCCAGCGGCCAACCAAAACAACCGCAATTTGTTGTTGTTTCGCGACCCTAGCGTTGACGGCTTAAAGACAGGACACACCGATGCGGCTGGATTTTGTTTGATTGCGACTGCCAAGCGCGATGCGCCTGGCGTGGGTTCGCGACGCTTGTTGTCGATTGTGCTTGGCGCGTCTAGCGAGAACGCCCGGGCAGCTGAATCGCAAAAGCTTTTGAATTGGGGCTACACCGCTTATGAGGCTGTCAAACTATTCGACGCGTCTCAGGCCGTGGTTACCCCTTTGGTTTGGAAGGGCCAGGTCAATACTGCCAAGCTTGGGCGCTTCCAACCTATCGTGGTCGCTATTCCTGCGGGCGCTATCGGCCGTGTCCAAACCCAAGTGGCCAGACCTGAGCCCATGGTGGCGCCTTTTTTGCGGGGGCAGACGGTCGGCGCATTGAGGGTCACTTTGGATCAACAGCCTTGGGTTGATATGCCTTTGGTCGTATTGGAGGCCGTGGAACAGGCCGGTTGGGTGGGACGATTCTGGGACGCTCTAAGGCTTTGGCTCAAGTAGCCCAAAACGCGGGCGAAGTAGCTCAAAAGTTCGCCGTTTTCGGCGTATTTGCTACAGGACGCTGATCCTGATACAATTGAAGGCTTTTCGGTCGCTTCAGCGATGGAGTGACCGTTTTCTTTTATTCAAACGTTTAGGGACGTTTTTCAATGCCAACCATTAACCAATTGGTGCGTCAGGGGCGCGAGGTCGAAACGATCAAGTCCAAGAGCCCAGCGATGCAGAACTCGCCACAACGCCGCGGCGTTTGTACGCGTGTCTACACCACGACGCCAAAAAAACCAAATTCAGCCTTGCGTAAAGTTGCCAAAGTGCGCTTGACCAACGGTTTTGAAGTCATTTCTTACATCGGCGGTGAAGGCCACAACCTACAAGAACACTCAGTGGTTCTCGTGCGTGGTGGTCGTGTCAAAGACTTGCCAGGTGTGCGTTATCACATCGTGCGTGGATCGCTCGACTTGCAAGGCGTGAAAGACCGCAAGCAGTCACGTTCTAAGTACGGCGCTAAGCGTCCTAAGAAGGCTTAATTGTTTTCGGCCATTGCTTTAAAAGTTATGGCCAAAAGCCCCGCGAGGCTCTAAAGCGCAAACGGTGTTTTGGTCGTCAGGCAGACGGCGCAAAACGAAGTGACCCGAAGCATCCGATCGTGGATGTGGGTCGAGTAAGTGAAAGCCATGATGGTTTTCGCGGTGTTCGAAAGAATACCAACTGAAGCAAATATGAGGTGAAACCATGCCACGTCGTCGCGAAGTCCCTAAACGTGAAATCCTGCCCGATCCAAAGTACGGAAACGTTGAACTCTCCAAGTTCATGAACGTCATCATGGAAGGCGGCAAAAAAGCTGTCGCCGAGCGCATTATTTACGGCGCGCTTGCGCAAATTGAACAAAAATCTGGCAAAGATCCCTTGGAGTTGTTCTCTGTGGCGATCAACAACGTCAAGCCGATGGTCGAGGTGAAATCCCGCCGCGTTGGTGGCGCCAACTACCAAGTTCCTGTTGAAGTGCGCCCTGTGCGTCGCTTGGCCTTGTCTATGCGTTGGCTCAAAGAAGCCGCCCGCAAGCGTGGCGAAAAGTCCATGGCTTTGCGCCTGGCCAATGAATTGCTCGAAGCCTCTGAAGGCCGCGGCGGTGCTATGAAAAAGCGTGACGAAGTTCACCGCATGGCCGAAGCCAACAAAGCATTCAGCCATTTCCGCTTCTAATTTCAAAGGTAATTTGTCATGGCTCGCAAGACCCCTATTGAGCGCTACCGCAACATTGGTATCTCCGCGCACATCGATGCCGGTAAAACCACTACGACCGAGCGCATTCTTTTTTATACCGGCGTGAACCACAAAATTGGTGAAGTGCACGACGGTGCCGCCACCATGGACTGGATGGAGCAAGAGCAAGAGCGTGGTATCACTATCACCTCTGCTGCGACCACCTGTTTCTGGAAGGGCATGGATGGCTCATTCGAAGACCACCGCATCAACATCATTGACACCCCTGGACACGTCGACTTCACGATTGAAGTGGAGCGTTCTATGCGTGTCTTGGACGGTGCTTGCATGGTTTACTGTGCTGTGGGTGGCGTGCAACCTCAGTCTGAAACTGTGTGGCGCCAAGCTAACAAATACAAAGTACCGCGCTTGGCTTTTGTGAACAAGATGGACCGTACGGGCGCCAACTTTTTCAAGGTTGTTGAGCAGATGAAGTTGCGCTTGAAAGCCAACCCTGTGCCAATCGTGATCCCTATCGGTGCTGAAGAAAACTTTACCGGCGTGGTCGATCTACGCAAGATGAAAGCCATCATTTGGGACGAAGCGTCGCAAGGCATGAAGTTCACCTTTGAAGAAATTCCTGCCAACTTGGTGGAATTAGCCAAAGAGTGGCGCGAGAAGATGGTGGAGTCTGCCGCTGAGGCCTCTGAAGAACTGATGAATAAGTATCTCGAAGAGGGCGACTTGACGGAAGAAGAAATCACGCAAGGTTTGCGCATTCGCACCATCAACAGCGAAATCCAGCCTATGTTGTGCGGCACTGCGTTCAAGAACAAAGGTGTTCAGCGCATGTTAGATGCGGTGTTGGAATTGATGCCTTCTCCCTTAGACGTGAAAGCCATCAAGGGCTTTGACGAAGACGAGAAAGAAATCACCCGCAAAGCAGATGACGATGAAAAATTCTCTGCCTTGGCTTTTAAATTGATGACGGATCCGTTTGTGGGCCAGCTCACTTTCGTGCGTGTATATTCCGGCGTTCTGAAAAAGGGCGACACGGTTTACAACGCGGTGCGCGGCAAGAAAGAGCGTATCGGCCGTATCGTGCAGATGCACGCCAATAACCGCGAAGAAGTTGACGAAATCCGTGCCGGCGACATTGCCGCTTGCGTGGGCTTGAAAGATGTCACCACCGGCGAAACTTTGTGCGACCCCAATGCGGTGATTACCTTGGAACGCATGGTCTTCCCAGACTCTGTGATTCGTCAGGCCGTCGAGCCTAAGACCAAGGCCGACCAAGAAAAAATGGGTATGGCGCTGTCACGTTTGGCCGCTGAAGATCCATCTTTCCGCGTGCAAACCGACGAAGAATCTGGCCAGACCATCATCGGTGGCCAGGGCGAATTGCACTTAGAAATTATTGTTGACCGCATGAAGCGCGAGTTCGGTGTGGAAGCCAACGTAGGCAAGCCCCAAGTGGCGTATCGCGAAACCATTCGCAAGACTGTGGAAGATGCCGAAGGTAAGTTCGTGCGTCAGTCCGGTGGTAAGGGTCAGTATGGCCATGTGGTCTTGAAGGTCGAGCCACAAGAAGCCGGCAAAGGCTTTGAATTTGTTGACGCCATCAAAGGCGGTGTGGTTCCACGCGAATACATCCCTGCGGTTGAAAAAGGTGTGATTGAAGCCTTGGGCCAAGGCGTGTTGGCGGGCTACCCAGTGGTTGACGTCAAAGTCACGCTGCACTTCGGTTCGTACCACGATGTGGACTCGAACGAAATGGCGTTCAAGATGGCGGCGATTTTTGGCTTCAAAGAAGGTTGCCGCAAAGCTAGTCCAGTTATCTTGGAGCCGATGATGGCTGTAGAAGTGGAAACCCCTGAAGACTACGCCGGTAACGTGATGGGCGATTTGTCCTCACGCCGTGGCATGGTCCAAGGCATGGACGACATGGTCGGTGGTGGCAAAGCCATCAAAGCCGAAGTGCCCTTGTCTGAAATGTTCGGTTACTCCACGACTTTGCGTTCAATGTCGCAAGGCCGTGCCACCTACACCATGGAATTCAAGCACTATGCCGAAGCACCTCGTAACGTGGCGGAAGCCATTGTTGCTGCAAGGGCTAAATAAATGAATTGGGGACGGACCAAGTTGCAAAGCAACTTGCTCGGTCCCCTCTGATTAAAAGAACCTGTCTGCGACGATGCGCCGCCCTGTCACCCGTGCGGGGCGAATCAGCAGTGTCGTGCAAACATTAAACCTGTACACGGGCCCGCTCTTTGAGGAATTGAAAAATGGCAAAAGGAAAATTTGAACGTACCAAGCCCCACGTGAACGTGGGCACGATTGGTCACGTGGTTCATGGCAAGACGACGCTGACGGCGGCGATCACGACGATTTTGTCGGCCAAGTTTGGTGGTGAGGCCAAGGCCTATGACCAAATTGACGCGGCTCCAGAAG
>CAIRQX010000142.1 GCA_903880855.1 uncultured Burkholderiales bacterium | reverse complement strand
ATGTAACGCGTGAGCGTATTCGTCAGATTGAAGCCAAAGCTTTGAGAAAGATGCGTCATCCAAGCCGTAGTGACAAACTCAAGACCTTCCTCGAAGAGGATTGATCCAAAGACTAACGGGCCTATAGCTCAGTTGGTTAGAGCAGAGGACTCATAATCCTTTGGTCGCTGGTTCGAGTCCAGCTGGGCCCACCAACAAAATCAATGACTTAGCGTGAGAACGCTAGGTCATTTTTTATTAATGTGTAGTCGGTGTGTAGCAAATATCACTGCTAGACCCTAATAGATATATGGCTCTAGCTTGGGCATCTTAACTATTAGTACATTTAACTGAACCTGAAATTAGTAATCTTCTTCATCGGCATCCTCATCTTCACTAATTCCCACATAGCTTTTCTCTTCCTTGGCCCAGTAGTACTTGTATGGATCTTCTGGTTCAGTTGCAAGCTTCTTGAATAAATTTACCCTTTTCTTCAGGGGATGCTTTTCTTCTGCAAAGTGTCGAACAATATTGAGCCAATGTTCTGCGTATCTCTTTTCTTGATCTGAGAAATCATTGGTGGCAGCTTCAATGCTAATTAGATAGTTTTCTAACTCGCGTAGTTCTTGAATAAGTTTTGATTCTAGAAGGGCTTTATCAAGTTGAGCGTGTTGACTTGTAACTATGTTTTCATTATGAATTCTTATGGCTTTTTTGCGCTCGTATTCAACTTGCTCCCTGTATCGACGTTCCCGTTCAGCTTTTATGTCACTTGGCGCTTCTAAAAGATAGTTCAGAACCAAATCCATTTGCTGCTCTAGTTTGATGCGTTTTTGGTCCTTGAATATCTCAGGGTAATATTTAAACTCATGCTTAATCTCAAAGTAAATAATGCCATTGGGATAATTTCTGTAGTCGCCGCTATAAACGTCAAGCTTCTCAAGCAACTTTTGACTCTTGATTGACAAGCTGGTTTTCGAATAACCCTCTCTAATATTGATATACATCTTTTCGCCATCCTTTTCTATAGCGAATTCTTTCTGTCTATAACGATCTTTTTCCTCAAATAAGAATTTGTACCCTTCATCAGCCAAGGCTTTAAGAATTGGATCTAGGATTTTTAGACTTCGAAACATTGTGGAAAAGGATGCGCAAATGGGAATGCACCCATCTGAGGGCCGATAATGAAATCGTCCTTTATCCTCGTATGGCATATCGTCATCTAAAGATCTGTAACGTGAGTTGCCATTTTTACGATGCTTTTCAATAGCCTGTTGATAGCGTGTTGCTAAGTCGTAGATGTTCTTGGTGAGTGGATGCAACTTAGTTAGATCTTTAAGAGGTTTTAGTTTTTGCTCTGGCGATTTTTCTAAGGCCTCCTCTATGGCCTTATCACGTTGATGTGCCTCTTTCGCGACCTTGACAGCTACGGGATTAATTTCAATTTCGGGGTTGTATTTGGGTCTTGGAATTTCAGGTTTTGCAAAGCCTTTGCCGTAAAGTAGTTTTTGCCAATGACCCTGTGGCGGCAGCGGAATCTCAAACTTAATACAAGCTTTACGAAGCCCAACATCGCTGCAACCAAAATTTTTAGCAAGCTTAGTCATGGGTGTGACCCAAACTTGTTCAAAGAGCTCTAAACGGGTGGTTTTCATGGGATCCTCTTTTAGTGGAATTCTATGAAGATTACGCGAGAGCGTTACTTTAAGTAACGCTTGTTAAGATCGTGTACCTATGCTAATATGCATGAAACTTCAATAAAAAATCATGCAAAAAGAGCCAGTAAAACCCTCCTTAAGTACTTCGCCTGAAGTACGCAATAGCGCATTGGGGAGACTTCGCTCGCACCTTAAGAGGGGTCATGTCTATAGAAGAGAGGATCTTTTAGGTGACTCCAATGCAGTTGATCGTCATTTAAAACAATTGGTTGATGCAGGTGATTTAGAAAAGCTTGCCCAAGGACTATATTACGCACCCAAATCATCTGTATTTGGTAGGGTGCCTCCGAAAGACAATGAGCTAGTAGAAGCTTTTTTAAAAGACGAGAACTTTTTGTTGCTCTCGCCTAATAGCTATAACTCACTGGGCTTGGGAACAACTCAGCTCTATAACAAGACTGT
>CAIRQX010000141.1 GCA_903880855.1 uncultured Burkholderiales bacterium | reverse complement strand
GGTCAGCCATTCATCTTTGCGTCTTTGTGTAACACCTGCCATGTCAGGACCTAATTTATTACCCTGTCCGACTGAGTGACAAGCTAAACATTTGCTCTCAAACGCGTTTTTTCCTTGTACAGCCAAAGGGTCAGTTGGTGTTGCACTGGCTTCCATGTTGTGGTGTTCAAGTTCGGGGGCTTTGGTTTTATCCAGCGTAGATATCAAACCAATTGCACCTTGTGAGGCATTGGCAAAATGGTGGTCCACCATGATGTAGGAACCCGCCTCTGGAATGACCATTTCTACAATGGCGCTGTTGCTTGAACCAAGCAATACCGTTTGCATGCCACGCATCTGGTTATCAGGATTACCTTCCAGCCAGACCCTGTCAAATATGGTTCCAACCACGTGAAAGCTCGAGGTTTTACTGGGACCCACATTCAGAACAAATAAACGAACACGCTCACCTGGCTTTGCAGCCAAAGGTTGTTTGACCATTCCGTTGTGTTTGCCATTAAATACAGTGTGTGTAGGTTGTGATGCCTTCAGGCGCTCTGCGTCCAATACATAAAGCGGAGAGCCATTGAATTTCTTTCCAGCTGGATCTGGTTTGACGTAAAACTCGCTTTGTATGACCAAATACTCATGGTCTATCTTTGTTGGATAGCCAGCTTTTGGCTCTACCACCACTGCGCCATACATTCCTGAGGCTATGTGTTCCAAAATCATCGGTGTACCGCAGTGGTACATGAAAATGCCCGGATAGTTCAGGGTAAATTCAAATTCAATTGTTTGTCCAGGGGTGATTGAACGGTATTTGTCCTGGGGCGAAACCATCGCCGCATGAAAATCCATGGAATGCATCATCGGAGCCATTGCCATGGAAATTCCTGGCAAAGTTTCATCGCTGCGGTTAGTCATGCTGAAATGAATTTTGTCGCCGACTCTTGCGCGAATAGTGGGCCCTGGCACTTGATCACCAAAGGTCCATGCGCTGAATTGAACCCCAGGCGCAATTTCGACTACCTTGTGGGTAGTATCAAGTTGCACATTTTTGATAGGCGATGGGTCTAGTGGTTTTAATTCAGCGTTGAAGTTCAAAGCGGCGCCAACTGCATAGGGGCCTGTGTGCCTTTCCATACTGGTCTTCGCTGGGGGTGACTTCAGCTCTATTTGACTTGCATCGTATGGATCAATTTCTTTTTTTGCACTTGGTCCGCATGCATAAAGTATGCTTAGAGTTAGTATTAAAGTGACTCGAATCGCAAGTTGGATGAACATAGACTATCCAGTGCAAGAAAGTATTAGAAGCCTGGATCCTATGGGTGATCAAGGCTGCTGTGTGTAATGGATACCTTTATGTTGATTCATATCAAGTAAATCATTTTTATCTTGTATCAAAAAGTTAACTTTGTCCCAAACCAATAGGCGCAGGTGTTCTCAAAGTAATCTTTGTGAACAACCGGTCATATATAGGATCACGAGGTTTGGAGTTAGACAGTGGATCTGAGTTCATAGCAAATGCGGCATCTATCGATCGCCAGTCATCCGCATTCAATACTTTTAATGCTTCAGGAATGACGACAGATTCTTCTAAGTGCATATGCTCTTTGTAGAAATCAACATATTTTTGTGCTGCAGTTTCGAATGCAACGCGGCGTGAGTCGCCCAAAATTTCCCAACCCAGCAACATATGTTGTAAATCACGAATACTGGATTCACCCCTATGGTGCTCATTGTTGAGGCGTTGAATGACCTCGGCACATTGCGGTGAACGCTTTGCCACTATTGGAAAGAGCAATTCTGTTTCTTTGGGATGGTGCTGCTTTTCTGGTACTTCATCGATATAAAAAAGCATGGCTCTTAATATGTCAAAGAATAGCTCTGGCGCATTAAGGGGGCCTCGTTTAATCATCATCAAAAGCGACTGCAACATCGCGTTCAGCGTGGCGTGCTCTTCGTTGATTGTCCGCAGACTGATGTGACTCATGTGTGTCTCCTAGCGTCTATGTTTCTTGAATGTCTTGCCCATAGGGGACATTCTTAGACTCTAGGAAATTAAGGTATTGACGTAGGTCAACTCATGCGCAAATTACGCCCTCAAGGATTTGATGGCCGTTGCCGCCTCCGTTACCAAGGCTGGTCCCTTGTAGATCAAGCCCGTGTAAATCTGAACCACATCAGCACCCGCTTTGATCTTGGCTACAGCGTCTTCTCCGCTTAGAACACCGCCCACCCCAATGATTGGAAAGTGGGGGCCCATGGCCTGTCGCAATTGTCGAATGACTTGGTTGCTTTTCTCAAAAACAGGGCCGCCTGATAAGCCGCCCGCTTCATTTCCGTAGGGCAACGTAGATACTGCATCGCGCGCAAGGGTGGTATTAGTAGCTATCACGCCCCAGGAGGGGATGGCGTCTGACGTACAGTGTTTTTGTAATGTGTTGGCAATGACGCTGATTTGCGCCTCATCTAAATCAGGGGCTATTTTGATGAAGACCGGAACTTCCTTGCTATGGCGCTGTGCTAATTCAGAACGTTTGGCATTGAGTTGTGAGATCAAAGCATCGAGCGCCTCGTCGCTTTGGAGTTCCCGCAGATTTTTGGTGTTGGGGCTAGAGATATTGACGGTGATGTAGTCTGCATGGGGATAAACACCTTCCAGGCAGATGAGGTAATCGTCAGCAGCGTTCCCAATGGGCGTGGATGCGTTTTTACCGATATTGAGCCCCAAGAGCATTGGGTGCGCTTGAGACTTTTGGCGAAATTGGGCTTTTTGCACATTGTGTAAAAAAGCGTCTAAGCCATCGTTGTTAAATCCCAGTCGGTTAATCAACGCATCAGCCTGTGGGAGACGGAACATTCGTGGCTTAGGGTTACCAGGTTGGCCTTTGGGCGTGACCGTGCCGACTTCCACAAAACCAAACCCAAAAGCGCTGAAGGCGTCGATGCATTGGGCGTTTTTATCCAATCCCGCGGCTAGGCCAACACGGTTGGGAAAGGTGAGACCGGCAAGTTGGATAGGGTCTTCAATCCTTTTTTGCGCATACAAGCATTGCAAAGGAGTGTTTTGCGTTTTAGCAAGCATTGCAAGCGTGTGCTCGTGCGCAACTTCGGCGTCCATCGAGAACAGAAAAGGGCGGGCCCACGAATATGGCAAGAACGACATGGATAATCTCAATCTTTGATGATCCGAGGATTTTCGCCCATGAGCACCCCCGAACCAAATACCAACCTGACCCAAGACGAACTTAAGGCCTTGGTGGGACAAGCCGCCTTGCAATATGTGGTGCGCGGCGAGATTGTGGGTGTGGGTACAGGTTCTACCGTGAACAAATTCATCGATGCCTTGGCGATCATGAAAGACGAGATTAAGGGCGCGGTCTCTAGTTCGGTGGCTTCTACTGAGCGTTTGCGTGCAAGTGGTATCAAAGTCTTTGAAGCCGCCGATGTCGAGGTACTTTCGGTTTACATAGATGGTGCAGACGAAATTGACCACCATGGTTACATGATCAAAGGCGGTGGGGCTGCTTTAACGCGCGAAAAAATTGTGGCGGCGCAGTCTAAGAAGTTTGTGTGTATTGCTGATGAGAGCAAACTGGTGGAGGCTTTGGGGTCTTTCCCTTTGCCAGTAGAGGTTATTCCTATGGCTACTGCGCGTGTCATGAGGCAGTTTGTTGGCCTAGGTGGCAAGGCCACAGTACGCATGAAAGAAGGTAAGCCTTTGGTGACCGATAACGGTCAGCACATTGTGGATGTCACAGGTTTACAGATCAAAGACCCGCTTGCATTTGAGTCAACTATCAGCCAATGGCCTGGTGTGGTGACCGTGGGGGTATTTGCCCACCAAAAAGCACAAGTTTGCTTGCTAGGGACCGCTAGCGGTGTGAAGACTTTGACTTTTGAATAAAACCGTTTTCTCGATTCACTCTCGTTTCACACGCGAGTTATCTAGATCAGTTCATGCCTTGATGCCGCAAGAGCGCATCTAGTTGCGGCTCTCGCCCTCTAAAAGCTTTGAACGATTCCATTGCTGTTCTGCTGCCGCCTGCTTCCAAAATAGCTTCGCGGTATTTGCGACCCGTTTCGATATTGGGTGAACCATCCGCTGCGGCAGTTTCTTCAAACGCAGCATACGCATCGGCACTGAGCACCTCAGCCCATTTGTAGCTGTAGTAGCCTGCTGCGTAGCCGCCTGCAAATATGTGGCTAAAGGTATGCGGTGTGCGCGACCAAGCAGGCGGTTGTAAAACAGACACTTCGTCACGGACCTCTTGCAAGATCTGCATAAAGTTTTGTGCTTTTTCGCCTTCGCAATGCAAACGCATGTCAAACAGTGAGAACTCAATTTGACGCAAAGTTTGCAGGCCACTTTGGAAGTTTTTGGCGGCCAACATTTTGTCGAATAGTTCACGTGGCAATGGTTCGCCGGTATCGACATGGGATGTCATGTGGCGCAAGACCGACCATTCCCAACAAAAGTTTTCCATGAACTGGCTAGGCAGTTCAACAGCGTCCCACTCCACGCCGCTGATACCGGAGACATCGCGCTCATTGATTTGCGTGAGCATATGGTGCAAGCCGTGGCCGCACTCGTGGAAGAGGGTGATGACATCGTCATGGGTCAAAAGCGGAGGTTTGCCACCAGCACCTTCAGCAAAGTTGCACACCAAATGCGCGACTGGGGTTTGCAGTTGCTGGTTGTCTGGCCGCAACCACCGCGCACGTACATCGTCCATCCAAGCGCCACCGCGTTTGCCCGAGCGAGCGCCTGGATCTAAATAGAACTGGCCGACCAATGCGCCAGAGCGTTCGATGCGGAAGAACTCAACGCCTTCGTGCCACACAGGGGCTGTGTCTTTGCGAATGCTGACTTCAAAAAGCGTTTCAACAATTTTGAACAAGCCTGCCAAAACTTTGGGGGCTGTGAAATACATCTTCACTTCTTGTTCGCTAAAAGCGTAGCGCGCTTCCTTGAGTTTTTCACCGATATACGTCCAGTCCCAAGCTTGTGGATCTTTAAGATTCAATTGCTTAGCAGCGAATTCGCGTAATTCGGTAACGTCTTTTTCTGCATAGGGGCGTGCGCGTTTGGCAAGGTCGCGCAAGAAGGTCATCACCTCGGCAGGGGATTGCGCCATCTTGCTAGCGAGTGAAACTTCTGCGTAATTCGCGTAGCCCAAGAGCTGTGCTTCTTCGTGGCGAAGAGCCAATATTTCTTGAATGGAGGTGGTGTTGTCTTGAGATTTTTGTTCAGTTGCATCAGCCGATACAGTGCTAGGTTTAGCCTCAAATTGATTTGAAGCCCGCGTGACGTAAGCGCGATAAAGCTTTTCTCGCAGAACTGAACTGTGTGCAAATTGCATGATGGGCAAGTAGCAAGGCATCTTCAAACTAAGTTGATAACCTTGAAGCCCTGCTTTTTCTGCATTGGCTTTGGTCATTTCCAAAATATCGGCTGGTACGCCTGCTAGTTCTTCCGCAGTCACCAGCAAAGACCATTGGTCGGTGGCGTCGAGCACGTTTTCGCTGAATTTTTGGCTGACATCTGCCATTCGCTCTTGAATTTCTGCAAAGCGTTTTTTTTCTAAACCTGTTAGTTCTGCGCCCGACAAAACGAAATTACGAACAGCCAAGGTGTGGGCGCGTTTTTGTTCAGCGTTGAGCGAAGCGGGCGCAATGGCTTTGTATTTGGCATACAAACGCTCATCGGCGCCCATACGTGTGTAAAAAGCAGTGACACGCGGCAACGCCTCTGTATAGGCAGCACGCAATTCAGGCGAATCGGCAACGGAATGCAAGTGGTTCACAGCGCCCCATGCGCGACTGAGCTTTTCAACGCTTACATCGAGCACTGAAGAAATCTCGCTCCAGTTGGCTGGATAGTCTGGTGCGGTGACAGTCTCCAATGCCTTTTCAGCATTTGCAAGCAGTACATCCAATGCCGAAGCAATGTCTGAAGGCTCAATAGCATCAAACACCGGAAGATCAGAGAAATCAAGCAATGGATTGGCGCGGGTATTCATAAAAAAATGACTCGGTTCTCAATGATTTAGGGTGTGCTGGGCAGATTCCAATGTGTTGATGAGCAGCATCGTGATGGTCATAGGCCCAACACCACCTGGAACGGGCGTGATGTATCCAGCAACTTGTTTCACACCTTCGAAATCTACGTCGCCACACAGCTTGCCTTGGTCATTGCGGTTCATACCGACATCCAGCACTACCGCTCCAGGCTTGACCATGTCTGCAGTCAGCACATTGCGTTTGCCCACAGCGGCCACGACCACATCGGCTTGCAAGGTGATGTCTTTGAGGTTGACCGTGCCACTGTGGCAAATGGTGACAGTTGCGTTTTTTTGCAAGAGCATCAAAGCCATGGGTTTGCCAACAATATTGCTGCGACCGATCACGACGGCGTGTTTGCCTTGGAGGGAATAGCCAATGCTCTCAAGCATCTTCATGCAGCCAAACGGGGTACATGGCCAGAAGCCTTTCATGCCCGTCATCAAAGCGCCAGCGCTGGCGATATGAAATCCGTCTACATCTTTAGCGGGGCTGATGGCCTCGATGACCTTTTGTGCATCGATATGGGAGGGCAAAGGAAGTTGGACCAAGATGCCGTGGATAGAAGCATCGCGATTGAGTGCGTGGACACGTTGCAACAAATCGGCTTCACTCAATGTTGCGTCGTATTTTTCGAGCACGGAGTGAAATCCAGCTTCTTCACATGCTTTAACTTTGTTACGCACATACACCTGACTGGCGGGGTTCTCGCCGACCAATACAACGGCGAGTCCAGGTTTCACACCTTGGGCGGTGAGTTGTGCTGCATCTTTGGCGACTTGCGCGCGTAATTGCTTGGAGAGTGCGTTTCCGTCAATAAGTTGTGCGGTCATGGATAACCGCAGAATTAAGCTTTGGCTGCGTTTTGCCCCAACGCTGTTTTGAGCAGGTCGGCTACGGTGTTGGCGTTGAGTTTTTCCATGATGTTGGCTCGGTGCGCTTCCACGGTTTTAATGCTGATGCCAAGATCGTCGGCGATTTGTTTGTTCAAACGGCCAGCAACGATGCGCTCCAAAACTTGGGCTTCTCGTGTAGTGAGTTTGGCCATCAATGCATCACGGCTTGCAGCTTGTTGGTGATCGGCGAATGCGTCTTTGGCATGTTCAAGCATGCGCTCGACCAAGGGCACCAACTCTGCTTCTTTGAAAGGCTTTTGAATGAAGTCCATGGCACCTTTTTTCATGGTGTCAACTGCCATGGGCACATCACCGTGTCCAGTGATGAAGACAACGGGAAGGGGCGATTTGCGCTCAATCAGCTTGTCTTGCAATTCAAGCCCCGACATACCACCCATACGGATGTCGACGATCAAACATGCAATTTCTCTGGCGTCATAGCGACTGAGGAATGTTTCAGCGGAGTCAAAACACCGAACCCGGTAGTCTTTGCCTTCGAGTAGCCATTGCAAAGAATCGCGAACGGCCTCGTCGTCGTCGACCACATAGACAGTACCTTTTTTGGGAATCAGACTCATGTAATAAAACTCCAGCTTTAGCGAGCAGGTATCCAGAAAGAAAATCTGCAACCCGATATTTGATTTGCATTGTAGAGGTTCTCAGCCTGCATTCTGCCTTCGTGCGATTCCACAATGCTTCGGCATAAATTCAATCCAATTCCCATGCCTTCAGCCTTGGTGGAGAAGAAAGCTTCGAACAAACGGTCCATCACTTCGGGCGCCAAACCGCTGCCGGTATCGGTCACGCTGAATTCAATGACGGAGACACCTTGCTCCAAGCGAGGAACAACTTTCAGTTCGACTTGGCGACGCGCAAATGGGCGCTGTGCTGTGTCAATTGATTCAGCAGCGTTGCGCATCAAATTGACCAAGACCTGTTCAATCAAGATGGGGTCTACATGCACTTGCGGCAGCCGACTAGCTATCACTTGACTCAAGCGGACTTGTCGTCTACGCAATTCAATGCCAGCGAGTTCGACGGCTTCAGAGATGAGTTGCGGAATGCTTGATAAGGTCCGATTGGGTTCGCTACGTTTTACAAAACTGCGGATGCGTTGGATGATCTGACCGGCGCGTTGCGCTTGGTGCGCTGTTTTTTCCAAAGCGGTGATCAACTCTGCTTCATTTAGCTTTTTCGCTTTGATGCGCGAAACCATCCCGTTGCAATAGTTGTTAATGGCGGTCAGCGGTTGGTTGAGTTCATGCGCCACGCTAGAGGCCATTTCACCCATGGTGATGAGTCGGCTGGCCGTTTGTGCGCGTTCGGCTTGCGCTTGCGCTTGTTCTTCTGCTTGGCGTCGTGGCGTGATGTCAGTCGCAATGACGATTTGGGCTAATCTACCGTCTACCCAGTTGAGGTAGCGTGAACGAACCTCCAACCACTTGCCTAAGTCAGGCAAAAATATTTCGGCGTTTTCGCTTTGTATTTCTTGTAAATCGTCTATTGGAAAGCCAGCGAGGGGGTCGCTGTCATCTTCGTCTACACCAGCGGTTGCGAGTTCTGTGGCTGCGCTTTGCGTGGTGCGGGGCAAACCGGCTTGCATCACTAAACTCAAATGGCCTTTGGTCGTCGGATCAAACCATTTTCGGTAGAGCTTATTGGCAAACAAAAGCTCTTCACTGCCTAAAGGTGCCACGGAAACAGAAGCGTCTAAACCCTCGAGCACCGCAGTGAATCGGTCGTGTGCCGCAGAGAGTTGTTGTCGAATGCGGGTTGGTTCGGTGATGTCAGTCATAGACGTCATCCAGCCCGTTTGTTTACCCAAAGCATCCACCAAAGGCGATACATACAAACGCGCGTCAAATAATTCGCCGTCTTTTCGTTTGACACGCACTTGCAGGCCGTTGGTAGATGTATTGCCATCCAATTCTTTTTGCAGCCTGGAATTTAAAAGCGCTCGGTCTTCCTCTGGCCAATAGGGAAAGGGCGGAAAGCAACCGACCAATTCAGACTCGGACCAACCTGTCATTTGGCAAAAAGCTGCATTCACATAAGTAATGCGACCCTTCAAATCCATCGCACGCATACCCGTCAGGATGGAATTTTCCATGGCCCGACGGAAGTTGGTTTCTGCCATCAAGGCCTGCTGGGCTTGCACGCGCCGCCGCGTGTGGCGCCAACTTCCTATCAATAGCCATGCAGTCATGGCACTCAAAATGGCGACGAGCCAATACATTCCGTTACCGATCATGCCAGGGGCTGTTCGGTAGGTTTGGGCATGGATGGACAGGGCGTAGCCCACTGGCATGACGGGCACTTCGTACTCGTTGGTTTTGAGTAGCCAAGGCAAAACCTCTGTTACCCGGGGCTTGGCTTTATTGGCCTGACCCGCCAACACATTGTTTTTATCGTCACGCAAAGAGACGATGTATTGGCCGCTGATCTCTGTCGGTATGGCGTAACGCAGGATCCCCTCTAGGGAGTACTCCGCGACGATCACCCCTTCAAATATATTTTGTTCAAGGATTGGTAAATGCAACTGCAACTGCGAAAACGGAGCTGGCCTAGCCTTGCTGTAAGTGATGGGTTTGGAGTAGATGGGTTGCTTTAACTCTTTGGCCAGTTGAAATACGCTCACCACGGTGGGCTCGTTGACTACAACGCCAGGATAAAGTTCGACCAGAGCGTTGGCATTGGCGCTGGTGACGCTGATGACAACACGTCGCTTGGTGTCTAGCCAGGTAAGGCTAGAGAGCTCTGGTGTTTCATCGATTATTTTTTGGGCCGTGCTGATGAACCCTTTCGTCCCTAATTGTTGGACGGCCAAATCTTTTGAGAAACGCATCAACTCTTCTTGTTTGTCCAGAAGCCTGAGTCGGACCCTTTGTTGCGCGTATTCCACGTCACGTCGAACAATTTCTTGTTCGCGGTCGATTTCTTCGTATTTCAGGTACCAAAAGACGCTGGTGATGGCGACCATAAACACCAGCACGGCCATCAGCGGGGCTAGGAACGCAAATCTGTCCTGCCGGCTAGGCGTTTGGGTGCCCCACCACTTGCGCCAAGCAAGGGAAAGTGGTTTGCTTATGAAATTCTTGTATTGACGAAACATAGATTGATTCTGATTATCATTGCCTTATAAATTTCATAATACAAAAACACATGGCGCAATTTGAAATTTATGTGTTTTCATGTCAGAATTGGGCTACATTTGACAAAAACATAGGCAACCTAGGAGACAGACATGTCGGCATTACCGAATGATTTGAGAACATTTGCGCTCAACGATTCAGACAGTCAGGAAACGCGTGAGTGGATGGACGCCTTGTCCGCCGTTATCAATGCAGAGGGTCCAGAACGTGCCCACTATTTATTAGAGCAACTGCTAGAGCATGCCCGCGAAAACAGCATCGATATGCCGTTTTCTGCCAATACGGGATATGTCAACACCATAGAGCCAGACCAAGAGGCCCATTGCCCAGGTAACCTTGAAATAGAAGAACGCCTCCGCGCCTACATGCGTTGGAACGCCATGGCGATGGTGGTAAAAGCCAACCGCCATAACCCAGAAGACGGTGGCGATCTCGGTGGACATATCGGCTCTTTCGCTTCTTTGGCCCATATGTTTGGCGCAGGTTTTAACCATTTTTGGCATGCGGAGAGCGAGAACCACGGCGGTGATTGCATTTACATCCAAGGCCATGTGTCTCCAGGTGTTTACGCACGCGCTTATTTAGAAGGACGTTTGACGGAGGATCAATTGCTCCACTTCCGCCAAGAAGTCGACGGCAAAGGCCTTTCTAGCTATCCCCACCCTAAGTTGATGCCAGAGTTTTGGCAGTTCCCAACCGTCTCTATGGGCTTAGGCCCCTTGATGGCGATTTACCAAGCCCGCTTTTTGAAATACCTGCATGCCCGTGGCATTGCAAATACCGAGAACCGCAAGGTGTGGGTGTTCTGCGGTGACGGCGAAATGGACGAGGTGGAGTCGCTCGGCGCCATCGGTTTGGCTGCGCGTGAAAACCTAGACAACTTGATCTTCGTGGTGAACTGCAACTTGCAGCGCTTGGACGGTCCAGTGCGCGGTAACGGCAAGATCGTGCAAGAACTCGAAGGCGAATTCCGCGGCTCCGGCTGGAACGTCATCAAACTGTTGTGGGGTAGCGATTGGGACGCCTTATTGGCCCGCGACAAAGATGGCGCGCTGCGTCGCATCATGATGGAAACCGTGGACGGCGACTACCAAGCCTTCAAAGCCAATGACGGTGCCTACGTTCGCAAGCATTTCTTCGGTCGCGATCCCAAGACACTAGAGATGGTCGCCCACATGAGCGACGACGATATTTGGAATTTGCGCCGCGGTGGCCATGATCCACAAAAGGTGTATGCCGCGTACCACAAAGCGGTGAACCACAAAGACCAGCCTACCGTCTTGCTGATCAAAACCGTCAAAGGTTTTGGCATGGGCAAATCAGGCGAAGGCAAAAACACCGTTCACCAAACCAAGAAGTTGACTGACGAAGACATCAAAATTTTCCGCGACCGTTTTAATTTGCCTATTCCGGATAGCGAGTTGTCCAAGATTCCTTTCTACAAGCCGGCGGACGACACCCCAGAGATGCGCTACTTGCACGAGCGTCGTAAGGCGCTTGGTGGCTACTTGCCACACCGCCGTACCAAGGCAGATGAGAGTTTTACGGTACCCAGCATCGACACCTTTAAAGCTGTGATGGACCCCACCGCCGAAGGCCGTGAGATTTCGACTACCCAAGCCTATGTGCGCTTTTTGACCCAACTGCTACGTGACCAAGCCCTCGGCCCCCGCGTGGTGCCCATCTTGGTGGACGAAGCGCGCACCTTTGGTATGGAAGGATTGTTCCGCCAAGTCGGTATTTATAACCCCGCTGGTCAGCAGTACACGCCTGTCGACAAAGACCAAGTGATGTACTACAAGGAAGACAAAGCCGGCCAGATCCTGCAAGAAGGTATCAACGAAGCCGGCGGCATGAGCAGCTGGATTGCAGCAGCTACGAGCTACAGCACCAGCAACCGCATCATGGTGCCTTTCTATGTGTACTACTCGATGTTCGGCTTCCAGCGCATCGGCGATTTGGCTTGGGCGGCTGGCGATATGCAAGCACGCGGCTTCTTGCTTGGTGGCACCTCTGGACGCACCACCTTGAATGGTGAAGGCTTGCAACATGAGGATGGTCATAGCCACATCATGGCCAACACAATTCCAAACTGTGTGTCGTATGACCCGACCTTCGCCCATGAAGTCGGCGTGATCTTGCACCACGGTTTGAAGCGCATGGTGGAGAGACAAGAAAACGTTTACTACTACATCACCCTGCTGAACGAAAACTACGCCATGCCAGGTTTGAAGGCTGGTACCGAAGAGCAAATCATCAAGGGTATGTATTTGATCCAGCAAGGCGAGGGCGCCAAGAAGGCACCGCGCGTTAACTTGCTTGGCTCAGGCACCATTCTTCGTGAGTCCATCGCCGCACGCGATTTGCTCGCTAACGATTGGGGCGTTGCCGCCAACGTCTGGAGTTGCCCAAGTTTTAACGAGCTAACCCGCGATGGCCAAAACGCAGAGCGTTACAACTTGCTCCACCCCACAGAGACTCCGAAAGTGCCTTTTGTGGCGCAGCAGTTAGAGCCTTATGTAGGTCCTGTGGTGGCTTCGACTGACTATATGAAAGCCTATGCCGAGCAAATTCGCTCGTTCATCCCTAAGGGACGCACTTACAAAGTGTTGGGTACCGACGGTTTTGGCCGCTCAGACTTCCGTAGCAAATTGCGCGAGCACTTCGAGGTGAACCGCCACTACATCGTGGTAGCAGCGCTCAAAGCTTTGAGCGAAGAAGGGACCGTGCCAGTAGAAAAAGTCTCCGAGGCGATCAAAAAGTACGGCATCAAAACCGACAAGATCAACCCGCTTTACGCTTAAATTATTAACTCGCCCAAGCCGGTCTATAACGCGAAAGCCAAGGCCGTTTTGCACAAAATTAGTGAGACACATATGGCATTGATAGAAGTAAAAGTTCCGGATATTGGCGATTTCAAAGACGTCGCAGTGATAGAGGTTTTTGTCAAATCTGGTGACACCATCAAGGTTGAGCAATCTTTGGTTACCGTCGAGTCAGACAAGGCCTCGATGGAAATTCCTTCTTCACACGCAGGTGTGTTGAAAGAACTGAAGGTTAAGTTGGGTGACAAGATCAATATTGGCGATTTATTGGCGATCTTGGATGGGGTTGAGTTGGCAGTTGCTGCCGCACCAGTCGCTTCAGCCCAAGCAGCATCAGCAGCGCCAGCTACCGCATCGACAGTTTCTGCAATAGCGCCTGCGACTAGTTCGGCTACTGCTGTATCAACATCCACTTCAGCTTCGACGTCTGCTGGAGTTGTAGCGCTAGCCTCAGGTTCGGCAATTGCTGCTCCAGCACATGCTCCAGGTGGAACGACAGTTGGGCTGCCTCACGCATCACCTTCTGTTCGCAAGTTTGCGCGCGAATTGGGCGTGCCTTTAGAAGAGGTGAAGGGTACTGGAAACAAAGAGCGCATTACCCAAGAAGACGTGCAAACTTTTACCAAGTCTGTGATGTCTGGCGCGACATTCACCAAAGCACAAAACGCCAAAGGTGGATCGGGCGGAGACGGCGCAGCGCTTGGTCTCATCCCTTGGCCCAAAGTCGACTTTGCCAAGTTCGGACCAGTCGAGCGCAAAGAAATGGGGCGCATCAAAAAGATCAGTGGTGCCAACTTGCTACGTAACGCCATCATGATCCCCGCGGTTACCAACCATGACGACGCAGACATCACAGATCTCGAAGCCTTTCGTGTGTCCACCAACAAAGAAAACGAAAAGTCAGGTATCAAAGTCACCATGCTGGCTTTCTTGATCAAGGCTTGCGTGGCAGCGCTTAAGAAATATCCCGAATTCAACAGCTCGCTCGATGGTGATGCCCTTGTTTACAAAAACTACTGGCATATCGCCTTTGCCGCCGACACACCCAATGGTTTGATGGTGCCCGTCATCAAAGACTGCGACAAAAAAGGCGTTTTACAAATCAGCCAAGAAATGTCTGAACTTGCCAAAAAAGCCCGCGATGGAAAATTGGGTCCCGCTGAAATGACGGGTGCGACTTTCACCATTTCTAGCCTTGGCGGCATTGGCGGTAAATATTTCACGCCCATCATCAATGCGCCAGAAGTGGCGATTCTCGGTGTCTGCAAGAGCACGATGGAGCCGGTGTGGGACGGTAAAGCCTTTCAGCCTCGCTTGATGCTGCCTTTGAGCTTGACCTGGGACCACCGCGTCATCGACGGCGCAGCCGCCGCACGCTTTAACGCTTACCTCGGTCAAATCTTGAGCGACTTCCGTCGCGTCTTGCTCTAAGCAGATTGAAAAAATTATGGCAATGATTGAAATAAAAGTACCTGACATCGGCGATTTCGACGAAGTCGCTGTGATCGAGTTGATGGTCAAAGTGGGCGACACCATCAAGGCCGAGCAATCGCTAATCACCGTGGAGTCTGACAAGGCTTCGATGGAAATACCTTCTTCGCATGCAGGTGTGGTGAAAGAATTGCGCGTTAAGTTGGGCAACAAGGTGAAGCAGGGTTCGGTTGTTTTGGTTTTAGAGGGCGAGGCAAGCACTGCAGGTGGCGCCGCATCTGGCGTATCTTCAGTTGCAGCTGCTTCTGTAACAACCGCTAGCCCAGCAACTTCTAGCGCCTCTGCACAAAATACTCAAACAACTTCAGCGCCAACTGCAGCCTCGTTTGGTGGATCTGCCGACATCGAATGCGATGTCCTAGTCTTGGGCGGTGGCCCCGGCGGTTACTCCGCTGCTTTCAGGGCAGCAGACCTTTGCTTGAGCGTTGTCATTGTTGAGCGATACGCTACCTTGGGTGGCGTGTGCTTGAACGTGGGATGTATTCCTTCCAAAGCGCTCTTGCACGTGGCTTCGGTGATGGATGAAGTCAGCCATATGGCTGATTTGGGTGTGGATTTTGGAAAGCCCAAACTCAATATCGACAAACTGCGTGGCCACAAAGATAAAGTAATCGGCAAATTAACCGGTGGCTTGGCCGCGATGGCTAAGATGCGCAAAGTCACCACCGTGCGTGGCTATGGGGCATTTGTCGGAGCCAATCACTTAGAAGTTGAAGAAACCAACGGCACAGGACAAGATAAAACTGGGACTAAAAAAGTGGTGGCATTCAAAAAAGCCATCATCGCTGCCGGTTCGCAAGCCGTTCGTCTGCCTTTTATGCCCGAAGACCCACGTGTGGTCGACAGTACCGGTGCCTTAGAACTCAAAGAAGTGCCCAAGCGCATGTTGATCTTGGGCGGCGGCATCATCGGTTTAGAAATGGGCACCGTTTACAGCACCTTGGGCGCACGCCTAGATGTTGTAGAAATGATGGACGGTTTGATGCAAGGCGCAGACCGTGACTTGGTCAAAGTCTGGCAAAAAATGAATGCACACCGCTTTGACAACATCATGCTCAACACCAAAACTGTGGGTGCGAAAGCTACTGCCAAAGGCATTGAAGTGACATTCGCGGCAGCCCAAGAGGGCGGCATCGCTCCAGCACCTCAGGTGTACGACTTGGTTTTGCAAGCGGTAGGACGTACGCCTAATGGCAAAAAGATCGCCGCTGAAAAAGCGGGCGTTTCTGTGACGGACCGTGGCTTTATCAACGTAGGTATCCAAATGCGCACCAACGTGCCGCATATTTTTGCGATCGGCGATATCGTGGGTCAACCCATGTTGGCGCACAAAGCCGTGCACGAAGCGCACGTGGCGGCTGAAGTGATTGCTGGCGAGTTGCAGGGCAACAAAGAATTGGCTGCAGCTGCATTCAATGCCCGGGTCATTCCAAGCGTCGCCTATACCGACCCGGAAGTGGCATGGGTAGGTTTGACTGAAGACCAAGCCAAAGCGCAAGGCATCAAAGTCAAGAAGGGCTTGTTCCCATGGACAGCCTCTGGCCGCGCGATTGCCAATGGCCGCGATGAAGGTGTTACTAAATTGCTATTTGACGATTCACCTGAAGCCCACGGCCACGGCAAGATTTTGGGTGGCGGTATGGTGGGAACACATGCTGGTGACATGATCGGTGAAGTGGCCTTGGCTATAGAGATGGGTGCAGACGCCATCGATATCGGCAAAACCATTCACCCGCACCCTACGCTTGGCGAGAGCATTGGAATGGCCGCCGAAGTGGCACATGGCAGTTGCACCGATTTGCCACCTAGCAAGAAGTAACCAACACGCGCGACGCTTGTGATCATCCTCGCCCCTATGGAAGGACTGCTCGACTGCGTCCTGCGGGACGTGTTGACGCGCATTGGTGGTGTTGACCGTTGCATTTCAGAATTCATTCGCGTTACCAACACCCTGCTTCCACAGCGTGCGTTTATACGCGTAGTCCCCGAGTTACTCAACGGCGGTCGAACACCCTCAGGCATTCCTGTGCGCCCGCAATTATTGGGGTCTGACCCCAATTGTTTGGCGGACAATGCGGCGCGAGTGGCGGGTATGGGATGCGATGGTGTGGATCTAAATTTTGGTTGTCCAGCCAAGCAAGTTAACAGGCATGGCGGTGGTGCTGCGTTATTGCAAGACCCTGAAGTTTTGTATCGCATTACGCGCGCTGTGCGCTCAGCAGTACCTCCCGAAAAAATTGTCAGTGCCAAAATGCGATTGGGGTTTGACCATGACGAGCAGGCAGAAGAATGTGCCCTCGCACTAGAAGCTGGCGGAGTCAGCGAAATCGTGATTCATGCGCGCACCAAAGCGGATGGCTATCGCCCACCTGCTTACTGGCCTCGTATTGCGGATATCCGATCGCATGTCAAAGTGCCTTTAATTGCCAATGGCGAAATATGGAATGTGCAAGATGCTGTGCGTGCGCGAGAAGACTCTGGTTGCCATGATTTGATGATTGGGCGGGGGATGGTGACAAATCCTGGTTTGGGTTTGGCGCTGAAAAAATTTGACAGGAACACTAATGCCTATGGGGACCAAGAGTCACAGACTCAACTGACTTGGCAAGACATGCTGCCGCATCTGATGTATTTTTGGAACCTGGTGCAAAAACGCATTACACGCAAGCATCAGACCGGACGATTTAAACAGTGGTTGAATTTTTTGCGTAAGCATTTTGTAGAAGCCGAAGTGGCTTACTTAACCCTACGCACGGTGAACGACCCGCAATTGATATCAGACTGGTTAGCGTTGCAGTTCCTCAGAATTAATGGGCAACCGCCTGCCGCACCGCTCGCTCCCACTGCATCATCCGAAGCTGAGCTTCATCACGAGAAATCTGCGCTTCAAACACGCGGTCAATCTTCCAGTGCTTCTCTAGCGCAGGCAAGTCACTGAACATACCGCAGTGCAGTCCCGCCAAGTAGGCGGCACCTAGAGCGGTGGTTTCAATCACTGCAGGGCGAATGACAGGAATACCTAGTAAATCTGCCTGTATTTGCATGAGCAAGTTGTTCGCACAAGCACCTCCATCGACCCGTAATTCTCGAACTGGCGTGCCACCATGTTGCACAGCATCTTTACTCATCGCCTGCAAAAGCACAGTGCTTTGGAATGCAATACTGTCCAATGCGGCCCGCGCAAAGTGCGCCATCGTCGTGCCACGCGTGATGCCCACAAGCGTCCCCCGTGCATCCGCATTCCAGTAAGGTGCCCCTAAGCCTGTGAACGCTGGCACCACGACTACACCATCAGCATCTCTCACCGTTTGCGCAAGCGCTTCAATGTCCGAGCTATTTTTGAAGGCATGTAACCCGTCACGTAACCACTGCACAATGGCACCACCAATAAAAACGCTTCCTTCAAAAGCAAATTCAGGCTGGGTACTGGTTTGTGCTGCGCTTGTAGTGATGAGTCCGTTATGGCTAGTTTGAAATTGATCGCCCGTATGCATCAACATAAAGCAACCCGTGCCATACGTGTTTTTAGCTTGCCCCGCCCGCCAGCATGCTTGTCCAAATAGGGCGCTTTGCTGGTCGCCTGCAACACCACCAATGGGTAATGGGTGACCGAGCCACTCAGAATCTATGACACCAAAGTCACTCGATGATGCTTGCACTGTGGGCATCAAGTTGCTGTCGATATGCAGCATGGACATGAGTTCGCTATCCCACTGGTTGGTATGCACGTTTAAAAGCATGGTGCGCGACGCGTTACTCACATCAGTGGCGTGAACACGACCTTTGGTGAGGTTCCAGATCAACCAAGTGTCGACAGTGCCAAATGCCAGTTCACCCTTTGCTGCCATGTCACGTGCTTGGGGGACGTTGTCCAATATCCATTGCAATTTGGTTCCGGAAAAATAGGCGTCAATCACCAAGCCCGTTTTGGATTGCACCAGTTTGTCGTGTCCCTCTTGGCGTAATTTGGCGCATGCGAGTTCTGAGCGTCGGTCTTGCCAAACAATCGCGTTATAGATAGGTTGACCGGTTTTACGTTTCCACACCACAGTGGTTTCACGCTGGTTGCTAATCCCAACGCAAGCAATATCCGTAGCGAGGATATTGGCATTTTTTAAAGCCGATCGCATGGTCGCGAGTTGGTTAGACCAAATCTCAAGTGGGTCATGCTCAACCCAGCTCGGTTGGGGGTAAATTTGTCGAAGCTCTTGTTGGGCCATGCCGACGATGTGTCCGTCAGGCGTAAGCACAATACTGCGCGAACTAGAGGTGCCTTGGTCAAGTGCAAGAAGATATTTCACGGCGATTGCAAATTTTCTAATAGGTTGAGAGTTTAGAGATTAATTCACATGCACCTATCTGGCAAAGAGGTGACTCTTTTAATGGCAGAAAAAATCCATAATCCACAGTTAACTGCTTTCAAGACTTTGGCGCAAAGTTATTCGCTGTTTACTTCAAATTGACCCAAAAACAACTCCAACCTTGGCAAGTCATCATCGGCGGTATGTGTGGTTTGGTGCTGACTATCGGTCTTGCCCGGTTTGCATACACACCCTTGTTACCAAGTCTGCAAGCGCAAACGGGACTCAATGACGCTAATGCTGGTGTCTTAGCCGCCATTAACTATGCTGGATATATGACTGGCGCAATAACAGTCGCTTGGATAGATGACGTGCGCTGGCGACATAGGCTATACAGCATTGGTCTTTGGGTGGCTTTGATGACAACGGCTTTGATGGCGGTTGCCCCATCATTTGGGGTCTGGGCCTTTTCACGCTATGTAGGTGGCTTGTGCGGTGCGGCGGGTATGTTGATGGGTTCAGGTTTGGTGCTAGGTTGGTTGATGCGAAATGGCCAGCGCCCCGAGTTGGGTTTGCATTTTGTTGGAATTGGCTTAGGGATCGTGGTTTCAGCGATTGGTGCTTGGGTCCTGTCGATCATGTGGCCAAGTTGGGATGCGCAATGGATAGCCTTTGCTTGCATTGGCTTGGTTTTTTTATGGCCTGCTTGGTCTTGGCGTCCGCCAGTGCCTGAGACGATCACTGCATCTTCTTTGGAAGCCAGCGCGTCACCAACAATTCCCGCCAGATGGATGTGGACCATGCTCGCAAGTTATTTCGCTGCAGGTTGGGGGTTTGTGATTAGCGCTACTTTCACCGTTGCGATTGTGGAGCGCGAGCCTCTATTGGCTGGGCAAGGCCACCTAGCGTGGGCGATGGTTGGCTTAGCTGCGATGCCCGCAGTATTTTTGTGGGACCGCATTGCTAGATTGGTAGGAGACAAACAAGCCTTGCTAATCGCCTTCGGTTTGCAAACACTGTCTGTGTTGTTGCCTGCTGTATCTGGTTCTATGCTGGCAGCTATGGCAGGAGCCATTGGCTACGGGGCTACTTTCATTGGGATTGTGAGTTTGACGCTTGCCATGGTCGGTCGTTTATCGCCCAACAATCCAGGCAAAGCTATGGCGCGATTTACTTTGGGTTATGGCTCAGCGCAAATGATTGCTCCAGTGGTCGCTGGGTATATGGCGCAATCATCTGGATCATTTCACGGAGCGCTATGGGTGACTGCTGGAGTCATGGCATTGGGAATGGCCTTGTTGGCCACGCTGCCGCAGATCGAAAAAGCTGCTTAGTTTTTAGAGCTGTCAGAGCTAGAGCTGTTGTCCACTCTGCGCGCGCCAGTAAAACGGCTTAACCAATAAGACTGGCGCATATCTTCCACCTTGACCTGTTTACCAGGGCGTGGTGAATGGATAAATTTGTTATCACCCACATAAATGCCCACGTGGCTAAAGGTTTGGCGCATCGTGTTGAAGAACACCAAGTCGCCGGGCTGCAAATCTTTTTTGTCTATTTTTTCAGTGGCATCAGCTTGTTCGCGTGCGCTGCGGGGCAAGACCTTACCCAAAGTTTGTTCGTACATGGATCGGACAAAACCGCTGCAATCAAAGCCGTTGTCGTCGGAGCCACCGCGGCGGTAAGGAACGCCTAAAAACCCCATGGCATTCATAACCAAATCAGAGGCTTTGTTGCTGACGTTTTGGCTTACTTTGGAAATCTTGGTTATGAAGCCACTGTCGGAAAGATAGATTTCTAAATCGTCAGAAGACGAACTGTTAGGCGCTGCATGCGCACTAACAATACAACAGACGATAAGGAGATGGCGAAACTTCATAAGCGCACGATTATAGTGCGGTAGGAATGCACGATACTCGTGTTTACTTTGCGCAACCACCTGTTTCATTTCACTTTCGCCCACTTATGTTGATTGATGACCAAGAATCCCAGCTCGTTTTGGTGGATTACCAAGAGCGGTTAATGCCAGCCATTTTTGAGGCTGAATCGGTATTGCTGAACGCCAAGCGACTGGCACAAGCGGCGCAGTGGATGGAAGTTCCTGTTTGGGGGACTGAGCAGAACCCAGAGAAACTTGGGCCCTTGTCTAGTGACGCGCGGCAATTTTGCCGTTCAGTTTTACCCAAAATGAGTTTCAGTGCATGTGCGGATGGTTTGATCGAATTGCTCAAGCCACCAACGCGCAACGCGCAAGCAGGTAATGCCCGCAGCTTGCCCAAGCATTTACAAAAAAAACCTGAACCGGATTCCGTTCGCCAAACCATTATTTTGGGAGGAGTTGAGGCGCATATCTGTTTACTTCAAACTGCCCTTGATTTGTTAGAGCAAGAATTTGAAGTTTATATAGTAACCGACGCCTGTAGTTCGCGCACCGAACGTAACCGCGATGCAGCTTTCGATCGATTGGCCGGCATGGGCGCAGAACTGGTGACGACTGAAATGGTGCTGTTCGAGTGGCTGCGCAGTGCTGAATCGGATGCGTTTCGGGAAATACAAGCGCTCATTAAATAGGCAAACTTTGCGCTAAGTCAGTTTCTTGCAAGTCCTTCCTGCGCATAATTGAGAAATTAGTAAATCGTAGATGGGGAGGCATATTCATGGGTTCTTTTGCGCAGTTTCATAAGCGTTCTATCGAAGACCGCGACAATTTTTGGGCTGAACAAGCCAAAACAGTGGATTGGCAAATCCAGCCCCAGCAAATTTGCGATTACTCCAATCCTCCCTTTGCTAAGTGGTTCGTCGGTGGAACCACCAATTTGTGCCACAACGCGATAGATAGACATCTCAAAGAACGTGGTGACCAAGCCGCGCTGATTTTTGTTTCTACTGAAACAGACCAAGAAAAAACCTACACCTACAAAGACTTACACGCAGAAGTGCAGCGCATGGCGGCGATCATGCGAGACTTTGGCGTTGTCAAAGGCGACCGTGTCTTGATTTACATGCCCATGATTGCCGAGGCCTCTTTTGCGATGTTGGCATGCGCGCGTATTGGCGCGATTCACTCTGTGGTGTTTGGCGGATTCGCCTCACATTCATTAGCAACACGCATCGAAGATGCAACGCCCAAAGTGATCATTAGTGCAGACGCCGGATCGCGCGGTGGCAAGGTCGTGGCTTACAAACCTCTGTTGGACGAAGCCATCAGCTTATCGAGCCACAAACCTAAAGCGGTCTTGATGGTTGATCGCCATTTGTCTGAATTCGCCAGCGTGGCAGGGCGCGACTTTGACTATGCGCAAGAACGTGACAAACATCTCAACGCCCAAGTGCCTTGCGAATGGGTGGAATCCACCCATCCGAGTTACACCCTCTACACATCAGGAACAACAGGTAAGCCTAAAGGTGTGCAACGCGACACGGGTGGCTACGCGGTGGCATTGGCCAGCAGCATTCCGAATATTTTCCAAGGCAAACCAGGCGAGACATTTTTTTGCACCAGCGACATAGGTTGGGTGGTGGGGCACAGCTACATCATTTACGGCCCTCTCATTGGCGGTATGGCCACCATTCTTTATGAAGGCCTTCCGATCCGCCCTGACGGTGGCATTTGGTGGAGCTTGGTGGAGAAGTACAAAGTCAGCGTCATGTTTAGCGCACCCACCGCGATTCGCGTGCTGAAAAAACAAGAT
>CAIRQX010000140.1 GCA_903880855.1 uncultured Burkholderiales bacterium | reverse complement strand
GTTGTTACTGATGGTGTTGTCATGGATGCGCACTATCAATGCACCAAGTTGCGTGGCTGAGACAGGAATAGTGTCAAATCCGCCGTCATTTGTATTCAAGCGGCGCGAGACTTCTCCCATCACCCAGTTGCTCGCGAGTTTGGGTTGCTCGCAAACTTGCGCAGCCGTTTCAAAATAAGCCGCCATTGCTTTGCTTTGCGTCAATGTAGTGGCGTCGTACTCAGGCAATTTGTATTGCGTTACAAAACGCTCAGCCATCACGCGGGGCAACTCAGCCATTTCGCTTTTCACGCGCTCTACCCAATCGCGCGCTACGTACAGCGGTGGCAAGTCTGGGTCAGGAAAGTAGCGGTAATCGGCCGCATCTTCTTTGGTGCGCATGGCGCGTGTTTCGCCGGTGTCTGGGTCAAACAACACAGTAGCTTGTTGGATGGCGTGGTCGTCTTCAATTTGCTCGATTTGCCAACGCACTTCGTAGTCGATGGCTTGTTGCATGAACTTGAAACTGTTGAGGTTTTTGATCTCACGACGCGTGCCGAGTTCAGCCCCCGGTTTGCGCACCGACACATTGGCATCGCATCGGAAAGAACCTTCTTGCATATTGCCGTCACAAATGCCAATCCAGGTGACGATTTTGTGTAGCTCTTTCGCGTAAGCCACCGCCTCATCGCTGCTGCGCATGTCGGGCTCGGTGACGATTTCTAATAAGGGCGTACCAGCGCGGTTGAGGTCAATGCCGCTTTGGCCTACAAAGTCTTCATGCAAAGACTTTCCTGCGTCTTCCTCTAAATGCGCACGCACTAAGCGCACGGTTTTGCGGACAGTCTCTTTGCCTTCTTCGAAAAAGAAAGAGACCTCGCCACCTTGCACCACTGGAATCTCGAACTGGCTAATTTGGTAGCCCTTGGGTAGATCGGGATAAAAATAATTTTTACGCGCAAACACACTGCGTTCTGCGATGTGCGCGTTCACAGCCAACCCAAATTCAATCGCTCGCTCGACTGCACCGACATTCATCACCGGCAATGTGCCCGGCAACGCCAAGTCCACTGCGCAAGCTTGCGTGTTGGGTTCTGCACCAAAAGCTGTAGAAGCGCGGCTAAAAATTTTGCTTTGCGTGGATAGTTGTGTGTGTGTTTCAAAGCCAATAACAACTTCGTAGCCTTGTACCAATTTGCTCATAGTGCCGCCCCCCTTTGTGGAGACTGCATGTGAAAGTCTGTTGCCAATTGAAACTGGTGTGCCACGTTCAACAAAGTGGCTTCTTGCAAATAGTTGCCAATGAGTTGCACGCCAACAGGCATAAGGGCATCGCCAAATCCAACGGGAACGCTCATGCCGGGTAGACCTGCTAATGAAGCTGGTAGCGTGAAGATGTCTGCCAAATAGTCCGCAAGTGGATCGCTGGCGTTGTGCCCAAGTGTCCACGCCACACTTGGCGCGACAGGCCCCGCTATGACATCGCATAGCGCAAACGCTTGTTGGAAATCGTCCGCAATCATGCGGCGGATTTTTTGCGCTTGTAAGTAGTAGGCGTCGAAGTAGCCATGGCTCAATACATACGCCCCCGTCATGATGCGGCGCTTCACTTCTTCACCAAAACCTTCGGTGCGTGTTTGTTTGTACATGCTGACCAAGTCGGTGTAATCCTTTGCGCGATGGCCAAACTTCACGCCATCAAAACGACTCAAGTTTGAACTCGCTTCTGCTGGCGCGATGATGTAGTACACAGGAATAGACAACTCGGTACGGGGCAGAGAAATAGGTACGAGTTGTGCGCCTTGTGACTCTAATGTTTTGAGCGCTGCATCGATGGCGTTACGAACATCGGCTGCAAGACCGTCACCAAAAAATTCTTTGGGTATGCCAATACGCAAACCCTTCACGCTTTGTGTGAGCTTGGCAGAAAAATTCTCAGTGGCCACATCTAACGACGTTGAATCGCGGTCTAAGTCGGGCCCGCACATTGCGCTGAGTAACAGCGCGCAATCTTCAGCGCTTCGTGCCATCGGCCCTGCTTGGTCCAAGCTCGACGCATAGGCAATCATGCCGTAGCGTGATGCACGACCATACGTTGGTTTGATGCCGGTAATGCCGCAAAAACTGGCGGGTTGGCGAATCGAGCCGCCTGTATCTGTCCCTGTTGCTGCTGGTGTTAATCTAGCAGCCACTGCCGCCGCACTGCCACCAGACGAGCCCCCAGGAACGCGCGTTGCATCCCAAGGGTTACGCACAGGATGGAACGCAGAGTTCTCGTTACCTGACCCCATCGCGAACTCATCGCAATTGAGTTTGCCCAACGTGACCATGCCTGCGCCGCTTTGACTATTGACGCCATGCGCGAGCTTTTGCACCACGGTGGCATCAAAAGGCGAGCGGTAATTCGTCAAAATTTTGGAGCCTGCAGTCGTGACAAAGTCGCGTGTAACAAACACGTCTTTGTGCGCGATGGGCACACCTTCTAGACAACCGCCTGTGCCAGCGGCTAAGCGCGCGTCACTGGAACGGGCTTGGGCCAAGGAGGCCTCTGCATTCACATCTAAAAAAGCACCGGTTTTGTCGGCTTGAATACGTTTTAAAAAATGTTGCGCAACTTCAACCGCGCTGGCTTTTTTACTGTGCAAAGTGGAGGCGAGTTCGCTCAAACTTTGCAAATGGAGTTCTTGGGTGGAGTTGGTCATGGTTTTCAACTCACTCAATCACTTTAGGAACTAAGAACAAACCGTTTTCAACAGCAGGGGCGCTTTTTTGGTTGGCCTCGCGTTGGTTTGGCTCGCTGACGGTGTCGGTGCGCAGGCGCAATGCCATCTCGAGGCTGTTGCGCATGGCGTCCACCGGATGCGCCATCGGAACGACGCCTGTGGTGTCAACCGCGCTTATTTGCTCCACGATGCCAAAGAAATCATTGATTTTGTCGAGCATGCGCGCTTCTTCGGCAGGTTGCAGTGCTAACCGCGCCAAATTGGCGATGCGTTGGATATCCAGGGTGGTCAAAGACATATTTAAGTAGCAGAAAACCCGTGATTTACGGGTGATGCGGTATTATCTCGCCTTTGTGTTCGCGATTGCGCGCTTCGTTTGAGGACGGCCATGTTTGGATCTTTTCGTCGGTATTTCTCTACCGACTTGGCAATTGACTTAGGTACCGCCAATACCCTGATTTATGTACGTGACCGCGGTATCGTGCTCGATGAGCCATCCGTGGTGTCGATTCGCCATGAAGGTGGCCCCCAAGGCAAGAAGACCATTCAAGCGGTGGGCCACGAAGCCAAGGCGATGTTGGGCAAAGTGCCTGGCAATATCGAAGCCATTCGTCCCATGAAAGACGGCGTGATCGCCGACTTCACGGTGACCGAGCAAATGCTCAAGCAATTTATCAAGATGGTGCATCCACGTTCGATATTAAAGCCAAGCCCCCGCATCATCATTTGTGTGCCTTGCGGTTCTACCCAAGTCGAGCGTCGTGCGATTCGCGAATCTGCTTTGGGTGCTGGTGCATCTGAGGTGTACTTGATTGAAGAACCGATGGCCGCAGCGATTGGCTCTGGTTTGCCTGTGTCAGATGCTTCTGGTTCGATGGTGGTTGATATTGGCGGTGGTACTACCGAAGTCGGCGTGATTTCTCTGGGCGGCATGGTTTACAAAGGTAGCGTGCGCGTGGGTGGCGACAAGTTCGACGAAGCCATCATCAACTACATCCGTCGCAACTACGGCATGTTGATTGGTGAGCCCACGGCAGAAGTGATTAAGAAAAAAATCGGTTCGGCATTTCCAGGCTCTGAAGTCAAAGAAATGGAAGTTAAGGGACGCAACTTGTCGGAAGGCGTGCCACGTTCGTTCACGATTTCTTCTAACGAAATTTTGGAAGCATTGACAGACCCATTGAACAACATCGTGTCTGCTGTGAAAAACGCTTTGGAGCAAACACCGCCAGAACTCGGCGCCGACATTGCCGAGCGCGGCATGATGCTCACCGGCGGTGGCGCTTTATTGCGTGATCTGGACCGCTTGTTGGCAGAAGAAACTGGCTTACCTGTGTTGGTAGCCGAAGACCCACTCACCTGCGTGGTGCGCGGATGTGGTTTAGCCTTAGAACGTATGGACCGTTTAGGCTCCATCTTCACGAGCGAATAACACTGTGCCACTGGGCACCCTTGATAGAACCCCCCCGGCCTTTTTTAAACAAGGGCCGTCAGCAATATCGAAACTGCTGTTCTTCAGTGCCCTCTCCGTTTTGTTAATGGTCGCGGATGTGCGCTTCCATGTGACACAACCTTTGCGCGCAACTCTGTCTGTCGCGCTTTATCCAGTGCAGTGGCTGGCAATGCGCCCGCAAGCTTTCGCAAAGTACAGCGGTGAATATTTAGAGTCGTTGCAAGACGCGCAAGCGGACGCCAAAGACGTGCGACAAAAACTGTTGTTACAAGCCCAGCGTTCTGCCCAAGTTGAACAACTCACACTAGAAAACAAACAACTCAGGTCTTTGCTGAATTTGCATGAACGGCTCAACACCGTTGGCGTTGTTGCCGAGGTCTTGTATGACGCCGCAGACCCGTACACCCGCAAACTCATCATCAACAAGGGCATGACCCATGGTGTGAAGTCCAGCGCGCCCGTGATGGACGAGCACGGTATCTTGGGGCAAGTCACACGTGTGTTGCCTCTGGTGAGCGAAGTCACCTTGGTCACGGATCGAGAACATTCTATTCCAGTTTTAAATACGCGAACTGGGGCGCGTGGCGTGGCTTATGGCGAATCGGGAGGCGCGCCTTTATTGGAGCTGCGCTTTATGGCGACCAACGCAGACATTGAAGTCGGAGACCAACTCACTACCAGCGGTGTAGATGGGATCTATCCGCCAGGGATGCCAGTGGGTATCGTGACGAAAGTTGAGCGCCGTGCTGAAACTGCTTTTGCACGCATCTTGTGTGAGCCTGTTGGACGTGTGCAAGGCGCCAGACATGTGATAGTGATTGACCCACTCACGGACCAGTTGCCTCCGCGCCCCGTGATCGAGAAGCAGTTGCCATTGGGCGCGATCAAAGGAGGACGTCGATGATCATGCCGCGCGGCCAGCAACTGTTGTTGCCTGCTAACCCCTTATTTGTATTGATCACCTTGTTGTTGGCCTTGCTGGCCAATATGCTGATCAACATTAGTTTGGTGGGTAACGCGGCGTGGACGCCCGACTTTCTGGCGGTGACCTTGGTGTTTTGGTGCATCCACCAACCTCGGTTGGTAGGCATTAGCGTGGCTTTTTTCTTTGGTGTTGCGAGTGATGTGCATCAGGCGACCTTGATGGGCCAACACGCATTGACCTACACCGCTTTGGGATTTTTCTCGCTGATGATCCATCGTCGACTACTTTGGTTCACTGTACCGTCGCAGGCTATGCAAGTATTCCCACTGTTTTTGACAGCCCATGCACTCGAATTGACGGTTCGCATGGCTTCGGGTGCTTTGTTCCCCGGTTGGTCTTTGTTTTTAGCGCCATTACTAGAGGCTGCGTTGTGGCCCATCATGAGCGTGATATTGCTGGCTCCGCAAAGGCGCGCACCTAATCCAGACGCGCATCGCCCTCTATGAATGTGATCCGCAACATTCAAATGGACCTGAGCCGATTCAGGTCCCGCGTAGTGGTGGTGACATTTGTGATCCTGATTGCATTTGGGGTGCTGTGCTTACGCTTGTTTTATTTGCAAGTGATTCGCTATAGCGAGCTCAATGCAGCTGCGGAGAGTAACCGCACCGCGATCGTGCCTATCGTGCCTAACCGCGGCGTCATCATGGATCGCAATGGGGTCGTGTTGGCCACCAATTATTCAGCGTATACGTTGGAAATAACCCCTTCAAAAGTTGTTGCGCCAGTTGAAGAGGTCATTGAACAACTCTCGGCAATCATTGACATTCAGACCCGAGATAAACGGCGCTTTAAAAAGCAAGTCGATGAATCAAAGAGCATTGACTCGGTTCCCATTCGTACCCGATTAACAGACGAAGAGGTCGCACGATTTGCCGCGCAGCGTTACCGGTTTCCAGGCGTTGAAATTCGTGCGCGGTTATTTCGCAATTACCCATACGAACAACTCGCTAGCCATGTGATTGGCTATATCGGACGCATCAACACCAGCGAAAAAGCCAAGATCGAAGAGTCGGAAGATGCGGGCAATTACCGCGGCACCGAATACATCGGCAAACTTGGCGTCGAGCAAAGCTACGAAAACCAACTGCATGGCACAACAGGCGTGCAAGAGATGGAGACATCTGCTGGTGGACGCGCTGTACGTCGACTCAATAGCAGCCAATCAGTACCTGGCAATAGTGTGGTGCTGTCTATCGACATCAAGCTGCAAAAACTGATTGAAGATTTGTACGGAACACGCCGAGGCGCGTTGGTGGCGCTCGACCCAAAAACGGGAGAGGTCTTAGCGTTTGTCAGCAAACCCACGTTTGATCCCAATTTGTTTGTCGATGGCATCGATGTAGATAACTGGCAAGCTTTGAACGAGTCTCCTGATAAACCTTTGCTGAATCGCGCGTTACGTGGAACATATCCTCCTGGTTCAACTTACAAGCCGTTTATGGCTTTAGCGGCCTTGCAGTCGGGTAAGCGTGCAGAGAAAACGTTGATTTCTGACCCCGGCTTTTTCATGTTTGGCAACCACCGCTTTCGCGATGACAAAGAAGGCGGCCATGGTGTGGTGGACATGTATAAATCGATTGT
>CAIRQX010000139.1 GCA_903880855.1 uncultured Burkholderiales bacterium | reverse complement strand
GTGGCTGAATTTCAAAGCGAACTCGCCCACTTTGTGGGGCGTCCCTCCCCCATCTACCATGCAGCGCGCATCAGCCGTGAAATGGGCGGCGCACAAATTTATTTGAAGCGCGAAGACCTCAACCACACGGGCGCACACAAGATCAACAACACCATTGGTCAGGCCATGCTTGCCAAACGCATGGGCAAACCTCGGGTGATTGCTGAAACGGGTGCTGGTCAGCACGGCGTTGCCACCGCCACCATCTGCGCACGCTATGGTTTGGAATGTGTGGTCTACATGGGTAGCGAAGACGTCAAACGACAAAGCCCCAATGTGTACCGCATGAAATTATTGGGTGCCACCGTAGTGCCTGTTGAGTCCGGCAGCCGCACCCTGAAAGACGCATTGAACGAAGCCTTGCGCGATTGGGTCACGAATGTGGAAAACACCTTCTACATCATCGGCACGGTTGCAGGTCCACACCCCTATCCAATGATGGTGCGTGATTTCCAAAGCGTGATTGGTGAAGAGTGCATTGCCCAAATGCCGACCATGCACCAAGGTGCGCAACCGGATGCTGTGATTGCTTGCGTTGGGGGTGGCAGTAATGCCATGGGCATCTTCTACCCCTACATCCCTTTCGAGAAAACGCGTCTCATTGGCGTAGAAGCTGCTGGTGAGGGTTTGGAGAGCGGTCGCCATTCCGCATCGCTTCAAAAAGGCGCGCCTGGCGTTTTGCACGGCAACCGTACTTACATCTTGCAAGACAACAACGGGCAGATCACTGAAACACACAGCATCAGCGCTGGCTTGGATTACCCAGGCGTAGGACCTGAACATGCGTTCTTAAAAGACATTGGTCGCGCAGAGTATGTGGGCATCACCGACCAAGAGGCCTTGGATGCTTTCCATTACCTGTGTCGTACCGAAGGCATCATTCCTGCATTGGAATCTAGCCACGCTGTGGCTTATGCAATGAAGCTCGCTAAAACCATGACGCCCCAACAGTCGATCTTGGTCAATCTCTCGGGTCGAGGTGACAAAGATATTGGCACGGTGGCAGATCTTTCGAACGCTGATTTCTTTTGCCGACCCAGTTGCCAAGGGCAGTCGATCAAAGGTGCAGGTGTTGTGCATGGCGAACAAGTTGTTTCTTTGTCCAATCTGCAAGGAGCCAAAGCATGAGCCGCATCAAGACAACGCTCGATGCGCTAAAAGCGCAAAAACGCAAGGCGCTCATCCCATATGTGATGGCTGGTTTTCCCAATGCAGATATCACCCCAGCGCTGATGCACGGCATGGTGGAGTCAGGGGCAGACATCATCGAACTAGGCGTTCCCTTCAGTGACCCAATGGCAGACGGCCCTGTGATTCAAAAAGCGGGTGAGGCGGCTCTGCGTTTGGGAATTGGCATGTCCCATGTGCTCGATATGGTGACAACTTTTCGCCAAAAAGACAGCACCACACCAGTTGTTTTGATGGGCTATGCGAATCCTGTGGAATGCTATGACTTGCAGCATGGCTCGCATGCTTTCGTTAAACACGCCGCTTCTGCAGGTGTTGACGGTGTGTTGATCGTTGATTACCCGCCAGAAGAGTGCGTAGACTTTGCTGCCACCTTACGCGCTAACAACATGGATTTGATCTTCTTGTTGGCACCCACCAGCACCGATGCGCGCATTGAACAAGTGGCACGCGTGGCAAGTGGCTATGTATATTACGTCTCACTCAAAGGTATCACGGGCGCCGGTAATTTAGACACAGATGCTGTCGAAGCTATGTTGCCTCGCATTCGTAAATTTGTGCACATTCCCGTAGGTGTGGGTTTTGGTATTCGCGATGCAGCTACTGCGCAAACCGTAGGACGTGTTGCAGACGCCGTTGTGATTGGTTCGCGCATCATCCAATTGCTGGAGGCAGCGCCAAAAGGCAATGAAATTGCCAGCGTGCGAGAATTTCTCCATGGCATCCGAGTAGCGCTGGATGCATAAGACATTTCAAAGGAACCATCTATGAGTTGGCTCGAAAAACTTCTTCCTCCCAAAATTCAACATACTGATCCTTCGGACCGCCGCAGCGTTCCCGAAGGTGTGTGGGTCAAGTGCCCAAGTTGCGAAACTGTTCTCTACAAGAGCGATCTCGAACAAAACCAAAACGTGTGCCCTAGTTGTAGTCACCATCTGCGCATTGGTGCACGTGCGCGACTCGATGCATTTTTAGATGCCGAAGGTCGTTACGAGATTGGCCAAGAAGTCGTTCCAGTGGATGCATTGAAATTCAAAGACAGCCGCAAATACCCAGAGCGCTTGAAAGAAGCCATGTCCAACACCGGCGAGACCGACGCCTTGGTGGTAGTAGGTGGCGCAGTGCACAGTATCAATTTAGTCGCTGCCTGTTTTGAGTTCGACTTTATGGGTGGTTCGATGGGCTCTGTCGTTGGTGAGCGCTTTGTACGTGGCGTACACACAGCCATCGAGCAGAAAGTGCCGTTTGTGTGTTTCACTGCAACGGGCGGCGCACGCATGCAAGAGGGCTTGCTCTCTTTGATGCAAATGGCCAAAACCAATGCTGCCTTGACGCGCTTGGCAAAAAAAGGTTTGCCTTACATCAGCGTATTAACCGATCCCACCATGGGCGGCGTATCAGCCGGATTCGCATTTTTGGGCGATGTGGTGATTGCAGAACCCAAAGCGTTGATTGGGTTTGCTGGCCCGCGTGTGATTGAAAGTACTGTGCGCGTTACATTACCTGAAGGCTTCCAGCGCGCTGAGTTCTTACAAGAAAAAGGCGCACTCGACATGATTTGTGACCGCCGTCAATTGCGTAAAACGGTTGCAACCACTTTAGCCATGATGCTGCGCTTGCCAGCGGATGCTGTTGCTTAAATTTTTTTTAGCTGATAAGCCTCTTTCATAACTACAAATAGATGTCTAACAACACCCCCCCCGCCTCGCCCGAATCCGCTCCCGTTGACGAAAACCAACTGATCGCTGAACGTCGCGAAAAGTTGAAAGTAATGCGTGAACGTCAAGCGAAGGGCCTCGGTGTTGCATTTCCCAATGATTTCAAGCCTGCACACCATGCGATCAATTTGCATGCTTTGCATGGAGAAAAGTCACCCGAAGCTTTGGTTGAAGAAGGTCAGTTCGCTAAGGTTGCTGGACGCATGATGCTTAAGCGTGTGATGGGTAAGGCAAGTTTTGCAACCTTGCAAGACAGCACAGGGCGAATTCAAATTTACATCACACGTGACGATGTGAGCGAAGAGCTCTATGCAGACTTCAAACATTGGGATCTCGGCGACATCATTGCTTGCGAGGGTAAGTTGTTTAAAACCCGGATGGGTGAGTTGTCGATACACGCCTCCAGTATCCGCATGCTCACCAAAAGTTTGCGACCCATGCCGGACAAGTTTCATGGCGTCAATGACCAAGAGATCAAATACCGCCAACGCTATGTGGATTTGATGATGGACGAGACTGCGCGTACCCGTTTTGTAGCGCGCAGCAAAGCAGTGAGTGGAATTCGAGACTTCATGGTGCAACACAACTTCTTAGAAGTTGAAACCCCCATGTTGCATCCCATTCCAGGCGGCGCCAATGCCAAGCCTTTTATTACGCATCACAACGCGCTGGATCAAGAGATGTTTTTGCGCATTGCCCCCGAGCTGTATTTAAAGCGCTTGATCGTGGGCGGCTTTGAGCGCGTCTTTGAGATCAACCGTAACTTCCGCAATGAAGGTATCTCGGTTCGTCACAACCCCGAGTTCACCATGATGGAGTTCTATGCGGCCTATTGGAATTACCAAGACCTCATGACCTTCACTGAGGCGTTGATCCGAGACGCTGCAGAAAAAGCAGTGGGCACTTTGCTACTGACCTACGACGGCAAACCCGTTGACTTGAGCCAACCCTTTGAACGCCTCACTATCCGCGAAGCTATTTTGAAGCACACCGAAGCAGGAGACAACGTAGACAACGCTACATGGCTAACCAACCAATTGAAGAAACTAGGTTTCAAAGAAGAAAAAGACAAACTCTTCACCCGAAGCTTGGCGAGCTTACAAGTGATGTACTTTGAAGAGACTGTCGAAGACAAACTTTGGCAACCTACTTTTATTTGCGAGCATCCCGTGGAAATTTCACCACTTGCGCGTGCCAGCGACACGCACCCCGATGTGACAGAACGTTTTGAGCTCTACATCACAGGACGCGAGTTCGGCAATGGCTTTAGCGAGTTAAACGATGCAGAGACCCAAGCCGCGCGTTTTCATGCGCAAGTTGCCGCCAAAGACAGTGGTGATGATGAAGCCATGTTCTACGACCACGACTTTGTGCGTGCACTCGAATACGGGATGCCTCCAACAGGAGGATGCGGCATTGGCATTGACCGTTTGATGATGTTGCTCACTGACAGTCCTAGCATTCGCGATGTCATTTTGTTTCCGGCGTTGCGACGCGAAGTGTGATTCAAAGCTTACATGTTTAAAAATTTAAGCTCGGTTTCATTTTATTTTGTAATACTTAATTGCTAATAGTAATTATTTTTTAGTATTTAATAATTTAATTTATCGGTGTTCGTGTAGCATCACGCCCTTTGAAACTGGGTGGGTATCTTGCGTAAATTGACAAAGCGTGAAGTGGAAATCTTGCGGTGGACCGCGCAAGGTAAGTCGTCCGAAGAGATTGCCAACCTCCTGCACTTGTCGGTCAACACCATCAATTACCACATCAAAAAGTCCATCGCTAAACTGGATGCACCCAATAAAACAGCGGCTGCTGTGAAAGCCGCAGTTCTAGGTCTTTTGAATTAATTTCAAAAGACTACCAAAGTTGGTAGTTGTTGTTTAGCAATACTTTTGATTTAATACTTTCTGTTACGTAAATTTTTACTATGGCTTACTTACAGAAAGTTCTCGGATGGCTAGCGCGAAAGATTTAGATTGGAAACCCAACACACTCACGCTTGAGCAAGTGCAAGCCGTGCTGACGCATCACCGTGAAATCAACATCGACTTTGTGATCAGCGTTTTTGCTTTGTGCTTGGGTAAAAAGAAACGCAAGAAAAAGCCACCTTCAGTCACGGCTTTGCGTCAAGACCGTCACAAACTCGGAGGGTTGCCTTCTGGCTTTTGATCGTCGTCCAGCGTCACTTCACCATCGGGCGAGTTCTTTCGTCCTTCACGTTCTTTAAGCTTTTCTTCTTTTTTCTTCTTCTTAGCCAATTCGCGTTGGCGTTTTTCGTAGTTGTAGTTGGGAGCTGCCATGGTTTATTTTTTCTCGATGGGTGGTTTGCACTCGTGGCAAAAAAAGGCCAGTGAACCAGCAAAGCGGCGCTGGCTTCCTAAGCGACGGGGTTTGTGTAAGCCACATTTCATACACGACATGGTTTCTCCCACTTTTCCCATGCCTATAAAAGGTGAACCGTTCTCACGGCTCGTGAAACGCAGTCCGCTGTCGCTGACCTCGTTTTTTCCATTCTTTGTCGCCATCTTTGCTTTCGTTAGTGTGGCGAACTACATTGCTTGCTAGGGCAACAAGTCCAAGGCCCGCACATAGGCGGGGTTAGTCATCAGCGCATCCCAAGCTAGCGGAGAATTTTTAGGTAACAAGGCTTGGCGTCGTATTTCACTCGCCTCACTTGCTATCCAATGGTGTTTGAGCAAACCTTCTGCCAAACCGTCGAGCATGGCGTCCACTGCGTGTCCATCGCCCACACTCTGATTACACAACAAAACCAGATCACAACCCGCATTGAGCGCCGCCATGCCGGCTTGGGCAAAACTGACTTCACGGCCTTGGATCATGCGCGCGCCAGCCATCGACAAATCGTCGCTAAAAATAGCGCCATTGAAATGCAAACGACTACGCAAAACATCTTGCAACCAATAGGGCGAGAAACCTGCAGGTAATGCATCTACTTTTTCGTAAATGACGTGGGCGGGCATCACGCTAGTGAGTGTCGTACTCAGCCACTGGTATGGCAAAGCGCAGTCGTTCAGGATAGTTGAAAGGCTGCGTGTATCCACCGGTATATCTACATGCGAATCTGCACGCACTTTGCCGTGGCCAGGAAAATGTTTGCCGCAATTGGCCATGCCAGCTTGCAACAAACCGAGCATCATACTTTTGGCTAATGCAGCCGCCACACGCGGGTCGCGGTGAAAAGCGCGGTCGCCAATCACACCACTTTTGCCATGGTCTAAATCGAGCACAGGTGTGAAGCTGAAGTCAACACCACACGCGCGCAACTCACTCGCCAACACATAACCGGATGCAGTCGCAGCATCCATCGCTGCCAGAGCACCACTGCCTGTATGGAATGCGCCACGTACCGATTTGCTGTCTTGCATCCAAAGTTCGCCTAAGGCACGCATAGGCGGTAGGTGTGTGAAGCCATCGTTACGAAAGCGCTGCACGCGCCCGCCTTCGTGGTCTACGCAAATCAGCACATCGCCACGAACGGCTTTGATATCGGCACACAGCTGCGTGAGTTGGGTTCGGCTTTGCCAATTGCGACCAAACAAAATCACACCACCTGTCAAGGGATGGTGCAAGCGTTGTTTGTCCACTGCAGTCAGTTGTGTGCCAGCAATATCCAATATCAAAGGAGCATGGTGGGTCATGGAATGATTTTCTCCACCACCACGTAACTGGTTGCGTAGTCAGATTCATCGCTGACACTTACATGCGCGCGCAAGCTGTGTGCTTCAAACCAGTCTTTCAATGCGCCATGCAATGTGATAACAGGTTGCCCCGTTGCCAAATTAGATAATTCACATGCGCGCCAAGTCATCGGCATGCGCATACCCAAGCCTATGGCTTTGCTAAATGCCTCTTTGGCAGAAAAGCGCGTGGCAACATAACGCACACCGCGGTCTGGCCAACGCGCACTACGTTTGTGCCAAATAGCGATTTCACGCTCAGACAACACTTTTTGCGCAAAACGTTCACCGTACTTGGCAAGCGACGTACGAATACGACGGATGTCACAGATATCAGTGCCCACGCCATAGATCATGCTTGCAAACACTCCCTATAGGCTCGCACAGCATTGGCATAGCCTATTTCTAGTGCGTCTCCAATCAAGGCATGTCCGATTGATACTTCCGCCACTTTAGGAACAGCTTGTACAAAGGGACGCAGATTATCTAAATTCAAATCATGTCCTGCATTGACTGCTAAGCCTGCAGCAATTGCGGCTTGCGCTGTAACCGTAAAACTCTTCAAAACATTCGCTTGCTGTTGCGTTCCAAATGCGCGTGCATAGCTTTCTGTATAAAGCTCCACACGATCTGCACCAATGGCTTTGACAGACTGCATCACGTGTTGCGCTGTCTTTGCGTCCGCGCATGGATCCATGAACAAGCTCACCCGCACACCTAGCGATTTGGCAGATGCAATCAAAGGCTCCAAGCGTTTGGCGTCTTGTGGAAAACTCCAGCCGTGGTCGCTGGTAAATTGACCTTCACTATCGGGAACAAACGTTGTTTGTTGTGGTCGTACTTTGCGCACAAAGTCCATCAGGTTGTGAAATGGATTGCCTTCAATATTGAATTCACGATCGGGCCAAGCCTTGAGTAACTCTGCCAAGGCAAATACATCGTCTGCTCGAATATGACGCGCATCTGGACGGGGGTGAACGGTAATACCAGCAGCGCCTGCCTCTAAACACAACGAAGCAGCGCGCGTCACACTCGGAATACCAAGGTGACGCGTATTGCGTACCAGAGCCACCTTATTCAGGTTGACCGATAGTGCAGTGTATGAAGAGGATGGAGTCATTGAATTGGTCAAAGCGTTTGTAAGTCCACCATCATTTGGCGCGTACGCAGGGTGTGAACCCCGCAATGGTAGTGCACCAAAGCACGCAGTTGCGCCTGCAAGGTATTGCGTTGGTCGGTCGGGAGTTCGGCACATACACGTAAGGTGGCGGCCATGGGCGATGTATCTTCCAAACTGCCTTGCAATGCTCGCCAAACCGATGCATCAATACCGTTGCTCTCATGCGAGGCAAGACTACGCAAACCACCTTCCGCAACCAAGCTGTATGCGGTATTGGCTTGCAGAGGCGTCAAAGTGAGTGTTTGTAAATCCAAATTGGGCAACAAGCCAATATCGCGCAACAAGAGCAACTCAAATGCACGCAATGCAGGGGCAATCGTGCCGTCATGCCCAGCCGCCAACACTTGCACCACTTGGGCATACAAATCAAACAAGCGGGGATGCGGATCATCACGCGCCAGCAAACGCAACAGCAGTTCATTGATGTAATAGCCCGACAACAATGCCTCGCCCATCGGCATGATGTGACCGCCTACCCACTCTGCCACTTTGAGCGTGCGAATCTCAGCGTCGCCGCTGTAACTGATAGCAAGCGGTTGCAATGGCAACAAGACTGGACGAAAGTTAGAACTGGGTCGCTTAGCGCCTTTGGCGACCAAGGCTACGCGACCGTGATGGCGGGTAAATGTTTCAAGGATGAGACTGGACTCGCTCCAGTCGTAACGGTGTACGACGAAAGCCGGTTCGGCGTGGATACGGGTCTTACTCGTAGCCAAAGCTACGCACCCGTGCTTCGTCATCCGCCCAACCCGAGCGCACTTTGACCCAGAGTTCTAAAAATACTTTGGCATCAAATAATTTTTCAAGCTCTGTGCGTGCTTCAGTGCCCATGCGTTTGAGGCGTTCGCCTTTGTCGCCAATCACCATGGCTTTGTGGCCATCACGCTCCACGACGATGGTGGCGGCAATGCGTACCATGCGTTTCACGCCTTTGGTTTTGCCGGGTTCTTCTTCAAACTTGTCGATGATGACAGTAGATGTGTAGGGCAACTCATCACCTGTTAAACGAAAGAGTTTTTCACGCACCATCTCAGCCGCCATGAATTTTTCGCTGCGGTCGGTCAATTCGTCGGAGCCATAAAACCAAGCTTGCTCTGGCAAGTATTTTTCACAAATACCAAGCAAGCGTTCCACGTCTTTGGTGTTTTTGGCAGACATAGGAACGAACTCGGCAAATGCATGGCGTTGCTGCATGTCTTGTAACCAAGCGGGCACAGCGTCTCGGCTTTTAACAGTATCTAATTTGTTGGCCACCAACAATGTAGGAATGCCAGGGGCAAGCAATGCCAAGACTTTGGCATCTGCTGGCGTGAAACTACCTGCTTCGACCACCAACAAAACCAAGTCCACGTCTCCCACGGCACCTTGAACGGTTTTATTAAGCGACTTGTTCAAGGCATTGCTATGGATGGTTTGGAACCCCGGCGTGTCTACAAAGACAAACTGCGCACTGCCCTCGGTACGCATACCTGTGATGCGATGGCGTGTTGTCTGCGCTTTGCGCGAAGTGATGCTGATTTTTTGACCGACCAACGCGTTGAGCAAAGTGGATTTGCCCACATTGGGTTTTCCGACGATGGCGATCAAACCACAGCGTTGGTCTTCAGGGGCCACTAGGACAGGGCTTGCCAAGACACGCTTACCTTTGCTTGCATTAAGCATGGCGTCGATATCGTCTGCGCTTTGTGGCGTGGTGTCAGATGTATTTGTCATGAAGACTCTTTGAGAACTTGGAGCATGGCCGCTGCGGCGGCTTGCTCTCCTGCTCGGCGCGATGTGCCGATGCCACGCTCGCAGCGGGCTAACTCGATCACTTCGCATTCCACATCAAAAGTTTGGCGATGCGCTGCACCCAAGGTGCCGACCACGCGGTATATGGGAAGCTGCATCTTGCGTGCTTGCAACCACTCTTGTAATTCGGTTTTGGCGTCTTTGCCCACTGCCTGCATTTCAGGCTTGATGTCTACGGCTGCGAAGATGCGCTGCACCAAAGCGTCTGCTTGTGCGAAACCGGCATCCAAATACACAGCACCCAAAACAGCTTCTAGCGCATCGGCCAATATAGAGGGACGTTTTTGACCGCCTGAACGTAGCTCGCCTTCACCTAGTCGCAACATCTGCGGCAGACCCATTTCAACGGCCAAATGGTGCAAAGTGTCTTGCTTGACTAGATTGGCGCGCACACGCGACAAATCGCCTTCAGGCAAAGTGTGTAAGCGCTGGTAGAGCAAATTGGCAATGCATAAGTTCAACACGGAGTCGCCTAAAAACTCTAGGCGCTCGTTGTGGTCAGAACTAAAACTGCGATGTGTCAACGCCTGCTGCAACAATTCTGGGTTGTGAAACGTGATCTGCAAACGTTGTTGCAGTGTTTCGAGAATCGTGTGCGGCTTGGGCGTTGTTTTGGACATGGGGGTGCGGGTTAGTCAAAAGCGCCGATGCGCTTGAGATTCCCAAAATTCATCCATACAAAAAAGGCTTTACCCACAATATTTTTTTCTGGCACAAAGCCCCAATAGCGAGAGTCCAATGAGTTGTCGCGGTTGTCGCCCATCATGAAGTAGTGGCCAGCAGGAACCTTACAGGTCACCCCTTCAACGGTATAACGGCAGTTGTCTTTGAAAACGAACTCATCAGCGCCTGGAACAAAAGCAGGACGGTCAGCATCATTGAGCAAACGGTGCAGACGCACAGACGTCACGCTGGCGTCTGGTTTGTCGCCCAAAGGAATACGCTCTTCAAACTGCTTGATGTAGCGCAGGCTGTCTTCTTCAAAGAAATCGGGCAAAGGCGTTTTGGGGGCGGGTTGTCCGTTGATGGTGAGTTGCTTGTTTAAGTAAGCAATCTCGTCACCTGGCAAGCCAATGACACGCTTGATGTAGTCGAGGTTGGGCTTGGGTGGGTAACGAAACACCATGACGTCTCCACGCTCAACAGGATTGCCGTCTGTGATTTTGAGATTGATCACTGGCAAGCGCACGCCGTAGTGGAACTTGTTTACCAAAATCAAATCGCCAACCCACAAAGTGGGAATCATCGAACCGGATGGAATTTTGAAAGGCTCAAATAAGAACGAACGCAAGACGAACACCACAGCGATGACAGGGAACAACCCTGCCGTCCAATCCAACCACCAGGGTTGCATGATGAGACGCTCTTTGGCCTGGGTCACGTCTACGTCATTTTTGGCGATTCCCAGTTTGTCGAGTTCAGCACGGCGGTTTGCCGCGTCCAACTCGAGTCGTTCAGCTGATTGAAGTCGTTGTGGCAAGAAGTAAAACTGTTCTGCCAACCAGTAAATACCCGTGACGATGGTAGCCATCAACATCAGAAAAGCAAAACTGCCTTCCAACATGCCAAGGTACCAGGTGGCGGCGTAGCCAACGAAGGCGGCTAATACAAATGCGGTGAGCGTAGGCATTAGTCTTCCACCTGCAAAATTGCCAAGAAGGCCTCCTGGGGCACCTCGACAGATCCGATTTGTTTCATACGTTTTTTACCTGCTTTTTGTTTCTCTAAGAGCTTGCGCTTACGGGAGATATCACCACCGTAGCATTTTGCCAGCACGTTCTTACGCAAAGCCTTGATCGTTTCGCGGGCGATGATGTTGGCGCCAATAGCCGCTTGAATCGCCACATCGAACATCTGACGACTGATGATCTCGCGCATTTTGGCCACTACCGCGCGGCCGCGGTATTGCGATTGGGTGCGGTGGACGATGATGGACAAGGCGTCGACTTTCTCGCCATTCAACAAAATGTCGACCTTGACCACGTCGGACGCACGAAACTCTTTGAACTCATAGTCCATCGACGCATAGCCTCGGCTGACCGATTTGAGCTTGTCGAAGAAGTCGAGCACGATCTCGCCTAAAGGCATGTCGTAAGTCAACATCACTTGACGGCCGTGGTAGGCCATATTGAGTTGCATGCCGCGCTTTTGGTTAGCAAGCGTCATGACTGCACCCACATACTCTTGCGGCATATACAGATGCACTGTGACGATGGGTTCACGGATCTCTTGCATCTTGCCTTGGTCAGGCATCTTGGCGGGGTTTTCCACCAATACCACCTCGCCATCGGGCTTGACAACTTGATAGACCACGCTAGGCGCCGTGGTGATCAGGTCTTGGTCGAACTCACGCTCTAACCGTTCCTGCACGATTTCCATATGCAAAAGGCCAAGGAATCCACAGCGAAATCCGAAACCCAGCGCTTGCGAGACTTCAGGTTCGTAATGCAAGGAGGCGTCGTTGAGTTTGAGTTTTTCCAAGGCGTCGCGTAAGGCGTCGTATTGGTTGGCCTCGGTGGGATAGAGACCGGCAAACACTTGCGGTTGGATTTCTTTAAAACCTAGCAAGGCTTTTTCGGCAGGGCCGAGGTTATTGGGCAGCTTTTTCTCGAGGGTGATGGTGTCACCCACCTTGGCAGCTTGCAGTTCTTTGATACCGGCAATGATGTAGCCGACTTGTCCCGCTTCCAGCGATTCGCGCGGTTGGTTGGCAGGGGTAAAAACGCCGAGGTTGTCTGCGTTGTAGACCGCGTGCGAAGCCATCATCTTGATACGCTCGCCTTTGCCCAAACGTCCATCAACAACACGCACCAACATGACTACGCCGACATAGGTATCAAACCAGCTGTCAATGATCATGGCGCGCAAGGGCGCTTGCGCGTCACCTTGTGGCGGCGGAATTTTGGCGACTACGGCTTCCAAAATTTCTTCAATGCCCATGCCCGTTTTGGCAGAACAAGGAATCGCGTCGGTGGCGTCAATGCCGATGACATCTTCAATTTCTGCTTTGGCGTTGTCTGGATCGGCTTGTGGCAAATCCATTTTGTTGAGCACGGGAAGTACTTCAACGCCCAAGTCGAGGGCGGTGTAGCAATTGGCAACGGTTTGTGCTTCGACACCTTGGCTGGCATCAACTACTAGTAAGGCACCTTCACAAGCAGACAAAGAGCGCGAGACTTCATAAGAAAAGTCGACGTGACCTGGTGTGTCGATCAAATTGAGGTTGTACACCTGCCCGTCTTTCGCCTTGTATTGCAACGCAGCCGTCTGCGCTTTGATGGTTATCCCACGCTCTTTTTCGATGTCCATTGAGTCAAGAACTTGCGCTTCCATCTCGCGGTCTTCGAGTCCGCCGCAACGCTGAATAATGCGGTCGGCGAGCGTCGATTTGCCATGGTCGATGTGCGCAATGATGGAGAAATTTCTGATGTGATTCATCAACGGGAGCACTTAAGTGATTGAATTCAAAGGGATGAAGACATGAAAAAAGGGCGCGTCAGATGCTGACGCGCCCAGAACCAACAAGCAATGGCAACTGCGATAGTTGGGAGTTCATTGTAGGCAAAAAAGCCAAAACACCAACCGACCATTGGCTTAAAAGGGACACGTTGCGGAACCGCCACAGCATCTTATTCACAGCTTATCAACATTTCTATCACAGGTTTTATGGGCAAGCTGTGGGTGAACTGTGGAGCACCTGTGGAGCAAATTAAACAATTCCACATGATGGATTTTAAATGGTTTGATATATGAAAAATAAGCAATAGATGGCTTTTTATATATTAAAAAATGGCAATATCAATATTTTGTGAGTGCTTACCAACTATGAAGGCTGTGGACAGAAAACCAGAAATAATTTTTTTGCATGCCCTGATTTTTTAGCAACAACCTCACATCCGAGAGTGGTTTAAGGCTTTTGCGAGGAGGGCCGGATCACGATGTATTGCGCCCACTCACCACGTCGAATGAGCAAACTTACTGGCTTGGCGCGATCCACCTTGGCTACCAAAGCCTCTAGAACCTGAACCGAGGGGGTTTCGGTATTGGCCAAGGCCAAAATCACGTCGCCTTCTTGAATGCCAGCTCGCGCTGCGGCTTCTGTGGCGGCGTCAACACGCACACCACCCCGGACTTTGAGTTCTTTCTTTTGGGCGTCCGTCAGGTCACTGACCGTGAGGCCTAAAAACTTAGCGGCGCTCGATGTCACAGGTTTTTCAACGGGAGCTACTGCTTTTTTGGCAGGCGCCTCTGGCTCAAACTCGCCTACGGTAATTTGTTTGTCGACCAAGCTGCCACGACGCCAAACTTGTATCGTGCTCTTAGTCCCTGGCTTGGTATTGCCGACCATGCGTGGCAAGTCAGACGATTTTTCGATCGGCTTTCCGTCAAACTTCAAGATGATGTCACCCGGTTCGAGTCCGGCTTTTTCGGCAGGAGAACCTTGCTCGACGCCACGCACCAACGCACCTTGGGTTTTGGTGAGCCCTAGAGATTCAGCCACTTCTTTGCTAACTTGGTCGATCTGCACACCAAGGCGGCCACGCTGCACGCGTCCCGTGGTGCGCAATTGCTCGCTCACACGAATAGCTTCATCAATCGGAATGGCAAATGAGATGCCCATGAATCCACCAGAGCGCGAATAGATTTGGCTGTTGATGCCTATCACTTCACCACGCATATTGATGAGCGGGCCGCCCGAGTTACCAGGATTGATCGCCACATCGGTTTGGATGAATGGCAAATAGTCACCCGTGTCGCGTTGTTTGGCGCTCACGATGCCAGCGGTTACTGAATTGTCTAGGCCAAAAGGTGAGCCAATCGCCATAACCCATTCGCCGACTTTGAGGCGCGAGACATCGCCAATGCGCACCGCTGGTAATCCAGTGGCTTCAATCTTCACCACCGCCACATCGCTGCGTTTGTCGGTGCCAACAATACGGGCCTTGAACTCGCGCTTATCAGGTAGCGTCACCAAAACTTGGTCTGCACCCTCCACCACATGGGCATTGGTCATCACAAAACCGTCAGCTGACAAGATAAAGCCAGAACCAACACCCCTGGGTTGTTCTTGCTCAGGTTGTGGGCGGTTGGGGCGTTGTTGGCGTGGGCCATTGGGTGCTGGCATGGGCACGCCAAAGAAACGGCGAAACAGCTCTTGCATTTCTTCATCGGGCGAGCCTGCTTGTGCGTCGCGCGCAGATACTTTTTCTAATGTGCGGATATTGACCACCGATGGGCCAACTTGCTCGACCAGATCGGTGAAGTCAGGCAAAACGCGACTGGCTTGCGCCGAGGCTTGTGCTTGCGCAATGGAGGGGGTGACACCCAACCCCATAGCGATCGCGAGACAACTTACAAGAAACACGCGAGAGAAAGATCTATTCATAGTCATCTTCAGCATCCAAAATTTGTCAACAAAAACTACAACGCCCCACAGACAAATGAGTCCGACGGGGCGCTTTACAAGACGGGGGAATTAAACGCGTTTGAAAAGCAGAGCGCCGTTGGTACCACCAAACCCAAAATTGTTTTTCAAGGCAACGTCAATTTTCATGTCACGGGCCGTATTGGCGCAAAAATCCAAATCGCACTCAGGGTCTTGATTGTGCAGATTAATAGTGGGAGGGACTTTTTGTTCATGCAAAGCCATTACGGTGAACACGCTTTCTATGCCGCCCGCGCCACCCAACAAATGGCCTGTCATGGACTTGGTGGAACTAACAGTTAATTTTTTGGCGTGGTCACCCAAAGCGGCTTTGATCGCGTTGGTCTCGTTGATATCGCCCAGTGGAGTCGAAGTGCCGTGGGCATTGAGGTAGTCCACTTGGTCTGAATTCACGTTGGCATTGCGCAAGGCGTTGACCATCGCACGGCGGGGACCGTCCATATTGGGCGCCGTCATGTGTCCTGCGTCGCCACTCATGCCGTATCCAGCAAGCTCGGCGTAAATTTTGGCACCCCGTTTTTTGGCATATTCGTATTCTTCCAACACCACAACGCCAGCGCCCTCACCCAAAACAAAACCGTCGCGGTCTTTGTCCCAAGGGCGTGAAGCGGTAGTAGGGTCGTCATTACGGGTAGACAAGGCGCGCATGGAGGCAAAGCCGCCAACGCCCAAAGGCGAAATACAACCTTCGGAACCACCAGCGATCATGACATCGGCGTCGCCATATTCAATGTGCCGCCCTGCTTCCCCAATCGCATGCAAGCCTGTGGTGCAAGCTGTGACGACCGCAAGATTAGGACCTTTAAAGCCAAAACGCATCGACACATGGCCAGAGATCATGTTGATGATGGAGGCAGGCACGAAAAAAGGAGAAATGCGTCGCGGGCCTTTGGCCAGCATTTCGTTGTGCATGTTTTCAATGAGAGGCAAACCGCCAATACCCGAGCCGATCAGCACGCCAACGCGGGCGGCCGTTTCATCGTCTTGGGCATCGTTAGTGGGTAAGCCCGCATCTTGAACCGCTTGCACGGCCGCAGCGATTCCGTAATGAATGAAACTGTCCATGGCCCTGGCTTCTTTGGGCGAGATGTAGGAATCTATATCGAAATTTTTGACTTCGCCTGCGAAGTGGCAATTCAAACCAGAGGCGTCGAACCGGGTGATCGCAGCAATGCCGGACTTACCTGCTAACAGATTGGCCCAAGCCTCAGCCACCGTGTTACCCACGGGGCTGATACAACCTAGACCGGTCACGACGACGCGACGACGGCTCATGCAAAGTTTCCTGTGATTTAGGCTTTTTTGTGTGTCAACGCGTAATCAATCGCGTTTTGCACAGTGGTAATTTTTTCGGCGTCTTCGTCCGGAATTTCGATTCCGAATTCGTCTTCTAAGGCCATCACCAATTCCACAGTGTCCAAGGAGTCGGCACCCAAATCGGCCACGAAGGCTTTTTCACTGGTGACTTGTGACTCTTCCACGCCGAGTTGTTCGGCAATGATTTTTTTGACACGTGATTCGATATCGCTCATGAGTTCCCTCAAAGGGTTGTGAATAAGTCCGCTATTTTAACTGCGCGGACACTCAGTTTTTTAATACTTTTTTACGACAAACTTTAGGCCATAAACATGCCGCCATTGACGTGCAATTCCTGCCCAGTCACATAGTTAGCTTTGTCGCTCGCCAAAAAGGCCACTGCATGGGCCACATCGGCAGGCTTGCCAAGATGGCCCAGGGGAATTTGCCCCAAAAGGGCTTTTTGCTGTTCTTCAGCCAAAGCGGCCGTCATGTCTGTTTCGATAAACCCAGGCGCCACGCAGTTGACGGTAATGTTTCGACTGCCCAACTCGCGCGCCAGCGCACGGGTCATGCCGGCCACTCCGGCTTTGGCGGCGGCATAGTTGGCTTGTCCTGCGTTGCCAGAAGCGCCGACAACGCTGGTAATACTGATGATCCGACCATAGCGCTGCTTCATCATGGGGCGCATGACGGCACGCGACAGACGGAAAACGGCTTTGAGATTGGTGTCGAGCACGGCGTCCCAGTCGTCGTCTTTCATCCGCATGGCCAAGGTGTCGCGGGTGATGCCCGCGTTGTTAACCAATACATGCAAGGCTTTGTGCTCAGCGGTGATTTGCTCGACCAAGGCGTCCACCGCGGCGGCGTCATTCACATTCAGATTGGCACCACGGCATTTGGCGTGGGCGGATAAAGCTTGGCTAATTTTGGCGGCACCTTCATCTGTGGTGGCGGTGCCGATGACTACAAAACCTTGGTGTGCGAGTTCCAAGGCAATGGCCGCACCAATGCCACGCGAGGCGCCTGTGACTAGGGCAACTTGGGGAGTGGATTCTTTCATTTGTAATCTTATGTAGTTAAGCCAAAGCCGTTTTCACCTCTGCCAGCGAGGCAGGGTCAAACAAAGGCAATCCGGTGAGTTCCGCATCAATGCGCTTGGTCAGCCCAGCGAGCACTTTGCCGGGCCCGCACTCTACCAAGGTGTGCACGCCTCGGGCTTTGATAGCGGCCACGCATTCGACCCAACGCACGGGGCCGAAAGCTTGGCGGTACAAAGCCTCGCGGATTGCGTCGGGGTCTGTTTGTAAAGCAACATCGATGTTGTTAACCACTGGAATAGCGGGAGTAGCGATGGGCGTGGCGGCAAGTTTTTCTTTCAACCGTTGCGCGGCAGACAACATCAAACTGGAGTGAAAAGGGGCCGACACAGGCAAAGACAAAGCGCGTTTTGCGCCTGCAGCTTTGAGCATTTCGCAAGCTTTTTCAACAGCAGCCTTACTACCAGCAATCACAGTTTGTGTAGGGTCATTGAAGTTCACGGCCTCCACAACTTCACCAGAGCCCGCAGCAAATGTGGCTTGCGCTTGGGCGCAACCAGTAATCACTTGTTGCGCGTCCATTCCCAAAATAGCCGCCATCGCACCTGTCCCGACCGGCACAGCGTCTTGCATGGCTTGGGCACGAAAGCGCACCAATGGCACAGCCTGCGCAAGTGTCAACGCGCCAGCCGCTACCAAGGCAGAGTACTCACCCAGCGAATGGCCCGCGACAACAGAGGGCTGTGCGCCACCTTCAGATAACCACACGCGATAGGCCGCGATGGCTGACACCAACATCACAGGTTGCGTGTTGGTCGTCAAGCCGAGCGCTTCTTTGGGGCCTTCGTGGATGAGTTGGCCAATCTTTTCGCCCAAAGCTTCAGAGGCTTCTTGTAGGGTTTGTTTCACGACAGGGTGATCACCCCATGCGTCCAACATACCGACGGATTGCGAGCCTTGGCCTGGAAATACAAATGCAAATGGTTTCATACAGATTTACAACTTGAGTAAAACAGCGCCCCACGTGAAGCCGCCACCCACACCTTCGAGCATGAGTGTTTGGTTGGGCTTGACTTGGCCGGCGCGCACCGCTTTGTCTAGCGCCAAGGGAATCGATGCCGCCGAGGTGTTGCCATGGTCTTGCACGGTCAACACGACTTTGTCCATCGAGAGCTTGAGCTTTTTTGCTGTGCTTTGGATGATGCGGATATTGGCTTGGTGGGGAATCAACCAATCGATCTCGGACTCTTGCACGCCCGCTTTGTTCAACACGGCATGTGCCGCGTCTTCCAGCAAACCGACCGCCAATTTAAAGACAGCCTGACCGTCCATCTTGAGCAAAGGGTCGCCCAATACATTGCCATTGCTGACATGTCCGGGGACACACAAAATGCCCACGTGTTTGCCGTTGGCATGGATATCTGTCGACAAAATGCCAGGGGTCTCAGACGCCTCCAACACCACCGCGCCCGCACCGTCGCCAAATAGGACGCAAGTGGTGCGGTCTTTGAAATCTAGCAAGCGCGAGAAAATTTCCGACCCGACCACCAAAGCGCGGGTCGCGTTGCCCGCGCGGATCATGGCGTCGGCCACGGTCAATGCGTAAATAAAGCCTGTGCACACAGCCTGCACGTCAAATGCGGCGGCGCCTGCGATACCTGAGGCGTCTTCGTTGATTTGGGCTAATTTGTGCTGCAAGATGCAAGCCGTCGACGGGAAGACCATATCAGGCGTAGAAGTCGCCACGATGATGAGATCGATATCTTGGGGTTGACGGCCAGCGGCAGCCAAGGCGTTTTTGCAGGCTTCAAAGGCCAAGTCGCTGCTCACTAATTCAGGGGCAGCAAAGTGGCGTGACTTGATGCCAGTGCGCTCGACAATCCAATCGTCTGACGATTCAACACCCAAGGCGGCTAGTTCTGCAACCAAATCCGCATTGGTTAACCGACGGGGCGGAAGGTAGCTTCCGGTGCCAGTAATACGAGAAAAACGGGTCATTAAGCGAGAGGCTCAGTCCGAAACGGGGGCCACTGGTACACCCAACAAGGGGGCGGCATGGGCAATACGGTCACGAACGCGTTCGAGCAAGTTGTGGTGTGCCGCATCATACGCGCGGGTCAAAGCTGTCTCGAAAGCTAGCTCGTCCGCCGAACCATGGCTCTTGAACACAATACCGTTGAGACCCAACAGGGCCGCGCCGTTGTAACGGCGGTGGTCAACCCTGTCTTTAAAGTCAGATAAAACAGGATAGGCGAAGATGGCAGCAATTCGCGTATAGATATTGCGCATAAACGACTGTTTAAGTGTTTCGCTGATCTTATGGGCCAGTCCCTCGCTGGCTTTTAAGGCCACATTGCCGACAAAACCGTCGCAGACGATCAAATCGACCGTTCCTTGGTAAATATCAGTACCTTCGACGTTTCCATAAAAATTGAGATCACCGCTGTTAGCCGCTGTTCGCAACAGTTCGGCTGCTTTTTTGATGATTTCATTACCTTTTATCGCTTCTTCACCGATATTCAATAGACCCACAGTGGGGCTTTCGATGTCATAGAGAACCGAAACCAAGGCCGAACCAAGCACTGCAAACTGCAATAAGTGCTCGGGGGTGCAGTCAACGTTGGCGCCTAAATCGAGCATGGTGGAGCCCCCACCTTTGAAATTGGGCATGCGTCCAGCAATCGCTGGGCGCTCAATGCCGTCCATGGTTTTGAGGACATAACGGGCAATCGCCATCAGCGCGCCCGTGTTGCCCGCAGAGACAGCCGCCTGGGCTGCGCCGTCCTTGACTTGCTCGATGGCCACGCGCATAGAAGAGTCTTTTTTACGGCGCAAGGCGACTTCGATGGGGTCATCCATCGCGACCACTTCAGATGCCGCAACCACCTTGGCGCGTGGGTGGACAAAACCAGATAAAGCTTCTGGCAAACCCACTAACAGCAAAGATGCGTCTGGATGGTTGTTTAAAAACTGCCGGCACGCAGCCAGTGTGACGCGGGGGCCGTGGTCACCCCCCATGCAATCAACGGCAACTGTGATCATGCGGGTATCTTTAGGGGGAAAAAACAAAAGCCCGAGGCGCTAGTAGTGCCGCGGGCCATTTGGTATTGGCGTGGATTACGCTTCGGTTTTGCTTTTCAGCACCTTACGGCCACGGTAAAAGCCGTTGGGGCTGATGTGGTGACGCAGGTGGGTTTCGCCCGTTGTAGGCTCTACGGCAGTACCGGGGGCAGTCAAAGCAGTGTGCGAGTTGTGCATACCGCGCTTGGAAGGAGATTTTTTGTTTTGCTGGACAGCCATGTGAGGCTCCTAGACGGTTAAATGGGTTAATTCACGGTGACGCCACTAACACAGGCCGGTGACGCACGAAGCCCACGATTATAGCGGATCCCGTCCGATTGTCAGTCTTTGCCAAGCCGCATCGTCGCCAAAACCGCAAAAGGGTTAGGTTTGGCGTCCGCATCCGCGCCGGAATCGTCTTTCGAAGTGGGCGCGTGCTCACTTTGGCAGCTTGTGTGCATCGGCACCAAAGGCAAGGCCATCAACAGCTCGTCTTCGACAAGCACCAGCAAGTCGAAGTCTTTGCTGAACACCAACAAGTCTTCTTCGCTTTCGTCGTCTTGGGCCTCGGCCGTCGCCTCGTCTTTGACGAAACGAAAACTTCTATCGACCTTCAACGCCTGCTGCACCGTTTTCAAACAGCGTTGACAAGTCAAGGGAACTTCGGTTTTAGCTTGCACGTGCATCCATGCGGCATCATGACCGTCGCTGGCCTGGCGCATTTCGCCTTGGGCAGACCAAATGACTTTGCCGGCGACCTCTTCTGCACAGTCTGCCCGCAAGCGGGGCATGCTGTGCAAATCAACCTCGCCCGACAACTTGCTTTGGTTCGATGCGAAAGCTTTGACGTCAAGGTGTTGCGGACTGTTAGAGGAGGACATACGTTGCAGTGTAAGAGAATCACTTCTTATGCCCCCTATTACTCGCCTGCTTATTTTGGGTTCTACCTCGCGCTATCGGCACGAATTGCTTTCGCGTTTGCGCATACCGTTTGAGGTAGTGGCCCCAGATGTTGACGAAACACCTCTCAGAGGGGAGTCACCACTTGCCTTAGCCAGCCGTTTGGCGCTGGCCAAAGCCCACGCAGTCGCCAAACTTCACCCGCAAGCTGTTGTCATTGGCTCCGACCAAGTGGCCGACCTACACGGAGAGCCTTTGGGCAAACCTGGCAACCATGCGCGCGCATTGCAACAGTTGCAACGCATGCGTGGGCAAACAGTTGTTTTTCAAACAGCGGTGGCCGTGGTGTGCCAAGCAACTGGCTTTGAGCAAATGGAAGTAGCGCCCGTGCGCGTGCGCTTTCGCGACTTATCAGACGCAGAAATTGAGGCCTATCTGCAAGCCGAACAGCCCTATGATTGCGCAGGCAGCGCCAAAAGTGAAGGTCTAGGCATTGCCTTGTTGAACGCCATCGACAACGACGATCCGACAGCGCTCATCGGCTTGCCGTTGATACGCACTTGCCGCATGTTGAAAAGCGCGGGAATCCCTCTTTTATGACTGCTCCGCAAAAAGGCACGCTCTTCTTAGTGCCCACACCACTCGACTTTGGATGCGATACCTCCGCACCCATCACCGATGTATTGCCGCAAGCCACCTTGCGGGTCGCATGCAGCTTGACCCACTGGATCACTGAAAACGCCAAAAGCACGCGCGCATTTTTAAAACGCGTGAACGAAGTTGCACCTCTCACTGTTACTCTGCAAGAGATGCAGATCACCGAACTGCCGCGCGAAGTCCACAAAAAAGGCGACCACCAAGGCGAGTTCGACGCCAAGCCCTTGCTTGCATTGGCACTGAAAGGCCAAGACATTGGTTTGGTCAGCGAAGCGGGCATGCCAGCAGTGGCCGACCCAGGCTCTTCCGTCGTAATGGCCGCGCACCTACTGGGAATTCGAGTCTTGCCTTTAGTGGGGCCCGTGTCGTTGCTTCTGGCCTTGGCCGCAAGCGGATTGAATGGACAAAACTTCGCCTTCGTCGGCTATTTGCCGCAAGACAGCGCAGCGCGCTTGCAACGCATACGCGAACTCGAAACTCTGGCCATGAAAACCGGCCAAACCCAACTATTCATTGAAACGCCCTATCGCAACAAAGCTTTGTGGGAGGCGCTGCTTAAAGGTTTGCAACCCAACACGCGACTTGCGCGCGCCAGCGGACTCACCTTGCCGACTATGGATGTGAAGTGTTTTGCTGTGAAAGATTGGCGTCAACAATCAAGCGATATGAGTGACGCGCCAACCGTGTTTGCTATTGGCAAGTAATTAGCAAGCGCTTACCGAACCGCCGGTTGCCTTTGCAAAGCATGCACAGCACCTTCACCAATCGCCGCACCAAAGCGCTTAGCTATGCGTTCGGCCACGTTGTCATGGCGGGTGTAATCGATGATGTCTTCAGCTTTGACAATTTCACGCGCGACGTAATCTAAGTTACCCAAGCCATCGGCCAAACCTAAATCAACCGCTTGCTGGCCACTCCAAAACAAACCCGTAAACAACTCAGGCGTTTCTTTCAAACGCTTCCCGCGACCATCACGCACAATTTGGATAAATTGGGCATGAATTTGGTCAAGTAAGGTTTGTGCATGGGTGCGCTGGGCTTTGGTTTGTGGACTAAACGGGTCCAAAAAACCTTTGTTCACACCTGCCGTCATCAAGCGACGCTCGACACCTAATTTATCCATCAAACCGGTAAAGCCAAAGCCATCCATCAGCACGCCAATGCTGCCAACAATGCTGGCCTTGTCGACATAAATCTCATCGGCTGACACCGCAATGTAATAAGCCGCTGAGGCGCAAGATTCTTCCACCACGGCGTAAACAGGTTTCTTGTGTTTGGCTTTGAGACGGCGAATTTCATCGTTGATGATGCCCGCTTGCACAGGGCTACCACCTGGTGAATTGATTTGCAAAACGATCGCTTGCGAGCCTTCGTCTTCAAACGCAGCGCGCAATGCGTTCACTGTCCATTCGGCACTGGCCTCAGCGCCATCAGCAATTTCACCCTTGATCGCTACCACGGCGGTATGCGGTTGGCTTGGGCCCGAACTTCCCACCCCCGCGCGGTGCAACCCGGCCCAAGCCAAAGTTGCAGCTAGCGCTAACCATGCAAACCGGAAAAAAATGCGCCAGCGCCTGCTTGCGCGCTGTTCCGCCAAAGTGGCAAATGCCAACCGTTCTAAGGTATCGCGTTCCCACACCACTTTATGACTGGGTGCGGACGGCGTATTGGATTGCTGGTAGTTATCTGACATGTCGGGTGTTAAAGAGGAAATTCAAAAGGTTTTAAGTTGTAAGCAGTATGCCAGTGGACCACGCCATCTGTTTCTGAAAGGTCAATTTTGACCAAGCCGCCACGGCATGGGCCGCCTGCGCATTCACCGGTATCGGGCGCATACACCGCGCCGTGCGTCGCGCACAGCAACCATCTGCCGGTGTCGTCAAAAAACTGGTCTGGCTGAAAGTCCAGTTCCATAGCTACATGGGTGCAACGGTTTAAATAAGCATGGGGTTGGCCTTCAAAACGCACCGCAAACGCGCGGCAGGTTTGGCCCGCATACACCACATCAAAGGGAACGGCTCTTGCGCCTTCTTGTAAATCTGCACTTGAGCAAAAGGCTATGCGTTGATTTGCGTCATCTGGGTTCATCCTGTCCTCGCTACCCGTTTACCAACAACCAATCGTGTAACTCCCGCACCGTGTGCGCCACAAAGCGCGGTTGCAAAGGTGCAAATTCTGAATGGTCATGGGCGCCGTAACTCACCCCCACACTGGGGCAACCCGCTCTTTTGGCCATTTCTAAATCGTGGGTGGTATCGCCCACCATCAAGGTGCGCTCAGGCGGCACGCCAAATTCACCCATCAACTCTTGCAGCATCAAAGGGTTAGGCTTGCCCGCAGTTTCATCGGCGGTACGCGACGCCTCAAACAAGCCTTGCAATTGCACGGTATTCAAAGCCTCGGTCAAGCCTTTGCGGCTTTTGCCGGTGGCCACTGTCAACACATGCTGGCGTTCACGCAAAGCGTGGAGCATGGGCAAGACGCCTTCAAACAAGCTGATGTCGTTGACATGTTGTTGGTAATGGAAACGGTAGCGTTCGCCCAACAAAGGATATTTTTCTTTAGGCACATCGGGTGCAGCGTGGGCCAAGGCGGGCATGAGTGCCATACCGATCACATAAGCGGCTGCCGTATCGCTGGGCTTGGCGCCACCC
>CAIRQX010000138.1 GCA_903880855.1 uncultured Burkholderiales bacterium | reverse complement strand
GATCACCACCCGGTCTTCTTTGCCCTCACTGCTCAGGTGCAGATAAGCCCTGTCCTCTAGGGGCAACCAACCGATGGACTCAGAGGCTATCTCTTTGAGTTCTTGCTTGATGTTGGGGACAATAAGATTTGTGTTGATGCATCTCAAGCAGCTTGCTTAATGGCCGAAAGCGCCTAGATATTTCTATCGAAAGTGAGACAAACTTCATTTAATAAATATATTGCAAACCATATTTGCTAAATTGAGCTTCTCCCAAAGGTTAATCGATTCAATTGGATTTAATTGAAAGCAGATTTGATCTAAATGGAGAATTGGCAGTGCTGGGAATATAAGTAAACATTTGCCCCGATGTCAAAGATCCTCCAGCTAAAAGACCAGCATAAAAGGAAGACATATTCCCGTTTATTACCTCTTGTACCAATAAAACTCCGGGCATAGCAGCAAATTGAGTTAAGGTCCCCGTAGCATAAGCGGGTGTTCCCAATTTACAAGTGGCTGAAAACTGACTTCCGTCTGCAGATATGAGCATATACATTGGTAAGGGATTGCAATAAGAGCTTGAATTACCTGATACTGTTAATGTTTTATTGGCCCATTCAGCATAAGTGGTCGACTTAATAAAAAACCACATCGAACTCACATCCATTCCATCGAACGTTGTGTGCTTGGAGATTGCAATATTACTGTCCAAATAACCGATAGTTCCAGATGACGTAACGCCTTTTCTTACAGCAGTAAATTGACCGTTAGAAGAGGCCCATGTGAACGAGTCAACGGTTCCATCGTTCCAAACTTCACTAACGTTTCCATTGGGTGCGAAATATGCCAACCCAAAAACTCCTTGTGTTTGATTGGTAACGCCCACAGAAAAAACAGCTTTTCCACTCAATGCGCTGCTTATATTTGCAGCAGTCAGTGAGTTGCTCGATGGGTTCGCAGCTAAACTTGTAATGGCTGCTGATACGGCCGTATTTCCATCTACTAAGGGCTTCACAGCACCTGCAATAGTGACTGACGGTGTTGTTTTTGTAGGACTATCGATGTATTCGTTAAGTGCAGTTACATCTGCTGCGGAAAGGTTTACATTGCTCACATCAATGTTTGCTGAATTGCCTTTGTTAAGTGTCTGCAAGATTTGTGCTGAGGCTTGTCCATTTGGCAACGATAAGACAGAAACTACAGCGTCTCCATTGGTTGGCACAGACATCTCTATTGCTCCTAGATTGATATCTCCCCCTGTAGTCGCGATGTTGAAAGACACCTTGTCGCCATCCCTGTATTTGAACTTCCCATCAACATCAGTGACACCAGAAAGTCCAGAAGGAAGCGCTGTATAGGCCAAGCCTTTCGTAGGAGCATCCACAAACACACCCGTCAATGTTGGCGAAGCTGCCACTGTAGTACTGCCTCCACCTCCGCCGCCGCAAGCGGCTAATAATGACAGCGTGATTGAACTCAGTACGATGCGAATGGTTTTCATATATTCTTTCGATATCTATATTTGATTTACACTTAGAAGGTTACTTTAATTCGTTAAATCTCATTATTCATAACGGTAAATGTTACCGCCTAAATGAAAAAAGCCCCACGACAGCGAGGCTTCCTAGATCACAAGAGCAACAACACATTCTCCCCATCCATCCCTACATCAGGCACACCCGTAACAGCGTTAAGCGCGTTGCTGACATGCCTGTAAACCAAAGGCATGTCAAATTTATGCAACGGGCTATCAAGGAGCTTGCCCAAGAAAACGCACGCTTACGGTACATGCTGTCTTTGTAAATTGACCCTCTATTTGTTCAATATGAAAAAACTGGTGGAGGTTATAAAACAGAAATGTGTTGTTTTTTCTTCCTTAACTTGTTAAGTAAGGGTTGTATGAAGTTTAAAAGTGTTGAGCAGGCGCTTTAGGTTTTGATGACTGAGAAGCAGATCACAGCCCAACTTACGACAGCCGGTGGTCGTATCACGTGCTTACGGTGCAACGCAATGAGCAAACGCACAAAGCTCCAGTGTGGTGGTCCAGCTGTCAAGGGCAAGACAAAGTGCCGTTTCCATGGTGGGCGATCCACTGGTCCACGCACCGAGCTAGGTCGACAGATTTGCGCAGCTGCCAAGACAGTCCACGGCAAGGAAACACGTATAGACCGAGAAGTAACACGCCTTCAAGCATTGATGATCCGCTTGTACGCCAAGATACTTGGTGTGCCGCTAAGGAGCGATGCGGGCTTTAAGAGGCTGTGAATGTAGCTATTGACACCCAACGCTTGTAACTTATAATTCACAAGCCATATGTTCGATATCCAAGACTACTTAACCCCCGAGGGTGATGACCCATATGCCAAGTGGCTTGCCTCTTTGGCGGATCGACAAGCTCGCGCTCGGCTCTTGGTTCGCATCGGACGTATGGCCAGTGGGAATTTTGGCGATGTCAAACCTGTAGGTGATGGCGTTTGGGAAGCTCGCATTGATTGGGGGCCGGGGTACAGGGTTTACTACGCACAGGCTGGTAAACGCTTGATCCTGCTATTAATCGGCGGCGATAAGCGCAAGCAACAGTCAGACATTAAGCAAGCCCACGAATATTGGGAAGATTGGCAACAAAGAAGGAAGATCAAATGAAAGCAAACAAGACAAGCCGTCCACATGATGAAGCCGTGATCGACATGCTCAAGAACGATCCTGACTTTGCCAACGAGTACCTCGCCGTTGCTCTTGAAGAAGCAGATCAACCTGGAGGCCAGCAAGCCCTTCTATCGGCCCTTAGACACATCGCAGAAGCCCAAGGCATGTCAGCTGTAGCCGAGCGTGCAGGGATGCCTCGTGAGAGCTTGTATCGAGCCCTAGGCCCACGCGGTAATCCAACCATCAAGACACTTCTTGCAGTCCTCGGTGCATCAGGGTTGCATTTGTCTGTGGCACGTGAACACGCGTAACGGCTGGAATATAGATTTCCTGCTTAAACAAAGGCACGGCTAAATTGTTTACACAGTACCTCATGACCCGAGATCGTTAATAAGGGCCAGCAATGTCAGCACTCGGCCTCAACTTCACGACCATCAACTTACCGGCCAAGCCAACATTTCCAGACCTGATTAACAAGCTGGTGGATACATGTGTTGCAAGCAAGGGCATTAATAAAAAAACAGAGCCAGAAGGCTGTCGACAGTAGTTTTCTGCACTGCCACACGCTGATTGAAGGCCTTTATCAAATCTGGTGCTGTGGGTGCCCAGAGGCTAGATTAAACGTATTCCTGAGCCCACAGTATTACCACTCCACCAAATTTGGAAAGATAAATCACCTATCGCAATACTTTGTTGCAGAAACGGTTGATGCGTTGGTGAGTCTAGGATGGGCTGAGGTTGTAGTCGGAGAGCGCCTTACGGAGTCGCTTAATTTGCCAACGCAGCTCAAAGCATCAGGAGAGCTTCTTCATGCGTTTGAAAAAATTGGCATTCGATGGTCCAAGGTTTCCGTTCCTGAGATGTCGATCGTCCTGCGTGGATATGACCCCGATACGAAAGAGCGCTTTCCCATGAAGCCTGCAATGACGTCTAGCGTTCGCACAATGAACGCTAATCTACGCAAATTAAATCTACGTCTCAGCACTCAAGCGATTTGCCTTCACGTCAACAATGACCATTTGGGTGAAATAAACCGCAGAATGTCTGAATCCAAATATCGTTGGCAGGGGCACAACGCACAACCCCAAAGACGACCTCGGCTTCTGAACTTTAATCATCGCTTGCTACGCCGTGTATTTTCTCGCGGCAGCATGACACTTGGAGGCCGCTTTTACGGTGGATGGTGGCAGTACATACCTAGCGAGAACCGTCCATTCATCACGATAAACGGGTTGGCGACCACAGAAATAGACTTCAGTGAGTTGCACCCACGACTTCTTTATATAAGTCTGGGGTTGGCGCCTCCATCAGGTGAAATGTACGACGTCGGTTTGCACATTGACGGACTGCCTTACGACGCTCAGATTGAGCCATACAAATCTCAGCGTAAGCTCGTCAAAGAAGTGTTTAATGCTCTTCTCAATGATGAGACCGGGGGATATAGACCTAGCCGCAAAGAATTGAAAAAGTCCGTCATTACTTTTGCCAAGTTAAAAAAGCTCATCATCAAACGCCATCCCCCGCTCAAAGACGCAATCGGCAAAGGAGTTGGGCTTCAGTTCCAGTACATGGATTCAATAATCGCAGAGAAGGTAATGCTTAACCTCTTGTCTCAAGGTATAACGTGTTTGCCGGTGCATGACAGTTTTATAGTTCCAGCGCATCAATGCAAAGAGCTGCAAGCCGCTATGGATGTAGCGTTCGCGGAGGTGATGTCCGGTCATGCGGCCAAGCGTAAAAAGCCCACCCAACCTAGCTCTGATTTCCATATGCCTTTTTTGCCAAACGGTGAGCTGGACCGCCAAGCTATGTTTGAGATGCACGACAACGCCATACACAACAAATACGTGCAGAGCCGAATTGCACCAATCAAGCCAACCAGAACACGCGCGCCGTCAAAGACCCCCACCCCACACCTATATGCCCATATAGTGAAGAAAGTTCGCTACGAAAAATCTACTTTTGTTAATTAAATCAATGAGTTACGTTAATGTCGGGTACTCATTCGGGAAATCGGTTTGTACCTGTTTAAGACGGCCCCCACCCTTGTCAAAATCGTCCTAAGCTGACCCCACTGTGGGTGCACCCCCACATTTGGCCGCATCGTTACCAGTCAGCTACGCATACTATTTTGCTCAAGGGATCAAATACGACACGGTGTCGCTTTTGAGGTGGAAACGTTACCACCCCCATGAAAAAAGCCCCGCAACAGCGAGGCTCCTCCAGTTGAACTGGGCTCACACCAGAAGCAACACATTCTCCCCATCCATCCCCGCATCAGGCACACCCGTGATTACCACGCGGTCTTCTTTGCCCTCACTGCTCAGGTGCAGATAAGCACTGTCCTCTAGAGGCACCCAACCGATGGACTCCGCGGCTATCTCTTTGAGTTCTTGCTCGATGTTGGGGAACATTGGGTTTAGTTGAAGCTAATCTTCTCACCCATAGCTGGGTTCAATACTTCATTCAAAGCCTTGGAATATGCCATACGTGCGGTTTGGTAGGCAGCGGCTTGGGCTTGGAGACGTTGAAGTTCTTGGTCGCAGAACTGTATTGAGGCTAACTGGGCTTTGGCTTCGTCAGAGAGCTTGTCGAAGTCGTATTCTTTATCGTCG
>CAIRQX010000137.1 GCA_903880855.1 uncultured Burkholderiales bacterium | reverse complement strand
CGGTATCTACGCAAGCTAATGCCAAGCTGGTGATAGCACCAACAGCAGTCGCATGGGTGAAGTAAAACAAATCTTTCCAAATTGCTTCTATCTCTAGGGGTGAACGGCCAATTAACCAAGGAGCCAAATGGTCCTTTAACAGCGCAATGACAGATGAGCCACCAGTGCCAATGGTGTAGGCGTAACCAGTAGCGTCAATGCCATCACTGCAGTGCAGAGTAAGTAAAACGGTTTCCTGCGTGACAAATGATTGAATGGCATCTGTACGTAACACTTTTGGCGGCAAATTGACTTGCCGTAACGTAATACTTTGTATTTTTATAGCTGGCATGGATTAGAAGTTGTAGAGAGACACAAGATTTTGCATTAAACGCATGCAACGCCATCTAACTCTACTGCCGTGTCTCTTAAAACATTTGCCACGTTGCTGTATAGCTGGCTCCAACTTGCTAATTCACCGCCAGGTTGTGAAATGACGGAGCCTAATCTTTGCGCATATTGAATGACCTGGTGTCCAACAGCTACCCGTTCTTTAGAAAATATTTGTAGAGCATTCAAAACGTCATTTGTATTGGATTGCAGGCACTTGACTAGGCAAAGCGCATCACCTGCAGCTTTGGTAACACCTTGGCCGATATGTGGTCTGGATATAAATGCAGCATCACCAATTAAGGCAACTCTAGATTGAGCCATGCTGGTAGTCACACTGTCGTAGATAGGCTGCATAAACAGTTCTGGCGCGAGTTGAATAATTTGAGTCCAAGCAGGGTGCAATGTATCGGCTGCTTGTTGCTTTAAATTCTGCAATACCTGAGGGTGAATTAACTTTGGCGCAATACCATCAGAATGTTGAACGCCTTGTGCGTCAGTTAAAAGAATTTTTAATGCATCTGTATTTGTTTTTCTATACCACACAATATTGATATGCACATCGTTATTGTTATCAGATGGCATCACTGGATAGCCCAAAATTTGATCGCCGGGCAATTGAGAGACCATCATGCCGTCGTGAAGCAAGTCCTGATAAGCCTTGTCTAAACGTGCCAAGGGGGCCATGGCGCGCCACGCTACATAGCCAGCGTATTCAGGGGCGGGGGCATTGAATAAATGATGTCGCGACCAAGACCTATAGCCATCAGCTGCCACCACTAAGTCTGCCTCTATAGATTCGTCTCCAGCAAGGCGAACGATTGCTTTATTTTTTGCATCACCAGCTTCAATACTTGTCACCATTTTGCCCATTCGATAAAGATCCGAAGGCAGAGCTTCCAGCAAAAAACTTAATAAACGTGACCAAGAAGCCATTACCTGCTGTGTGTCTAGTTGCGCAAGAATATTGCCACTTGCATCAAATGCTTTGCGCGTATTGATTGGTGTCCCTAGTGCTTCACCAAATCTTGCACCAGCAAGTTCCATAACTTTCATAAGGCCTGCATGGGTCGCGATTCCAGTGCCGCGGCTAGTCAATGGCGTGGTGGATTTTTCCAAAACCTGAACTTGCCAACCAGCACGATGCAAAAGATTTGCTGCAAAAAGTCCGCCCATGGAGCCACCAATGATTAATGCTCTTGGTTTGCTCATACTATGAAAGACTTACGGGAGTTAATACTTTTGGCCATTGCCTCGCAGGCAAGGGCCATCGGCTTTCAATGGCTTGTGCGCGTGACGAAAGTTCTGATTTATCCATTTTTTGTGAATTTCTTAGTGCGATAACGATCGAGTTTCCTGCTTTGGTCGGCTTGAAAATCCAAACCGTGCCATCACTAAATACTCGGGCTATTTTTTGAGCGCTTTCCTCTGCGCTGGAATGGCGTCCAAAGATGTTGACTGTCATACAACCGTTTTCTGTAAGAAGCTGTTTGCAATCGGAATAAAACGATTCGGTGTCCAGCACAGGGCATTCAGCATCTTGGTCGTATAGGTCAACTTGCATTACATCTACTTTTGCTTGCCACTTGGGAAGCTTTATAACTTCAGCAGCATCGCCAAGTATTATTTGTAAGCGGTGGTTATTTTCAGGCAGGTTAAACCATAGTCTGCAGGTCTCAATCACCTGTGGGTTCAACTCCACGGCAGTAGTCTGCATGCCTAATATCAAATTACAAAATTTAGTGAGTGACGCAGCACCTAATCCCAGTTGCATGGCATGAAGGTGCTTGATCTTTTCTAAATCAGCAAATAACAACCAACCCATCATGCGTTGTTGGTATTCCAAATGGATGTCATTGGACTTGCTGATTTTCATGGAGCCCTGGACAGCGGGCGAGCCCAAATGCAGAAAACGCATATCGCCATAATCAAAATGATTCACCGTAGGTAATTCACCATTACCTAGTTTTTGATTCTTTGTTGGGTCATAACTCTGACCAGAAAATGTACGGGCTTGTTTCTTTGCTAAATACGCGCCAATAAAAACTGCAGCAATACAGCCAATAAGTCCTAAAAATATATCCATGCAGTAATTTGTGCGTTATTTTTATTGGTTCATCCTAGCAATCCATAAGGAGGCGCCATCAGGGCCATATTTTTCTTGATGTGGTTTATATCTGGCAACTCTAAAGGTGTCACCTTGGTGCAGATGGGTCGCGTTTCCATCCATGGTGAGCCAAAACTCTCCTTTGACGATGAATCCAAACGCTTCAAACGGGTGCTCGTGTACAGGGGTCTCGTGATTAGCTTCCCATTCACGGGTTAAAACTTCGTCAAATCCCTCAGCCATAGTGGCAGCTTTAAATTGTTCAAAGGTTTTCATAAGGCCTCCTTTGTTCGATTGGATAGACAAATACAGGCATTGTCAAATTAGGAATTAACCGATTCGTTGCTAAAAAATAGTTCAAATTGATGCATTGTTGATAGTCATAAGGGATTACTCTATTCTTTGAGGTCAGATGTAGGGCTATTCTTTAATGTGGGCAATATAAAACGGCCACTAAGGAATTAAGGATGATCCCCACCAACGTCAGTGACCCCAATTATTTCCATAAAGTTGTCGATTGCCAGTGGGCTTGCCCAGCGCATACGCCAGTTCCTGAGTACATCCGGTTAATAGGGCAAGGTCGTTATAGCGACGCCTATATGGTGAACTGGGTGTCAAATGTTTTTCCCGGCATATTAGGTCGAACCTGCGATAGGCCTTGTGAGCCCGCATGCCGTCGCGTGAGGGTTGAAGAGAACAATGGTGAAAAACCTGAGCCCGTTGCTATTTGTAGGCTCAAGCGTGTAGCTGCTGATCACAAAGACGATATTCGCCATCGACTTCCGAGCATTGCTGCCTCTAATGGTAAAAAGGTTGCGTGTATCGGTGCCGGTCCTGCCTCTTTGACGGTTGCTCGGGATCTGGCACCGCTGGGATATGACATCACCGTGTTTGATGCCGAGGACAAGGCGGGCGGTTTTATTCGTTCTCAAATCCCAAGATTTCGACTGCCTGAAGAAGTGATCGACGAAGAAACCGGATACATACTAGATTTAGGTGTGAAGTTTGTCCCTAATCACCGTGTTGCATCGATGAAAGATTTGCTAAAGCAAGACTTCGATGCAATCTTTGTAGGAACCGGTGCTCCAAGGGGTAGAGACCTTGAAATACCAGGTAGAAAAGAGGGCGCTGCGAATATCCATATTGGAATTGATTGGCTCTCGTCTGTTTCGTTTGGACACATTACAGAGATTGGAAAGCGCGTCCTTGTGCTGGGCGGAGGTAATACCGCCATGGATTGCTGCCGCTCGTCTCTGCGTTTAGGCAGCTCAGATGTCAAAGTGATTGTGCGCAGCGGTTTTGATGAAATGAAAGCATCACCTTGGGAAAAAGAGGATGCGATTCATGAGGGCATTCCGATCCTCAATTTTCATGTGCCAAAGTCTTTTGAAATTAAAGACGGCAAATTAGTGGGAATGAAGTTTGAGAAAGTACATGCAATATTTGATGAAAAAGGTAAGCGCTCTTTGGTACCAACGGGCGAGCCTGATGTTCTAGTCAAATGCGACGATGTATTGCTTGCCGTGGGACAAGAAAATGCATTTCCTTGGATAGAGAGAGACTGTGGCATTGAGTTTGACCAATGGGGTTTGCCAGTCTTGGGCAAGCAATCCATGCAGACCACATTGCCCCGCGTGTTCTTTGGCGGTGATGCGGCGTTTGGTCCTAAAAATATCATTACTGCGGTAGCCCACGGGCACGAGGCGGCTGTTTCCATAGATATCTTTATCAATGATTTAGACGTCAATGCGCGACCTGCACCTACTACCAATTTGATGTCGCAAAAAATGGGTATCCACGAGTGGAGTTACCACAACGATGTCTCTGAAGACCATCGCTTCAAGGTGCCTTGGGCCAATGCGGAAAAGGCATTGGCAAGTATCCGAGTCGAGGTGGAGCTGGGTTTCGATGCTGCAACGGCCTTCAAAGAAGCACATCGTTGTTTGAATTGCGATGTGCAGACGGTCTTCACGCATGAAACATGTATCGAGTGTGATGCCTGTATTGATATTTGTCCGATGGATTGCCTCACTATCACCAACAACGGTGAAGAACCAGATTTGCGACAACGGTTACGCGCGCCTACTTCACATGAAGACCAAGATTTGTATGTCTCAGAAACACTGAAGTCTTCGCGGGTCATGGTCAAGGACGAAGACGTATGTTTGCACTGCGGACTTTGCGCTGAACGCTGCCCGACAGGTGCGTGGGATATGCAGAAATTCTTATTGACCACAGCAAAAGCAAGCCCCAAGAGCTATGACAAGGCCGAAACCACCTCTGCTATGGATGTCGCATGAAACAGATTGAAGCCATCAACGATTTCGTTATCAAGTTTGCCAACGTTAATGGATCAGGTTCTGCCTCCGCCAATGAGTTGTTTGCTAAGGCCATTTTGCGCATGGGTGTGCCTGTCAGTCCGCGTAATATTTTCCCAAGCAATATTCAAGGCTTGCCCACTTGGTATGAAGTACGGGTGACAGAGCAGGGTCACCTTGGTCGCCGAGGCGGCATTGACATGATGGTGGCCATGAACCCACAAACCTGGGATGCAGATGTCACCGAACTCGAGCCTGGTGGTTATTTGTTTTACGACAATACGCGACCGATACCGCAAAGTAAATTTAGAGACGATATACATATCGTTGGCGTGCCTCTCACGGAGATTAGTAACACCAACTATTCGGACCCACGTCAACGTCAACTCTTTAAAAATATTATCTATATTGGTGCGCTATCGGTTTTGTTGGAGATAGAGACAGCAGTTTTTAAAAAGCTATTTGAAGAACAGTACAAAGGTAAAGAACTGCTGCTTGAGTCCAATATGAAAGCGCTAAATTTAGGACGTGATTACGTATTAAAAAATATGACATATCCGCTGGGGATTCGCGTCAAGCGCTGCGATAACGTGGGCGACAAAATATTTACGGATGGCAATAGCGCAGCTGCTTTGGGTTGTGTGTACGGTGGTGCAACTGTTGCGGCTTGGTATCCCATTACGCCATCCTCATCGGTGCCAGAGGCTTTCCAAAAATACTGCGATAAATACCGAAATGACCCCTCAACGGGACAGCATCGTTTTGCGATTATTCAAGCAGAAGACGAGTTGGCTTCTATCGGCATTGTGGTGGGGGCGGGTTGGAATGGTGCAAGAGCATTCACAGCCACCTCTGGTCCAGGAATTTCTTTGATGACCGAGTTTATTGGCTTGGCTTACTTTGCAGAAATTCCTGTCACCATCATCAATGTGCAGCGGGGTGGGCCTTCAACGGGCATGCCTACTAGAACGCAGCAATCAGATATTTTGTGTTGTGCCTATGCTTCCCATGGCGACACCAAGCATGTGTTGCTATTGCCAGAAGACCCATACGAGTGTTTTGAACATTCCGCCAAAGCGCTCGATTTGGCGGATCGACTACAAACCCCAGTGTTTGTGATGACAGACCTAGACATCGGCATGAACCAGCGATTGTCACGCCCGTTCGATTGGGATGATGCCCATGTGTTTGACCACGGCAAAGTTATGACAGCTGAAGAGTTAGAAGCAGGCAAGGACTTCGGACGCTACAAAGATGTAGATGGTGACGGTATTCCTTGGCGAACGCTACCAGGTACACATCCCACCAAGGGCAGTTACTTCACACGCGGAACCACGCGCGATCCTTATGCACGCTATTCGGAGCGGGGCGTGGACTATATGTACAACATGGATCGGTTACAAAAGAAATTCAAAACCGCTGCGCAAATCGTGCCAGCGCCTGTTTTACGCAAAGCCCACAAGCCAAGCAAGATCGGTGTGATTTATTACGGGTCTACCAGTCCTTCCATGCTGGAAGCTTTTGAGTTGCTGGAGAAAGAAGGCCTCCATCTCCATGGCTTGCGCTTAAGGGCGTTTCCTTTTGCAGATGCAGTGGAGGAATTTATCCATGACCAAGACTTGGTGTTTGTTGTAGAACAAAACAGAGATGCCCAAATGCGAACTTTGCTGATCAACGAGTTAGAGATCGACCCAGCGCATCTCATCAATGTATTGCATTACGACGGAACACCTATAACTGCACGATTTATTCATGCGGCCATTCGAGATCGACTGAAACAAAGTGATTCGCCTAAAAAAACAAGTAAAAAATCGAAAGAGCTTGCATGACCTATATTACAAAGCCTCGCTTACATCACCCAACGCTGCAGACCAATAAAGTTGGCTATACCCGACGTGATTACGAGGGACGAGTTTCTACCTTGTGTGCGGGTTGTGGACATGACTCTATTTCAGCGGCCATTATTCAGGCTTGCTGGGAACTTAACATTGAACCGCATCGGGTTGCCAAGTTGTCGGGTATTGGATGTAGTTCTAAAACACCAGATTACTTCTTAGGTGCTTCGCATGGCTTCAATACGGTTCACGGAAGAATGCCGTCGGTGTTAACAGGCGCCAATTTAGCCAATCGTGACCTGCTGTATTTAGGTGTGTCTGGTGATGGCGATTCAGCATCCATTGGACTGGGGCAATTTGCCAACGCAATGCGACGTGGCGTCAAGATGGCTTATATCGTTGAGAACAATGGTGTTTACGGGCTTACCAAAGGACAATTTTCGGCAACTGCAGATAGAGGGTCAAAAAGTAAAAAAGGTGTGACCAATACAGATTCACCCATTGACCTGGTTGGTTTAGCTTTGCAACTGGGTGCTACCTATGTGGCTAGAGCTTTTTCTGGTGATAAAGAGCAACTCGTTCCGTTGATCAAGGGGGCTATCGGTCATGGGGGTGCGGCATTTATTGATGTGATTAGCCCGTGCGTAGCTTTTAACAACCACAACGGTAGTACCAAAAGTTATGACTATGTAAGGCAGCACAATGAATCTGTCAGCAGAATCGACTTTATGCCGCAGCGTTCAGAAATTACTGCTGAATATGCCAGTGGTGATGTGATTGAAGTCGAACAACACGATGGTACGTTCCTGAGATTGAGAAAAGTTGATACATCGTATGACCCAAGCAAACGTTACGAGGCGCTCAGCTACATGAATGACCACCACGAAAGAGGTGAGATCGTGACGGGTTTGCTGTATCTAGACCCATTGGCGCTTGACTTACATGCGTCGCTCAATACAAGCCATCTGCCGCTGAATTCCCTACACGAAAAAGAACTATGCCCTGGGACTAAAGTGCTATCGAAAATAAATGAGTCATTACGATAGATATTCAAAGGAGATTGATATGGCTGAAAGATTAGTTTCTAAATCAATGTCTGCAAGACAGATCGTCAATCTGTTGTTGGATGCAAGCGTTTGGGATGCTGCCTGCATCATGACGAAAGCCAACTGTGGCAGCGTATTAATTTTTGATACAACTGGACAAATGCGAGGCATTGTGACGGAGCGCGATTTGATGACTAGGGTGTTGGCCAAGGCGCTTGACCCGAAGACTACCTTGGTCTCTCAGGTGATGACGGCTAATCCGCATTGCGTGGGACCCAATACAACTGTGTCGGAAGCTATTTTGATCATGATTGAGCGTGGCTTTAGACATTTGCCTATCAAATCAATAGATGGAAAAATCATTGGCATATTTTCTGCAAGTGATGCTTTACCTAAAGAAATTGATGCGGCGATGACAATGGCGCAATTTCACCAACAACTCAATGAGTCGGCGTGACATCCTCAAAATGGGCGATGCCCGTTTATTGCGAATAGCCGAGTCTATCGTAGCGTTTGATACACCCGAATTACATTCCTTGATCGCCGATATGCGCGAGACTATGGCTGCTGTGAATGGTGCAGGACTGGCAGCGCCGCAAATTGGCATTAATCTACAGTTGGTGATATTTGGTGGAACAGAAGTCAACCCGCGCTACCCCGATCGACCATTGATTCCTATCACGGTGCTTTTAAATCCTGTCATCACACCTATAGATGACGCGGAAGAATTTGATTGGGAAGGTTGTTTATCGGTACCTGGTTTGCGTGGCGAGGTGCCGAGATGGGCGCGTATCCGCTACACCGGTTTTGATGAGTTCGGACAAACCATTGACCGCACAGTTGATGGTTTTCATGCGCGCGTAGTACAGCATGAGTGCGACCATCTGATCGGCAAACTCTATCCCATGCGCGTGCGGGACTTTACAAAGTTTGGCTATACGGAAGTGTTATTTCCTGGAATAAGCGCTTCTGAGGACGATTAAGCATTCTTTGCTGTAAACGTTTTTTTTCAATAAATACAAAAGGTTCAATATGCTTCGATTCATCAACACAAGAACACCTTTACTTTTTGCTTCTTTATTAGGGCTATTGCTTAGTTTTGGGATTACCTCTGTTGCCCTAGCCCAGACCTACCCAACCAAAGCAATTCGAATCGTGGTTCCTTTCGCCCCTGGTGGTACGTCTGATATCTTGGCGCGCGCCCTTGGATCCAAGCTCACAGAGGCTTGGGGGCAACCTGTACTAGTTGAAAACAAAGCGGGTGCAACTGGTAATGTGGGCGCAGATTTTGTCGCTAAAGCCCCCGCAGATGGTTACACATTACTTTTGACAGACCTGAGCGTTTTATCGATCAATCAAAGTGTATTTACCAACATGCCGTATGACGGAATCAAAGATTTTGCGCCAGTCATCATGGTGGCTTATTCACCACACGCCCTTGGCGTGCATCCTTCAGTACCTGTCAGTAGCGTTAAGGAATTGATTGACTATGCAAAGGCAAATCCTGGCAAGCTTAATTTCGCGATTTCTGGCACTGGCGGCGCACCGCATTTGGCGGGTATTGCATTTGCACAACGCACAGGTATCAACTGGGCCTACATTCCTTATAAGGGAGGATCGCAAGCCGTTGCAGATGTGGCCGCAGGACAGTCCAATGTCATCATGAACGGAATGTTGGCGACCTATCCCACGATCAAGTCAGGAAGGATCAAAGGCTTGGCCGTATCAAGTCTGCATAAAGTCAGTTCAGCCCCTGAATTACCTACTATCGCGGAGGTATTGCCTGGCTTTGAAACAGGCTCCTATCAAGGAATCGTGGCACCCGCAGGCACCTCTAGCGAAGTGGTCGCAAAGCTCAATGCTGAAATTACGCGAATCATGGCAACTCAGGATATGAAAGATCGTTTGGCTGCGCAAGGCACAGAAGTTCGTAGTAGTTCGCCGGATGCTTTGCTTAATTTCTTGCGCGCTGAAAAAACCAGATGGGCACAAGTTATAAAAGATTCGGGGATTAAATTTGATTAGCAATGAAGTAATTAAATAAATCTAATCCCCTCTATTTTTCATTAAGGTGCTTTTTTCACCAAGCTTTTCCAACGGTTCATCTCTGACACCAAAAACTGACCAAATTCTTCTGGTGTGCTGTGCTTAGCAACCAGTCCCATGTCCTCAAATCGTTTGCGAAGTGCGTCAGAGGTCAAAGCTTTACGTACTTCAGAATTGAGTTGCGCCACTACTGCCTTGGGTGTTCCTGCCGGAGCAAACAAGCCGCCCCAACTGGAAAACTCGTAACCCGATACGCCTAATTCAATCGCAGTTGGAATGTCGGGGTGAGCAGGGTTTCTTTGTAATGTGGTGACGGCAAGCGCTCTTAAGTTACCTGATTTGATCAGCGGTGCAGATGCGGCTAAAGGGTCGATCATGAATGTCAATCGATTGGCTACCAGGTCTGGGTGTGCGGCAGTGCTGCCTTTGTAGGCGACTTCAGTCAATGAACCTAGATTGAGCGTTTGGGCTAACAGCAAAGTAGAGAGTTGTTGAGGACTTCCAGGTCCCGTGCTTCCATAACTGACTTTGGCTGGGTTCTCGCGTAGAAATTTCAATAAGTCGCCTAAGTTTTGAAATGGAGATTGGCTACTGACTACGACCACATACGGGGTGATGTGGGTGAGAGAGATGGGTGAAAAATCTTTCACCGTATCAAAAGGCAAATCAGACATCAAAAATGGATTGATAGCCATATTTGCTGCAGCTTGTAGCAAGGTGTAGCCATCCGGTTCTGATTTGGCCACTACATTGGCGCCAAGAGATTGCGATGCGCCGGCACGGTTCTCAATAACGACGGCTTTTCCTAAAGGACCTTCAAGCTCGCGTGCTAATAAACGCGCCACCAAATCACTAGGTCCTCCAGGAGTGACGGGAACGATGATTTTGATGGGCCTGCTAGGGTAGGGAGTCTGTGCGTTTACGTTAAAAGCGCTGAAAAAAATTGCGCATAGACTTACAAGAATCCATTGCTTCATACAGACTTTCTCCATGAATATTTAATACGCCAAGGCAAGTCTCAATTTATCCACAAAGTTTCTCGTTTATCCGTAGGTCTTACCCTATGAAATCCCAATAAGAATATGTTTTTATAAGGGTATTATTCCCATTGAATTAAATATTGATGGACGCATGACAACCGCTAATCTTTCAAAAACTGTTGTAGTACTTGGTACCGGTACGATGGCTGCGGGAATCGCAGCTGGGTTTTTAGAAGTTGGTATGCCTTTGATTGTCTTAGGGCGTTCCATAGAAAAGGCCCAAACCACTTTAGAACAAGCTTGTAAATTGGCCCAGACTTTAGGTGCTAAAGCGCCAAGTGATGTTCCCCAAGAGGCTGGCTTGATCAACGATTGGAATAACTGGACTTCTGTGGCTTGGGTCATTGAAACAGTCACGGAAGACTTTGACATCAAGCGCGCCTTATTCCAAGATCTAGACCGTCGTGTACCAGCGCATATTCCCATTGGCACCAATAGTTCTGGGTTCCCCATTTCGCGACTGACAGATGGTTTGCTCACCCGCTCACGTATGTTCAATGCGCATTACTTCATGCCTGCGCATTTAGTGCCTTTGGTGGAGGTGGCTTTAGGCGCAGATTCAGATCCGCAAATGGGCGAAGCTGTTTGCGAACTCTATCGCCGTGCTGGTAAAAAACCCGTATTGGTGCGACAAGATATTCCGGGCTTGCTGGCCAATCGTATTCAACATGCACTGATGCGTGAGGCACTTGATTTGATTGACCGCGGAATTGCCTCTGCCCAAGATGTCGATACCGCTGTGCGTTTTAGTTTTGGTTTCCGCTACGCAGCAGCTGGCCCTGTGCTGCAAAAAGAAATTTCTGGCTGGGACAGTATGGCCCGCGCTTCTGAGGAAATTTACCCAAGCCTCTCTAATGCCCATGTCCTTGCGCGCTGTGTTGCAGACAAAATAGCAGAGGGTAAAACTGGAATGAAAGTTGGGGCAGGATTTTCTGAGTGGCCTAAAGAACAAGCAGAACAGGCAAGACAAAATTATGATCAAAGGCTAAAGGCTGCTTTTGATGTTTTAAAGATGCAATAACTTTTTAGGAATGATGTATGGGCATGATTGATTTAAATGTGAAAAAAATGACGGGTCCAGTGATCCGTCTACACCCCAGCGACAACGTAGTCGTTGCACGCACTGACGTCGGGATGGGAATGGAAATTCCTTCTGAGGGTATTACTAGTCGCAGCCAAGTGCCGTCAGGTCACAAAATTGCCGCGCGCAATATTGAGGCGGGTGAAGCCATTCTTAAATACAACGTGTGCATTGGTTTTGCTACCGTCAATATCTCGGCGGGAACTTATGTGCACTCACATAACGTGACATTTAGAGAGTTTGACCGTGACTATGCCTACGGCAAAGACTATGTGCCAACTGAATTTCTTCCACTCAGCGAACAAGCTACTTTTGAAGGTTATGTGCGTGCCAATGGCGATGTGGGGACACGTAACTTTATTGGCATCTTGTCGACGGTGAATTGTTCGGCAACGGTGGTGCATAAAGTTGCTGAGGCCTTTAAAGGTGATCGCTTAGCGAAGTATCCGCACATAGATGGTGTGGTCGGACTCAGTCACGGCCTTGGTTGCGGCATGGAGATGAGTGGCGAGCCCATGCAACTGTTACGTCGAACCATTGGTGGCTTTGCACGCAACCCAAACTTCGCTGCTGTGCTGATCATCGGGTTAGGCTGTGAGCGTAACCAAATGCAAGGATTGATGGAGCAAGAAGGTTTGAGTCAAGGGCCTAAGCTCTACACGTTCGTGATGCAAGAACAAGGAGGTACCCGAAAGACGGTAGAGGCAGCGGTTGCTGCAGTGGAGGCGATGTTGCCCGAGGCGAATGAAGCGCGTCGATCCACCGTGCCAGTCAGCCATTTAAAAATCGGTTTGCAATGCGGTGGCTCAGATGGGTTTTCATCTATCACTGCAAATCCTGCATTGGGTGCTGCGATGGACATCTTGGTGCGCCACGGTGGCACAGCTATTTTGTCGGAGACGCCTGAAATTTATGGCGTGGAACACACCCTCACACGCCGTGCCCGTAGCAAAGAGGTAGGTGAAAAACTCATCGACCGTATTCGTTGGTGGAAAGAAGAGTATTCACCCGGACGCGATGTGCAGATTAACGGGGCGGTGAGTCCTGGTAACCAAGTGGGTGGTCTCGCCAATATTTTTGAAAAATCTTTGGGCTCTTCTATGAAGGGGGGAACCACAGGTTTGATGGAGGTCTATCGCTACGCAGAGCCTGTGAATGCCAAAGGTTTTGTATTTATGGACACCCCAGGCTTTGACCCTTGCTCAGCCACAGGTCAAATTGCAGGAGGAGCCAATATGATTTTGTTTACAACAGGCAGAGGCTCTATGTTTGGTGCTAAGCCAGTTCCATCTATCAAACTGGCGACAAATACCCCGATGTACAACCGGTTGACAGAAGACATGGACTTCAACTGCGGTGTTTTATTGGATGGCACTGCTACCATGCCAGAGGTCGCGCAAGGCATATTTGATTTGATACGCGATGTTGCTTCTGGCAAACCTTCTAAGAGCGAAGAGTTAGGGCTTGGAGACCACGAGTTTGTGCCTTGGAATATCGGGGTCGTGAGTTAAAGAAGCGCGCCTCTAGCGCTGATTGGCCAAATGGCCTCGACACGGTTGTTACGAATACATACCAACGCATCATATAAATTGACAGTTGGATCGCAATGACCTGGAATCAGCGTCAAGCGGTCTCCTAAGGCGATGCGTGATGGGTCACTTACTTCAAGTACACCGTGCTCATCTGAAGCTTTGGTTAGTTTGAGATCGGGTCGTTTCCAGACAGCGGGCATACCACTGTCTACACTGAACGCTTTTAAACCTGCATCTAGAACGGCTCGATGCGGTTCTGGGTAACTCATTACGGTTGCCTGAATAAAAAGTGCATGTTCAAAATGAAGGTCATTTGTCTCCAATTGATTCTCACTGTAATCACGGTCCATAAAAATATAAGAACCAGCTTGGACTTCATCAAATATGCCAGAGTCGCACTCATTTAAAAAAGTACCTGTGCCGGCTCCCGTAACACGAGGACAGGCCATACCCTCTGCAACCAGTGCATCGCGTACTTCTTTGGCAAGCTTGCTAGCCTCTTGAATCGCTGTTTTTCGCTCCGCAGGTAATCTGAGATGTTGCGCAGATCCTTGGTAGCAATGCAAACCAGCAAATCGAAGTGGGGCAGATTCAGCGATAAGCCTCGCTAAGGCGACCGCATCTTTTCCGGGGGAAACGCCACAACGGTTGCTTCCTACATTGACTTCAACGTAAACATCTATTTCTAGCCCTGTTACTCTTGCCTGAGCCAGTAATACCGCAACCTGTTTTGGGTGATCAACCAAAATACCCATACGCGCAGAGCGAGCCAATTCAAAAAGTCTTTTGACCTTGTTAGGGGAGATGATTTGGTTGGTGACTAATACATCTTTAATGCCTGCTTCTACAAATACAGCGGCCTCGCTAACCTTTTGACAACAAATGCCTACGGCACCCTTGGCAATTTGTATTTTTGCAATCTCCGGACATTTGTGGCTCTTTGCATGGGCGCGTAAGCGAATACCCTTTTCTTTTAAGGCGGACGCCATCAGTTCGATATTGCGCTCAAAGGCATCAAGATCCAGAATAAGCGCGGGAGTATCTATGGACGAAACTGAGTCGCCAAGATTTGCAGAGTTCCAAGGTGTCATAGGTTAGGAATATGAATGAACTATTGATCAAGTATATAAATCATTTGGCCTCTAGGCCAAATTTCTAGAATGAATGAAAATATACGAAATACCAAAGATACTTTTGCATGACAACAAAAACGCCTGACCCCATAACGCACTGGCTTGCGCCCTTCTCAGTCCGTAGTTTTAAATTCCAGTGGCCATCCGATTTAGCGACCTCTTGGGCTTTCGAGATGGAGACTTTGATTTTGGGTTGGTACATCTTGGTCGAATCAGGATCTGTGATGTTATTGGTGGTTTTTGGTGCACTTCAATTCTTTGGAGCATTGGTATCTCCGTTGTTTGGCGTGGTGGGTGATCGCTTTGGATACCGCCGCATGCTATGGATCACCCGGGCTATCTATGCTTCGTTGGCTGCAACTTTATTGATACTTTCGCTGTTGAATGCGATCAATCCCTTCATCGTCTTGGTCATCGCAGGAATAGTGGGTTTAATTCGCCCCTCAGATATGGTTTTGCGCTACGCGCTGGTCGCGCAAACCCAACCTTCCCACCAACTCATGGGTGCTTTGGGTATTTCTAGAGTTACTTCAGACTCTGCGCGCATGGCAGGCGCATTGGCCGGGGCGGGCGCCGTCTCCGCTTTTGGCATGAGTACAGCCTACATAGTGGTTACTTGCTTATATGTGTGTAGTTTTTTAATGGCTATAAAAGTAGACGATAACCATAGCGCGCCTGCCAAAAAAGAGGCTGTTACACCGATCCACGATTTGCATGTCGCATTTCGCTATATGTTGCATAACCCGGTCTTATTGGGTTCTATGGGACTTGCATTTTTAGTAAATCTTCTTGCGTTCCCACTCTTTTTGGGTTTGTTGCCTTACGTGGCAAAAAATATCTACCTTACTGATCAGACGGGACTTGGTCTGTTGGGCGCCAGTTTTGCATTTGGTGGACTTTTGGCCTCTATTGTTTTAAGTAGTAATCGGTTTAAATTGCGTGCGTCGCAAACCATGATTATTTCAGCCTCTGTTTGGTTTGCATTAGATTTATGTTTTGCAAATACCAACCATATGCATCTCGGCATGGTTCTTTTGATAGGTGCTGGTTTTGCACAAAGTTTGTGCCTCACCCCCTTGGCTGCTGTCATGCTTAGAGGTACAGAGCAGGCGTATCGTGGACGTGTCATGGGTATGCGGATGTTGGCGATCTGGGGGCTGCCCCTTGGACTTCTCATGTCGGGCCCGCTGATCAATAATTTTGGTTTCCACATCACCGCCTCGGTTTATTCATTAATCGGCCTCGTTTTAACAGTCGCGATGACTTATTACTGGCGCGTCTATTTATGGCGGTCTTCTTCGGTAGCCAATTCTTATATGTAAGTAATAAACTATCTGTTTGCTTGATTGACCCGCAATTACGCTCGCATTACAGTAGGCTGATTGAACCCAAAATAACTACCACCATTAAATATTGAAGGAGTGATAAATGCCTGCCTATTGGATTTCACGTTGCATCATCAACGACCCTGTCAGTTATAAAAAATACACGGACCAAGTACCCGGCATCATTGCTAAATATGGCGCAAAAGTTTTAGCCCGTGGCGGCAAGTATCAAATCATGGAAGGCCCAGAAGATTTCAAGCGTTTCGTAGTGCTTGAATTCCCAACATTTGAGTCGGCTGTGAATTGCTTTCAATCAGAAGAATACAAAGCGGCTGCTTCTAACCGAAGAAACGGCGGTGGTATTGTTGAGAATGTGATTGTGGATGATGGTGAATTTACGAAGTAAGTTGACGAACTTCTAGATCTTTACATTTTGTAAAAGGAAATTGTCATTTATTGTTTGATTGCTTTAGCAATACAGCGCGCAGCGGCCAAGTCCCAGCCAGCCCAGCCACAATTTTTGAAAAAAACACTACTTGTTGGTTCTCGGCTTTCGCGATGCAACCACGTTGCAGTGTTACAAACCACATCGCTTAAACAAGGTATTGTCGGAACGTGAATCCCTGCTTGAAGAAAGTCACCGGCTTCATGGTCTGCGTCTCTGGTGTCTACCACCAGAGTGCCTTTTTTTGCTAACTCTTGGCATACGGGTGCAGACCATTCAGCCATATTCAGCTTATAAGCGCCAACGGCTGAAATAAATGTGCCTTCTAGAGGCATTTTTGCCAGCACTACTTCTAGGGCTGGAGTAGCGCTGATAACCAATGAGCAATAGGCCAGCGCTTGATTTGGGTCGTCGATCTGTTGCGCTTCTATGCCTAATTTATTCGCATAAAGCACTAGGGTATCTGCACTGGCTTTAGTTCGCGAATAAATGAAGACTTTTTCAACTCCAATAACTTCTTGAAATGCTTCTAAATGGGCCTTGCCTTGGTCACCAGCTCCCACGATAAGCATAGGGCCTCGGTTTGTAGGCGCTAGTCTTTGGGCTGCTAATAAAGACACAGCCGCAGTTCGGCGTGCAGTGACTGTAGGGCCATCCAATAGCGCAATTCGTCTACCAGTGTGTATATCAAAAACCAATATATCCCCTTGAACACTAGGTAACCCAAGGTCACGGTTATAAGGTAAGACCGATATGATTTTGGTGATCGCAATATTCGAATCATGCGCGGGCATAACAAACAAACTGCTGTCTTTCGCCATAGGAAGAACTATGCGCTGAGGGACTGAGACGTTGTTGTCACTTAGCAAGTTCTCTATAGATCGAGTTAATTCCCGATAAGGAAGCGCATTGGCAGTGGCTTCGGAATCAAAGATGAATTCAGATTTGAGAGATTTGTTTGTTGATTGCATAAGAAAAACCTTACCTAGTCAACACGAGCGCCAGACTTCTTCACAACCTCGGCCCATCGTGGCAATTCATCAGCCAGAAAGCGTTTAAAGTCTTCTGACCCTAAAAAGGCTGGATCGGCACCTTGGTCGATCATGCGCTTGTTGATATCAGGTTGGCTAAGTACAGTTTTAAAAGCGTTGCTCAGTACTTCAACCACTTCTTTAGGCGTACCCATTGGCGCCATAAACCCATAAAAGCCTACGACCACAAAATTTTTAAAACCAGTTTCTTGTACTGTGGGTACGTCAGGTAAAGCAGGGCTTCTTTCGCGACTCGTGACGGCTAATGCACGGACCTTGCCTTGCTTGTGATAGTTGGCAGCTTGCGGAATGCTCTCTGCCATGAACTGCACTTGCCCACCCATAAGGTCAGTGAATGCAGGTGCACTGCCACGATAGGGGATGTGAACCATATAAAGGCCACTGGCAGACTTGAACATTTCAGGTACCAAGTGGCTGATGCCGCCATTGCCAGCGGAGCCATAGTTGATTTGTCCTGGCCGACTAGCAACATAGTCGGTAAATTCTTTTAAATTGCGAACCGGTAATTGCGGGTTGACTAGTAAAGCCAAAGGCTGCATAGCAGTCCGTGCGATAGGTACAAAATCTTTTAACGTGCCGTAAGGTAAACGACCGTAGAGTGCTGGATTAATGACTAAAACGCCGGTATTGGCAAGCATGATGGTGTGGCCATCTGGCGCAGACTTCATCACGTCCTGTGCGCCTACTGTGCCTCCAGCGCCAGCTTTGTAATCAATTAAAACAGGTTGTCCAAGTACGGCTTGCAATTTGTCAGCAAGTAGACGAGCGTGTAAGTCAAGCGGCCCGCCAGCAGGAAAACCAATCACGATACGAATAGGCTTGGCGGGGAAGGTTTGTGCATTTGCTATACCGCCAATACATATTCCCCAAGCAAGCAGTGAATGAACAACCCATTTGATTAGTAAGTGCACTGTATTTCCATTCATAGCGGGCTTAAGAATTTAAACTTAAACTTACTCTTTAATCTGATGCAGGCGGAAAAGCCACTGGCTTTGCACCTTCATACCAAATCTTGTATCGATGCATTACGGTACTGAAGTTTTCAGAATGCTCAAATTGGGTTAACCAATTTTGAAGAGCAGGCCAAGCTTGCGCATCAAACCATATGCGATCGGTGCGCGCAAACTGTCTAACAAACGGTGCAATAGCCGCGTCGACCCAAGACCATTTAGCACCCATTAGGAATGTTGATTCTTTTAGCTGTGTATTGAGTTGATACAGATACGAAGAGCCTGCTTCACGGTCTGCTAATCCATCTGGTAAGTCGTAGCGATTTGGATATTTGTAACGATCTAGATGGGTTTTGAATGCATCGTCACAAATGCGAACAAGTGCGCGTGCTTCTTCGTCTAACGTCAGCCCAGATGTAGACCACCCCTCTGGGTCGTTTTGCTGCAAAGCCCAATGCATGATGTCTAAACTTTGGCCTAGCACGCGATCTTTCAGCACCAGCACGGGAACAGTGCCTTTTGGGGACGCATCCAGCATATTGGACGGTTTATGGGCAAGTGTGATTTCACGCATCTCACAGCGAATACCACTGACAAGCAATGCAAGTCGCGCACGCATGGCATAGGGGCAGCGCCTAAAGGAATAAAGAACTGGCGCGTCTTGCGGAAGTAATGCTTTTATTTTTTGTTGTCTTTGGGGAATGCCAATGTGATCACTTTGGCGTGCTTTAGCGATTTCCCATTGTTTCTGTCTTTCTCGCGCACTGTTCTTTTGGGCATCTGTTGTGTGCGCATGGCAACGTGGGCAGCTCACACCCAATTCGAACAAGGGTGATGATTTGGCATCGATAGGCAATGGTTCGCGGCAACATCTGCACAACTCTTGTTTGCCTTGGCGCAGCCCATGTGTGACAGACACGCGCTCATCAAAAACAAAGCATTCGCCTTCCCATAAACTTTGTTCAGGTGGGATGACCTCAAGGTATTTCAAAATACCGCCTTGTAAGTGGTAGACGTCTTCATACCCTTGGGTACGCATCAAAGCGGTCGATTTTTCGCACCTGATACCGCCGGTACAAAACATAGCAACACGGGGTTTTTTGCCATTTTTTGCTTCTAATGATTTGGCTTGATTCACCCATTCTGGTAATTGCGAGAAGCTGTCAATTTCGGGGTCGATAGCGCCTTTGAAAGTACCAATGTCTACTTCGTAGTGGTTACGTGTATCGATGACCACTACGTCAGGGTCTGAAATCAAAGCGTTCCAATCTTCTGGCTTGACATAGGTTCCAGCCATCCGGGTAGGACTGATGCCATCTACTCCCATGGTCACGATTTCTTTCTTCAAACGCACTTTCATGCGATGGAAAGGGGGCTTGTTAGCAAAAGATTCTTTGTGCTCTAGGCTTAAAAATTTTGGGTCTTGACGTAAATAGCCCAGAACAGCATACACATCAGATGCGGCACCAGCAATGGTGCCATTGATGCCTTCATAAGCTAACAAGATGGAGCCTTTCACGTTATGCGCTTCGCAAAATGCTAGCAGTGCAGGCCTGCGCTCAGCATAATTGGGTAAGTCAACAAATAGATAAAAGGCGGCCGTTAAGAAAATTGGTTGCTCTTGAATTAGCATGGGCACTTAATAAGTCGTTAGAAGAGCGTTGTTGGCAAATTGAGATTTTAAGGCTCTGCCATTATTGATCGCTGTTCCTGGACTGCTGAAAAATTAATGCCCGTTACACGTAGCTGTTTGAATACGACCTCTTCACCAGTTGTAATCGATCAATTCAAATAGGCCATACGTTTATTTATTGTCCGGCTTGGATATTATTTTCTTTGACTACTTTGCTCCATTTGGTGACTTCATTTCGGATGAAGCGATCAAAATCTGTGGGGCTTGTTGCAGTGACTACAACTCCCATTTGTGTGAGCCTTTCTTGAACCGCCGGAATTTTTAAAACCTTTGTCATCTCAGCATGCATGCGATTCACAATATCCTTGGGAACACCTGCAGGGGCCAACATTCCCCAGTACGCTTGCGCTTCAAAACCAGTAATGCCCAACTCTTGCAAGGTCGGAACATCTGGTAATTCGACCATTCTTTTAGGAGAAGTCACGGCCAACGGGCGCAGTTTTCCGCTGGCGAAATGGGGTGCCCATAAGGCATAGGTAGCCATGGTGACTGGGACGTGTCCGGCGACGCCATCGATTGCCAAGGGACCGCCTCCTTTGTAGGGGATATGCGTCCAGTCGACTTTCAGTAAGTTGCCCAGATAAGTCATTGCCAGATGCGCCATGCTTCCTGAACCAATGGTTCCGTAGCCTAATGTGCCAGGTTTGCTTTTTGCGGCTTGCACGACGTCATTAAAGTTTTTATAGGGCGTAGAAGAATGGGCAGTGACCACCATGGCGCCTGTTCCAATTTGCATGAGTGGCGTCAGGTCTTTTAACGTATCAAAGGGCAAACTTGGGTAAAGGCTAGGGTTGACGCCATGAGTATCAAAGACTATGACCCATGTATAACCGTCGGGGGGAGACTTAGCGGCGATTCCAGTACCAATGGATCCGGACGCGCCTGAACGGGTTTCAATCACGATAGCTTGGCCGAGTGCTTGTTGCAAGTGCGGTTGTAATAAGCGCGAAATTTGGTCTACTGTTCCCCCAGTTGGAAATGGAAGAATGATTTTGATGGGTTGATTAGGCCAATTGCTTTGCGCCATAGATCCAAACGAAATTACACAAGAAAAAACGAGAGTTAGCAGTTTCGCAAAATGTCTAAAGTTCATATCGCACCTAAGTTGGCTAAATGATGACCTTGATACTAGTGAGTATCTAATTACAGGAGGCTAGGGTTTTTGCTAGTTAGGCCATAGTTTTATGGCTTCAAATAGACTAATAATCAACTCTTTTGCCGAGATCAAAAAGGGAGTAATTTTGAAAATCCCCAGTAAAGACAAAAGCGTCCATTGGTCCAAGCCTGTGCACAAGCTTTTTCAAGAGCATGACATCGAGCAAGTGGCGATTGTTCCAGATGCCGGACATGCTGATTTGATTCGTTTGTGTGAATCTGACAAAAAGATGTCAGTAATACGGCTGACAAGCGAAGAGCAAGGCGTCTCCTTGCTAGGAGGTGCTTGGTTAGGTGGAAAAAAAGGCGTATTGCTGATGCAAAGTAGTGGTGTTGGAAATTGCATCAATATGCTTTCCTTGAGCACGTCGTGTCAATTTCCATTGCTGATATTGGTAACTATGCGAGGAGACCATGCTGAATTCAATCCTTCACAAGTTCCGATGGGTGATGCGACTGAAACTGTTCTCGCCGCTATGGGTGTCTTGGTGCGGCGCGCGGATACACATGAAGATGTTGTGCAAGAGGTCTCAGGCGCTTTGCGCATGACTTACAACACATTCCGTCCGATGGCAGTCTTGATCGGGCAAAAAGTCATCGGTGCTAAAGATTTTCGCAAACTTACCCATACCGGCTCAGAATGAAAAAAACATTACACCGTCGTGATGTCGTAAATCACATCTTGCATCAGAGGGGCGATCTTTTGGTGGTTGCTGGGTTAGGTGCTCCTGCTTGGGATGTCACTGCTGCAGGCGATCACCCTTTGTCTTTTCCTCTATGGGGCGCTATGGGCGGAGCCGCAATGATTGGGCTAGGGCTTGCGCTAGCACAACCTAAGCGCAAAGTACTTGTGGTGACAGGTGATGGTGAGATGCTCATGGGTCTGGGCTCTTTAGCGGTTATCGGGTCTCTCAAGCCGCGTAATTTATCTATCGTCGTTCTTGACAACGAGCAATATGGTGAAACAGGAATGCAAGATACGGTGACCGCATCTGGTGTGGATTTGGCGGGTATTGCCAAATCAGCAGGATTCACCACAACAATGTCTATAAAAACCAAGTCAGAGTTAGGTTTGTTAAAAAATCAAATTTATAAAGAAAGCAAAATTACTTCAGGACCACTTTTTGCGCAGGTGAAAGTAGATCCTGAAAAATTACCTTTGGTATTGCCCCCGCGAGAGGGGGCTTACTTGAAGAATCGTTTTCGCATAGCTTTGCTTGGAACACAAGCCGCGCTTGCTTAGATAGATTAGCCAATCGGATGCAAAAAATCTACAGCCAGTTTTATTTATTATTTGCTTTTTTATTTCTAAGCACTCCTTGGGCATTTGCCGATATTGGAGTTGCTAAATCTTCTGTGGTGCAGGTATCAGCAGGAGGGATGTCTGCTTATACGCTTGCTAATGGTTTCATAATTATTCTGATTCCATTTCCAACAGCAAGTAACGTAAGGGTTGAGTTACTTGTCAAAACCGGCAGTAAGCTGGAGGGCTATGGCGAAACAGGTATGGCGCATCTGCTGGAACATATGCTTTTCAAAGGTGCTGGTACTCGCAAAAATATCAAAGAAGATTTGACTGCGTTGGGTGCCAGTTGGAATGGAACTACAAATGCTGACAGAACAAATTATTTTGAAACGTTCTCTTCGGATCCTCAGAAACTCGATGAGGTGATTCGCCTCGAAGCCGACCGATTTATTCATGCACAGTTCACGAAGGCGGACTTGGACAGTGAAATGACAGTAGTGCGCAACGAGTTGGAAAATTCTGAGCGCAACCCTTCAAGATTGGTTATGGATGCGCTAGCACGCAACACTTTTATTTGGCACGGATATTCGCGCTCAACTATTGGTGCGAGAACCGATATTGAGAATACAAGTTATGAGGCCTTACGAGCTTTTCATCGTAAGCACTACAGACCAGACAATGCAGCGTTGATCGTGTCGGGAAATTTCGATGTTCAGCGCGTTGTGGCTTTAGCAATTAAATTATTTTCTGCCGCTAAAAACCCGCCAACTGTAAAGCAGAGAAATTGGACTTTTGACAGCCCTCAGGCCTTAACCCAGCGCAGCGAGTTATATGCCTCTGTCGGTACAACGGTGGTCGCAAGCGCATGGAAGTTGCCAGGGCTAAGTGAGCGTGATGCCCATGCTTTAGATTTAGCTATGACGGCAATATGCGATTCAGATTGGGGAAGTCTCAGAAAAGAACTGGTTACTAACCGGGGACTGGCCGTGACTGCCTCCTGCTCTACATCCACAGAAGCTGATTACAGTCGATTGATGGCATTTGCCAAGGCGGGGCAAGAAGCAGATGCGCAAACGTTATCCAATGAATTAATCCGCCACATTCAAGATATAGCTAATAAAGGTGTGACGCAAGAGCAATTAGAGCGAGCGCGGCTATCTGAAATGAACCAGATCGAGCGTGCATTTGATTCTCACGAATCTATTGCGAGGATTGTTTCTGAGTATGAAGTTGCGGGTGATTGGCGGCTGATGTTTTGGGTGCGAGATGTTGTCGCTTCGCTGCAATTAGAAGAAGCGAATGCAGCATTAAAGAAATGGGTAGTGGCAACCAATCGCAGTGATGTTTTACTCAGGCATGCAGAGGCTACTTCACCTTTAGTTATTTCACCTCCCGTTCCAGCGTCAACTAGGGTTGAAGGGAAGTCATGGGCTAGCATTTTTTCAGACGCGGATCCAGCCCCTAAGTCATTAGTTGAATTGTCGAAATCTACTAAATCATTTGCGCTAGATGGTGACAAGGCCAGGGCTAGTTTGATCACACGTAAAACTCAGGGCGACAAAGTCTGGTTGGTGATAGAAAACGACTACGGTACAGCCGAGACATTAAGTCATAGAAAAAATGCATGCACTGCAACCAGTTATTTGATGGGTTTCGGTGGAGGCGGTTTGACACGTGATGTATTGAGTCGTCGTATGGAGGAATTGAAAGCCACTTGGAATTTGCGTCTCTCAGGCATGTCTGTGGAAGTGCCGCGTAAAAATTTGGATAAGGTAATTGAAATTTTGTTTTCAGTATGGTTGGAACCTTTATTGCCTTTAAATGAGTTTGAAAGCTACAAATCAGGACTTTTGGCTTCTTATGAATCGCAACTGAAGAGTGCCGTTGCACTTGCAGATAACGCTACGCGATTGCGTTTCGATAATTTTCCAGTAGGACACTGGAGCAAGCCTAAGACGTATGAAGAGCAAATGGCCGACGCCAAGAACCTGTCATACGAGGATGTTCAGCGCTGTGCAAAAGATTTTGCGAACATTTCACATGCAAGAGTTGGCATAGTGGGTAATTTGCAAGAGCGAGATATTCGTGCGTTATGGTCCAAGGTGGCTTTGGCAAAAGCTTCAGAAATGAAATACCAGCGTATTGCAGATCCTACTGCGCCAACTGGAGTGGGCTCGACACTCATTAGGGTGGACAAGCCCGATACGCCAAATGCAAGGGTACTAGGTGTTGCAGTGGTTCCTCTAAGTCGTCAATCAAAAGACTTTCCCGCATTGCAACTTGCAGTAGAGGTGATGGGTGGAAACGCCAGTAGCCTAATTTGGAAAGAGTTGCGCGAAAAAGATGGCTTGGCTTATTCCACAGGGATGCAAATCAGTGGTTCCATGCTAGATGAACGCACCACGATACAGTTGTATGCAACTTCTGCAAGTTCTCAGGCAGACAAAGCCATGGAAAAACTCAAAATAGTATTGCAGCGCGTGTTGGATGATGGGTTCACCGACGCTGATATAGCGCGCGCAAAAAAAACCTGGGTTGAGCGTCGCAAGGTTTATCTCGGACGCGAAAGTAACTTTGCTTCTACGCTTGCAGATGCATTGCTCGACGGATACGATTTTTTGGCCAGAGCTAAGTTTGATGAATCCATTGAGCAAGTCACAGCCAAACAATCCTCGGATGTCCTGCGTAAGTACCTATCTAATGCTCAAATGGTTTGGGCTATAGGCCAAGGTAAGTAGTTGGTATTGATCAATAAATATTAAAAGAGATAAAAGTGGCATCATCCGAATTAAATACTAGCGCTCATTATTTTTTAGAAGGACTTCGTGACCTGGAAGTGGAATTTGTCTTCTGCAATTTAGGGACCGATCACGTGTCGATTATTGAAGAACTTGCCCGTTGGGATCAATTGGGTATTGCGCATCCCAAGATAGTGCTTTGTCCACATGAGAATGTGGCTATGCACATGGCTGCTGGTTACGCTGCCATAACTGGTAGAGGACAAGCTGTGCTAGTCCATGTTGACGCTGGAACGGCCAATGCTGCTATGGGTATGCACAACATGTTTCGTGGGCGACTCCCGGTGATGTTGATTGCCGGTAAGGCGCCCTTTACTATGCGCGGTGAAATGCCTGGTTCACGTGATAACTACGTGCACTTTGTGCAGGATCCTTTTGACATAGGAAGCTTGGTTCGACCTTATGCCAAGTGGGAATACAACTTGCCCAGTGGCGTAATTATTAAAGAGGTTCTGCGTCGAGGTCATTCGGTTATGCAAAGCGATCCTAAAGGACCTGTATTTTTAACATTGCCCCGAGAGACTTTGGCTGAAAGCGTTGATAGCAACAAAGTCAACACTTTTCCTAATGAGCGGTATGGTCCAGTTCTAGCGGGGGGTATTGATGATGCGCGCGCGCAAGAAATTGCTAAAGATTTGATGTCTGCGCGCAATCCAATTGCAATCACCTCTTATCTTGGGCGCAACGCAGAAGCAGTTACTGCCTTAGAAGAGCTGGCAATGCTATGCGGGATAGAGGTGTTTGAGTTCAGCCCGAGTTATATGAATATCGATCGCAGTTCCCCTTGCTTTGCTGGTTTTGATCCAAGCAAGGGTGTTGCTAGTGCAGATCTAGGGCTATTGTTGGATGTTGATGTCCCTTGGTTGCCAAAGTTTGTCAAGGTCAAAGACGAAACACGTTGGGTGCATATTGATATCGATACGATTAAAAAAGATTTTCCAATGTGGGGCTTTGCTTCAGACATGCGCGTCAACGGCGATTGCGCCACCATACTGCGTCAGATTGCAAAAATTGTGCGCGCCAAGGCGGATAAATCTTTCTATGAAAAAATTTCACTACGTATAGACAGTTGGAGAATTAACAGAGCTGCCCGAAAAACTGAATTAGGCTTAATTGCCCAAAAGCAAGGTGATATCGGTGCCATCGCCTCTGCTTTCGTTTGTGCTGCAATAGGTGAAGCAATTGACGCACAAGATGTAGTAATTAACGAAGCGATTCGTAACTCACCCGCTGTGCTTAATTACATTCCTCGTAGTCTGCCACTTACCTTGCTATGTGGTGCAGGTGGCGGACTCGGGTACAGCGCGGGCATGGCGCTAGGTGTTAAATTGGCCAACCCCCAAGTACGCGTAGTACAAATTGTGGGTGATGGAAGTTTCCATTTTTCAACGCCTACGTCGGTATACACCACTGCGCAGCGTTATCGCTTACCCATATTTACTGTCGTCCTCGACAACGGGGGATGGCAAGCCGTGAAAGAGGCCGTTGCGCGTGTTTACCCCAATGGAGCAGCCGTTCAATCCGATGAATTCCAAGCTAGATTGCAAGGACAAGATCGACATTTTGAAAAAGTTGCGCAAGCATTTGGCGCCTATGGTGAGTGCGTAAGCGATCCGAAAGAAGTTCACGCTGCCATTGCGCGTTGCCTCCATGCGGTCGATTCTGGCCAAGCCGCAGTATTGAATGTTCAGATTGGCCGACAATAATTCCGATGAGGAGTGAGTTATGAAATATTCAAAGAGCCTTGATTCTTTTCTAGTTTTGCAATTTGTCTTTGTTACCCTATTTTGTAATGTATGGATGACCACTGCAAAAGCTGCGGATTACCCCAGTAAACCCATCACTATCGTCGTAGGTTATTCAGCAGGAGGCGGTGTCGATGCTATTGCCAGGATATTGGCTGAAAAATTACCTTCAGTGATAGGTCAATCTGTAGTTGTTGAAAACCGTCCTAGTGTGGGTGCAATTGTTGGGAGTACTTATGTAGCAAAGGCTAAGCCGGATGGCTATACATTGCTAATGGGCGCACCAGGCCCCATTATTTTCAACCATGCTGTTTACAACAAGCTTCCTTATAGCCCTCAAGACTTCACGCCTATTTCTTTTGTGAGTGATTCACCATTAGTCATGCTTGTCAACGTTAACAACACAGCTAAAACGGTTCAAGAGTTAGTGAACCAGTCAAAGCAAAATCCTGATAAATCCAACTATGCTGCAAGTTCAGCATCTTTCCAGCTCATTACTGAACTTTTTAACCGTAAGACGGGTGCTAAATTTACCCATATTCCTTACAAAGGTGCTAACGACTCTGTCACTGCAGTCATGTCAGGTGATGTAACGATGACTCTCGCTGATGCAGGCCCTGCATTTGTTGGCCTGCAAAGTGGGCGAGTTAAAGCACTAGCAGTCACGTCTTCTAAACGTATGAAAGAGTATCCAAGCATCCCCACCATGGTGGAGCTGGGGATTGATATCAAATTTTCTTTATGGATTGGTTTACTTGCGCCTGCTGGAACCCCTTCAGAGACCATTCGAATTTTGCAAGATGGTGTGGCTAAAGTGGTTGAAATGACGGATGTACAAAAGAAGTTGAATGCAATGTCTGTCACTCCTGTTAGCAATACATCAGATGAATTTGCAAAGATTATTGCGACTGAGATACCACTGTGGCGTCAATTGGCAATTGATAACAACATACAGGCAAATTAAATTATGCTAAGAACTCTACAAAAATTCGCTGTCAGTCATTTAAAGTTGGATACAGCCGCCCGGTATACAGCACGCCGTAATGGATTGGTCGGATGATGTCGAGTTGCTAGAGATTATTCTTCCAGCTGAATTTACGACAGAGACTATTGAGTCCGCCAATATTTAGAAATTTCTCTTTAGCTTGTGAGATGATTCAATTAAAGGAGTTCTTATGAACAATGAAGTCATGGCTATATTTTTAGCGGGTGTGATCGCTTGCCTCGCTATGGATGCTTGGCAGCAAATATTAAAGCGTATGACTGGCATACCTGCTACGAATTGGGCCATGGTGGGACGATGGTTTGTTCTTACTTTAAAAAGAGGAACCATGTATCACCCGACTATTGATAACGAACCTTCCGTTGCAAACGAATTGCTTCTTGGTTGGATCGTGCATTACTTTGTCAGCATGATGTATGCGGTTATTTATTTGGTACTGATGATCGATCAGGTTATTGAGCCTACGCTAGCCGACGGTTTCCTATTCGGTGCAGTTAGTGTGGTGGTTCCTTGGTTTTATTTCATGCCCTGTATGGGCAAGGGAGTTATGGGAAAGCTCACACCAAATCCAAAAAAGGCTTGTTTGATTTCTTTATCCAGTCATTTGGTATACGGAACTGCGATGGGTTTGGGCTTTTTATTTGCTCACTCAATTTGATGTCAAGATAACGTTTGTTGGAGTTGTTTTCATCAGCTCTAATGATGTGTCTTCATATGCTGATGCCACTTTTAATAAAAGGCTGTCACCTTGCGGGGGTCCAATCAATTGCAATCCCATCGGCCAAGTTTGCATAGGGTGAAAACCAGCAGGAACACTGATGGCGGGTAAACCGGCCAGGGTGGCGTAAATAGTGGATTCCATCCATCGGTGATAGGTATCCATTTTGCGACTGCCAATATGTGAAGGCCAGCGCTTCTCAATCGCAAAAGGCCATGTTTGCACGACTGGCATCGCAATCACATCCACTTCTGTTTGAAACATCCTTAGCATGTGGTGATAAAAACTGGTTCGCGTTTGGCTGGCTTGTGAAAACTCGGTGTAAGACATACCTTGTGCATGGTCATATTCCCAAAGAGCCTCAGGTTTAATGTGGTCTCGCGCATGAGGGAACCCCATCAAAGCGGTGACACGAGGACCCACTAAAGCGCGTCGCCAAGATAGCCAGCAATCCCATAGCTTGTCAGTATCAAATCCCAAACCCATGGGTAAAACGATGGCTCCCGCAGAAGCCATGCGATGAAGCGCTTGTTCACAAATTTCTAAGATGCCATCTTCAATCGCCAAATGACCAGATAAATCACCTAACCAACCAATGCGCAAACCTTTGAGCGCTTCTGCTTTCGCTCCGCTCTCGTGTGCATGAAATTGAGATGAGAGAGATAAAGGTAAGCGAGGGTCAAAGCCAGATTGAATTTCGAGTAATTTAGTCAAGTCTTTGACATTACGCGCCATCGGGCCTTCTGTTACCAGTTGGGACAGAAATACATCGTTACCAGGACCTAAGGGAATGCGCCCTTGGCTAGGGCGCATTCCAAAAATGTGGTTCCAAGCTGCAGGGTTGCGTAGAGACCCCATAAAGTCAGATCCGTCTGCTAATGGCAATAACCGCTGCGCTAAGGCGACTGCAGTACCGCCACTACTTCCCCCAGCGCTGACACTTGTGTCCCATGCATTGCGAGTTGCACCAAAAACTTCATTGAAGGTGTGTGAGCCCAAGCCCAATTCAGGCATATTGGTTTTACCGATGACGATGCATCCTGCCGCTTTCATACGCGAGACCATGATCGAGTCTGTTTTGGCCATAGCGTCTTTTAAAAGCGGGCTACCCAATGTGGTGGGAAAGCCAGAGGCAGATGCCACGTCTTTAATGGCCTGCGGTATGCCATGTAACCAACCTCTTGACTGCCCATTTAGTAATTCCAAATCGCAAATGTCTGCTAGGGAAAGCAAAGAATCTTCATCAGCGATATTGACGATGGCGTTAAAGATAGGGTTAAGCCTATCTATACGGGCTAAATAGGCGCTCATCACCTCGCGACAAGAGATGTTGCGGCGGTGGATTGCGTTAGAGAGTTCGTCTGCGCAAAGGGGGGTGATGTCGTCTTGCAAAGGTGTAACTCTGGTTGTGGATTGGTTTTATTGTCTATAGAATGATTTTGTCATTCAATCTAGACAGGATATAGCATGTACATACGCATTCTTGCAGCCATTCGTCCACTGGCATTAATAGTCGCAGTTGGGACCGCTTTTTTATCAATTCACACCGCATCTGCAGTTGAGCTTAAATGGGCAGCGCAAAACGATATTTTGACGCTGGATCCGCATGCCCAAAACCATGCGACTACCAATAACATGGTGAGCCACGCATATGAGCCTTTGGTGCGTTTTGATAAAAATTACAAGGTAGAGCCTGCTTTAGCTACAAGTTGGCAAAGCACTAGCCCGACCACTGTTCGTTTCAATTTGCGCAAAAACGTGAAGTTCCACGATGGAACACCTTTTACAGCAGATGACGTCCTCTTTTCTTTTGACAGAATTCGCCAACCCCAGGGCACGATGCAAATTTATGTAGGTGGTGTCAAAGAGATTAAAAAGATAGATGACTACACAGTAGATGTGATCTCTGACAAACCGAATCCCACTTTATTGAATAACTTCACCACCTTTCTCATCATGAGCAAAGTGTGGTGTGTCAAAAACAAGTCTGAAAAAATCCAAGATTACAAAGCCAAAGAAATCACCCATGCCTCTACCAATACCAATGGCACAGGCCCCTACATCATCAAGGAGTGGCAGCCTGACCAAAAGTTAGTGATGACTGCAAATAAAGGGTGGTGGGATAAGTTGCAAGGTAATGTGACCGATGTGGTTTATACCCCTATTAAATCTGACCCTACCCGCGTTGCAGCTTTGTTAGCTGGCAATGTAGATGCCGTGACAGACTTGCCTACCCAAGACGTTGCACGCTTACGCAATACGCCTTCCCTCGCTGTTCTGGATGGCCCCGAGGTACGTACTATCTTTTTAGCCTTAGACCAAGGTAGCGAAGAATTGAAATATGGGCCTAAGGGTAAAAACATATTCAAAGATGTGCGCGTGCGCAAAGCATTGAGTGTTTCAATTGACCGTGTTGCGATACAGCGCAGCATCATGCGAGGCCTATCTTTACCCGCAAGCATCATGGTCGCGCCAGGTGTCAATGGATACTCTGCAGACTTAGACAAGGTTCAGCCTGCTGATATTGATAGTGCTAAAAAATTACTTGCTGATGCCGGATACCCTAATGGCGTTGAGTTCACGTTGGATTGTCCCAATAACCGCTATGTGAACGATGAAGAGGTTTGCCAAGCGATTATCAACATGTGGGCTAAGGCGGGTATCAAAGCCAAACTCAATGCGATGAACTTTGGTCCTTTTATAGCGAAAGTACAAAACTTTGATTCAAGCGCCTATATGCTGGGTTGGGGCGTTGCCAATTACGACGCGCAGTATTCATTGCAATCATTGGTGATGACGCGAACACAAGGAGCAGATGGTAGTTTTAATTTCTCAAAAACTAACAACGCCAAACTTGACGCATTGGTAGAAGCCATGAAGGGCGAAACCGATAAAAACAAACGCGACGCCATCATCAAAGAAGCCTTAACTTTGACACGCGATGAAGTTCTTTATATCCCACTACACCACCAAATGCGTCCTTGGGCTATGAAGCAAAACATCACGATGTCGCACAACTCAAATGATGCGCCCAAAATGTATTACGTCAATGTGAAATAGCTTACCTCTTAGCAACAAGACTAATTGCGACCTTCTTCTACGGCATGGCAAGCTATTTGAATGCCATTCAAATTTTTTAGAGAAGGTCGCTCAATCTTGCAGCGTGCATTTACTAGGGGACAGCGCGGGTGAAAACTACAGCCCAAAGGTGGATTAAGCGGATTCGGTACTTCACCTTGTACAGGTATCCGTGCGCGCCCAGTGTCTTTGAGTTTAGGAATTGCATCTAACAACATACGGGTGTAAGGGTGTTGTGGATTGCTGAACAGGGAATGCTTGTCAGCCAATTCCACCAGTTGCCCTAGATACATGACCCCTACCTTGTCACTGACATGCCGCACCACAGCTAAATTATGTGAAATAAATAGATAAGTAAGACCGCGTGCACGTTGTAAGTCTTTCATGATGTTGAGCACTTGGGCTTGCACGCTGACGTCTAGAGCAGAGGTGGGCTCATCGCATACTAAAAAATCTGGTGCAGTAGCAAGCGCGCGGGCAATAGATACACGTTGTCGTTGACCGCCTGAAAATTGGTGTGGGTACTTAGACATATCCTGGCTTGATAAGCCTACAGATTGCAATAACTCGGTGACGCGGGCTTGAAGCTCTCCCTCATCCTCCACAAGTTGATGTTCATGCAAAGGCTCTCCAACAATGTTTGCGACTGTCCAACGTGGATTTAAGCTGGCATAAGGATCTTGAAAAATCATTTGAATGCGTCGACGCATTGCTTTCGCGTTGTCAGATTTAAAAGCAGCGTGTGCATCTTGTCCATCAAAAGTAAATCCGCCACGTGTTGGTTCGTACAAACCAACAAGTAATCGCGCCACTGTGCTTTTACCGCAACCCGACTCGCCGACCAGAGCTAATGTTGTGCCTTTTTCGATCTGGAAGCTGACGCCATCGACTGCTTTTAGGAGTTGACGTGGATTACGTTCAATGAAACGGGTTAGCCATGGGGCAGATACATCAAATGTTTTGGCTAAATCATTTGCAATAACTAATGCGCCTTTAGAGGCGCTAGATAGATTAGAAGCGTTCATAGACCACTCCTTGTTAAATCGCCCTGCAGCCAACATGCCACTTCAGTATGGGGTAAGCCATCTACTGTTTTCAATTCTGGTTTAGCCTGTTTGCATTTTGTAAATACTTCGGAGCATCTTGGATTAAAAGCACAACCCGCAGGTATGGCATTTAAACGTGGCATGGAGCCATCAATTTGGTTGAGCCGTTCTCGGTCGATATCTATGTCAGGAATGGAGGCCATCAGACCAACGGTGTAGGGATGTTGAGGTTGGTGGATAACTTGGTGGACAGGGCCTATCTCCACAATACGGCCTGCATACATGACTGCAACACGGTCACAGGTCTCTGCGATCACACCCATATCGTGGGTGATCAACATCACTGCCGCCCCCTTTTGTTTACAAATATTTTTTAATAACCCAATGATCTGTGCTTGTATAGAAACATCCAATGCGGTAGTAGGCTCATCCGCTACGATGAGTTCTGGCTCTGCGGCTAAGGCCAATGCAATCACGACTCTTTGACGCATGCCACCAGAAAATTGATGTGGGTAATGGTCAATGCGTTCAGCAGCAGCTGGAATTCCGGTGTCTTGTAATAGTGCAATTGCACGTTGACGCGCTTTGGCATCCGACATACGGATATGGGTTTGAATGGTTTCGGTAAGCTGCTTGCCTATCGAGTACAAGGGATTGAGCGATGTCAGCGGGTCTTGAAAAATAGCACCAATCCTGCGCCCACGAATGCTGCGCATTTGGTCATTAGATAAGTTATCGATGCGCTGGCCTTTAAAGATAATCTCTCCGCTAGCAACACGCCCCGGGGGTTCTAGTAATCCAATGATGGATGCCCCCGTAAGTGATTTGCCTGCACCAGATTCGCCGACTACTCCTAAAATTTCTCCCGGGGCTATTTCAAAAGAAATACCGTCGAGTGCGCGCAAGGTCCCATGTCGACTTGGAATCTCGACTACCAAACTCTTGAGTTCTAGTAATTTCATCGTCAACAGACTCGGGTATGCATACGCTGGAGATTTTTAATGTAGGCGTGGGTTGAGTGCATCGCGAAGCCAGTCACCTAGTAAGTTGACGGACAAGGCTATGAGCACCAAGGTGATGCCTGGGAATATGGTGATCCACCATTCGCCTGAAAATAAAAAGTCGTTACCAATGCGAATCAAAGTTCCCAGCGAAGGAGACGTAGGTGGTACGCCAACACCCAAGAAAGACAAAGTGGCTTCCGTGATGATCGCTGTTGCTACTTGAATGGTGGCTAAGACCATGACAGGTCCGAGCACATTAGGCAAAACATGGCGCACCATGATCCTGAAAGGTGCTACACCCGTGACACGCGCTGCTTGCACATACTCTTTATTGCGTTCTACCAAAGTGGTTCCGCGCACAGTGCGCGCATATTGCACCCATCCAGTAAGAGAAATCGACACAATCAAAACGCCAAATGCCAAAGATTCATCTGCTTGGGGAAGTAGGGCGCGTCCAACACCGGCGATAAGTAAGGCTACCAAAATAGCTGGAAAAGAAAGCATGACGTCGCATAGTCGCATTAGGAAGGTGTCTATCCATCCCCCTCTGAATCCAGCCAACAGTCCTAGGCTCACACCAACGCATAGTGACACCGCGACAGAGGCTAATCCTACTATCAAAGAAATACGTGCCCCATATATCAATGCGGACAAAATATCTCGCCCTTGGTCGTCTGTACCTAGTAAATATTTAAGACTACCTTCTTCTATCCAAGCAGGTGGCAAACGCGCATCCATCAAGTCCAGGCTGGCAGGATCGAATGGATTGGTGGGTGCGACCCATTGGGCAAATATGGCGCAAAAAATAAACATAAAAGCAATGACAGCAGCACTTGTGGCAGTTTTAGATGCTTTGAAGCTATGGCCAATATCGCTATTGAGCCAATGTCCAATGGGATTCCTCATGTTGAATGCCCCCCCAACTTACCAATGCGAAGCCTTGGATCTACGGCGAAATAAAGCAAATCCACAATCAAATTGATCACTACAAATATCAGTGCAATCAAACACAAATATGCAGCCATGACTGGAACATCCGCATAGGTGACTGCTTGTATGAATAACAAACCCATTCCGGGCCATTGAAATACTGTCTCGGTGATGATGGCGAAAGCAATTAAACCGCCAAGCTGCAATCCCGTAATAGTCATGACGGGTATTAAGGTATTTTTAAGCGCATGGCCAAAATGGATGGCACTATTTGACAGTCCACGGGCGCGGGCAAACTTAATATAGTCAGTCCTTAAAACTTCTAACATTTCTGCCCTGACCAGTCGCATGATTAAAGTCAGCTGAAAAATTGCCAAAGTCAAGGCAGGCAGAACAATATGGTGCCAGCCTTTCGCAGTGAGTAAGCCAGTGCTCCACCATCCCAAACGAATGACATCGCCTCGGCCAAAACTGGGAAACCATCCGAGCAAAACAGAAAAGAAAAGAATTAATAAAATACCAATTAAAAACGTAGGAAGCGATACGCCGATTAAAGAGACCGTCATGAGTAATTGACTCATCCATGTATTGCGTTTTAGGGCCGCATAAACCCCCATGGGAATACCGGCCAATAAAGCTAACCCGGCAGCGACAAATGCCAACTCAAGCGTTGCTGGCAAGCGCTCGCCAATTAACCTAGAAACTTTCGCACCTTGCCGCAAACTGATTCCAAATTCTCCTTGAGCGGCATTGATTAAAAAGTTGAAAAACTGAATGACAAAAGATTTGTCTAATCCAAGGTCTTTTCTTAAATTTATGATTTGGTCTGCAGTTGCATCTTGCCCGAGCATAAAAAGAACAGGATCGCCAACGTATTGGAATAATAGAAATGCAACAAATACAACACACACCATCACGATGACAGCTTGTAGCAGTCGTTGGACTATAAAAGAAAACATAGGGCCTACGTTAAAAAGAACAAATGCCTTTTATTCTGACTTGATCCCAGCAGATTTCACAACTTGCCCGTAGCGAATTAAATCGCGTTTTACTTCGTCGCCAAATTTTTGTGCGCTACCAGGCATAGCAGTAATGCCTAAAGCATTGAGTCGTTCTCTAATATCTGTGTCAGATAAAACAGCATTTAGCTCAGAATTTAATTTATCTAAAATGGCTTTAGGAGTTTTAGAGGGTGCCATCAACCCTACCCAAGAATTAATTTCAAAATCAGCAACACCACTTTCAATAAATGTAGGTACTTGCGGTAATGAATTGGCCCGCTGGCCACTCGATACAGCTACAGCATGTAACTTGCCAGACTTGACGTGTTGGATCGCACCTGCAATAGCTGTATAGACCAAGGGAATATTGCCGCCTAGTACGTCGGTCATTGCTTGTCCACCGCCTTTGTATGGCACATGAATTAAATTGGCATTTGTTTTAAGTTTTAATAGTTCTCCAGCTATGTGAGGAGTACCGCCAGTTCCTGAGGTGCCATAGGAAAGGCCTCCACTTTGAGATTGCGATAAAGAGACAACCTCTTTGAGTGTCTTGGCATTCAGTCCTGGATGCGCCACCAAAATCAATACGGCATCACCAATTTTCCCAATTGATGCAAAGTCTTTCATAGTATCAAAAGGTACTTTTTCAAATACATGAGGGTTGATAACCATCGTGCCATCAAAGGCTAGTAATAGGGTGTAGCCATCAGGTTCTGCTGATGCCACCAATTGAGTACCAATATTTCCAGATGCACCAGACTTGTTGTCGACGATAACTTGTTGCCCTAGTTTTTTGGAAAGTTGTTCAGCGATTAATCGTCCGCTTGTATCTGTTACACCACCTGGGGTAAACGGAACAACTAATCGGATGGGTTTGCTGGGATAGGGTATTTGTGCTTGCGCAATCAAATAAAAGTTGAATGTAAATGCAATTGCAATGCATAAAGTTTTAAAAATAGACACCATATAAATCCTTTATTTATTTGGCTGACTAGGCCCGCCATATTTTTCGTCAAAAGACCAAACATCTTGAAATCCCATAAGTTTCGTAAGTTCTGTGAAGTCGTATAACGACGTAGTCCCATTTTTAGAAGAGCCAGTGTTTTTGAAGTTTTGATACACATCAGACATGGCTTGGACAGAAGCTAGCAGCGAGGTAACTGGAAAAATAGCTATTTTGTAACCAATATCAAGTAACTCCTGTTGACTCAAGATAGGTGTTCTTCCTTTTTCTACCATGTTGGCGATAAGCGGTTTATTGACATGCTTTGTTATTTGCTTCATTTCATCAATAGATTCAGGCGATTCAACAAATAAAATATCTGCTCCAGCTCGTGCATAAGCCTGAGCGCGTCTGAGTGCTTCATCTAGGCCCAAAGAGGTTCGAGCGTCTGTTCTGGCAATGATCAGAAAATCTTTAGATCTACGGGAATCAACAGCCACTTTTATTTTTTGCACCATATCATCCATTGGTATTACGCGGCGTCCTAGGGTATGACCGCATTTTTTGGGGAATTCTTGATCTTCAATTTGGATAGCAGCTGCCCCAGCACGCTCATACCCCCTTACGGTATGTTGAACGTTTAATAAGCCTCCGTAGCCTGTGTCACCATCCGCTATAAGAGGAGTTTTAGACATGGAGGCCATCGTTGCTACTCGATTAAGCATGTCGCTATAAGTTGCGAGTCCAGCATCTGGTAAGCCCAAGTGAGAAGCAACCGTGCCAAATCCAGTCATGTATAAAGCATCAAATCCGTATGACTCTGCCAAACGTAAAGACACCATATCGTAAACACCTGGAGCAGTAATAAGGCCGGGAGATTGGATCAATTGAGATAAGGTCTGCATAAATCGAAAAGTGATATTTAAAGATAAAACTGACTTTAAACCATATTGCTTTATTTGCTATAAATATATTGAACAATGCCTGCTGAGCTAATATTTGCAATAAAGGGGGTAATAGCGTGATAAGTCATCTAGACCATTTGGTGCTCACTACAGTCGATGAGCATGCTTGTATTGATTTTTATACGCGCATATTAGGTATGACACTCGAGAGCTTTGTAGGCGGTACACCTTCAGTTACGCGTAAAGCCTTTAGGTTCGGAAATCAAAAAATCAATCTCCATGTTCGCGGCAAAGAGTTTGATCCAAAAGCACATTTGCCAGTGCCTGGTGCCTTGGATTTATGCTTTATCTCTTCCATACCGTTAGATCAGGTCGTGAATCAATTAAAAGCGCATAACTGGCCAATTGAGCAGGGCCCAGTCATGAGAACAGGTGCAACCCAAAAAATCAGGTCTGTCTATGTGCGTGATCCGGATTTGAATTTAATTGAAGTATCTGAGTTGGTTTGAGGAATTTAGGGTGTTTGCCCTGCTAAATAGCGCCAAATCACCATAAAAACCCTAGTGCAGAAGGGCCCTTCTTGCGCGTATCCTTATCGTTGGTAAAAAAACTGAATAAGGAGACATGTATGAAATTATTTAAATTCGTATCTAGGGCTTTGCTCATCGCCAGCCTTACTGGGGCGGCTTATGCCCAGCAAGTCATCACTTTGCATGGCGCCTCACAATTTGGCGATGACCATGCTTTCACCAAGACCATGGTGCGTTTTGAAGAATTGGTGAAGAAGTATTATGGCAAGCCCATTAATTTTGTCATTCACAAAAACAGTGAACTAGGTCTTGAAAAAGACTACTTTGCTTACATGAATCAAGGCAAGGCGGTGGACTATGCCATCGTCTCACCAGCCCATATGTCTACTTTTTCAAAAGCGGCGCCTTTTATTGATGCGCCGTTTCTGTTCTCAGATCTTGCACACTGGAACAAAGTACTAGACCAAGATTTACTCAAGCCCATTGCTGACGAAGTCGCGCAAAAAGCAGAGGTGATGTTGATCGGATATGCCGGCGGAGGTGTCCGCAATATTTTCTCAAACAAGTCTGCCGCTAACCTTGCCGATTTGAAAAACCTGAAGGTCCGTGTGCAGGGTGCGCCCATATGGAGTCGTACATTTGGCGCTGTTGGTATGGCGCCCACGGTGATTGCCTATAACGAGGTCTACAACGCTATTCAAAACAATGTGATCAATGCGGGTGAAAACGAAGCAGCTGGCGTAGAGGCTATGAAGTTTTACGAGGTGGGCCCCAATATTTTGATGACGCGACATGCCATCACAATTCGTCCCCTGTGCTTTTCTGTCAAAACTTTAAACAAGTTGCCTAAAGAGTTGCAAGACGCCATCGTCAAAGCAGGTAAAGAAGCAGGTGCCTATGGACGTCAAGTGGAGTCTTCTGAGGACCAGGCTAAGTTGGATAAGTACGCCAAAGAAGGCAAGTTAAAGATGATCACATTTACCGAGCGTGCTCAGATGCAAAAGCTAGTTGAGCCTGTGATGGCTGCTTATGCCAAAGAGGTAGGCGCTGAAGTTATTTATAACAAGATCAACGCACTGAAATAAAGCATGCAAAAATTTTTAGACGGCATACACCGTTTTTTAATTTGGATTTTGGCGGTCACCGTGGTGTTACTCATGGTGCCCGTCAGCTTGCAGATTTTTTCGCGATTTACTGAGTTGATTCCCCGTTATATGTGGACTGAAGAAATGAGTCGATTCATGTTTATATGGATGGTCATGATCGGCGCAACAGTAGGGGTGCGCGAGGGTTTGCACTTTGATGTGGATGTTTGGCCTAGTCTTCAGCCCAGGGCATCACTTCTCTTGAAGATGGTGAGTAATCTATTTGTCATTGCATTTGCTGCCGTAGTTTTATATTGGGGAATTGAATTTACCCAGTTTGGCTGGAACCAATCTTCCGAATTAGCAGATATGCCTATGTGGTGGATTTTTATTGCTTGGCCCCTGTGTGGCGCCTTATGGTTGGCGTTTTTGATCGACGGTACTTTGCGCGATATGCGTCGCCTGCCTAGCATTTCTTAGGAAATAGAAAAGAACAATATGAGCTCTGTAGTTTTATCGCCAGGCATGGCTGCTTTGGTGTTGTTTGGTGGTTTTTTTCTTTTGCTAATTTTGCGGGTGCCAGTAGCTTTTGCGCTTGGTTTATCTGCCTTGCCAGTACTTTTGATAGAGCCCCGCTTGTCTCCTATGGTCTTGTTCAACGAAATGTTCAAGTCCTACAACTCATTTATTTTGCTAGCGGTACCTTTCTTCTTGTTGACGGCTAACTTGATGAACGTGGGAGGCATCACAGATCGATTGATGCGTTTGTCGCGTGCTCTAGTGGGACATTTCCCTGGAGGCCTTGCCCAAATCAACGTACTACTTTCTGTGTTTTTTGCTGGTATTTCCGGCTCATCTACTGCCGACGCTGCAAGCCAAGGAAAGTTATTTATTGAAGCACAGGTGAAAGAAGGTTACGACTTGTCTTTCTCGATCGCGATTACTGCAGTTTCTGCTGTGCTGGCCGTGATCATCCCGCCGTCTATTTTGATGGTGGTATGGGGTGGAGTTATTTCTACATCTATTGGTGCAATGTATTTGGCCGGTATTGTTCCCGGCTTATTGATAGGCGTGGCACAAATGTTGACTGTGCATGCTTACGCAAAGCGCCGCAACTATCCGGTGTATCCCAAAGCAAAATTTTCTGAAATTGTGGAGTCAGCGTCTATTTCCATTCCTGCATTGATGACGCCAGTGATCATTGTGGGTGGAATTTTGTTGGGATTTTTCACCGCTACTGAATCTGCTGCAGTTGCTGTGCTTTATGCAGCTGTTTTATCGTTATTCTTCTATCGCGAACTGACCCCATCACAGTTATGGGAGGCGATAGTGGAGACTGGTAGGTTATCAGCCGTAGCATTGTTTTGTGTGGGTACAGCGTCTGTATTTGGTTGGTTACTGGCTTATTATCAAATTCCTAAAGCGTTGCTTTCTAACGTACAAGCTTGGGGTTTAGGGGTAATAGGCGTAGGAGTTTTGATAGCTGGTGCATTTTTGGTTGTGGGTTGTTTTTTAGACGCTATTCCTGCCATCATTATTGTTGGGACTACTTTGCAACCGCTTGCTGAATCGGTCGGTATGCATCCTGTGCACTTTGCGATTGTTGGCATTGTTTCTTTGGCATTTGGATTGATCACGCCGCCTTATGGCATGTGTTTGATGATCTCGTGCGCAGTCGCTAAAGTACCTTTAAGGTTTGCGCTTAAAGATACGATGATCATGCTCATCCCTATGCTAGTGGTCTTGTGTGGCGTGATTGTATTTCCCGAGCTGGCGCTCTTCATGCCTCGGACATTTGCTCCGGACATGTTGAAGTAAAAACTACTTAAATTAAGACTTTTTAGATGGTTTGATAACTATTTAGACAGAGGTTTTAAACGGCGTGAAATCAGTTTCTCTGTCAAAGTAGTCTTCATTTTCTTTGCGCTTCAGATAATTCACCACTGCGTAGGTAAGCGGCGTGGCTAATATTTCCCAAGATGTTTTGAGAATGTATTGAACAATGGCTACCGATATCACTTGCTCAGTAGGCCAAATTCCATAAAAAGCAATCACATAAAACAAGCTTGAGTCGACCAACTCGCCAACGGCAGTAGACCCAATGGTGCGCACCCATAAATGGCGGCCTTCGGTCCATATTTTTAATTTCGCTAAGACATAGGAATTTACAAAACTGCCAGACCAAAAGGCGAGCATAGAGGCTGCAATGATTCTCCAGGTGTTGCCAAAGACGACTTCTAGTCCGCTTTGAAGTGCCGTGTTGTATTCACCCGGCGCAGGAGTAAGAGCAATGACAACGCTAGACATGATGGCCGCAAATAGCAATGCACCAAACCCACACCAAACAGCGCGTCGGTCATGGGCGTATCCATACACCTCGGTCAGTATGTCGCCAAAGAAGTAGGAAATGGGAAAGAAAAGAATGCCAGCGCCAAAAATCACGTGGCCAAAGAAAGGTAAATCAACTTCAGCGGCTTTGCCGGCGCCAATCAGGTTGGAGCAGAGCAAAACAGTGACAAAAGCAGCGACGATGAAATCGTAATAGCGGTATTTTCTATTTGTCATACAAAACCCTGTATTCGTTTGTTATCTTGAATTAAAGCAGACTTTTAGTTGCATCGAAAACCAATTTACAAGAAACGATAAACAATCCGATTTGTATAAGCCGAAAGAATAAGACATCAGCTATTTTCTTGGTCAGATAAGCGCCTGCAATAGCGCCTATGACTGAAAAAGGGATGAGATAGGCTGCAGCAAGAAGGTCCTCATAGGTGTAAGGCCTGAGGTTCTGGTAGGGAACAATTTTGGCGAAATTGATGATCGCGAAAAGTATGGTGGCAGTACCTGCAAATTGCGCCTTGGGTAGTTTTTGCGGCAACACATAGATTTGAAACGGCGGGCCTCCTGCATGCGAGATAAAACTCGTAAAACCTGAAAGTGCACCCCAAAACATCCCCTTTTTGAGGGATGCCTCTTGAGGTGGTGTATCTGAGGTTTTCCGCAGCCACATATTGAGGCAAAAGCCAATACCTATAAAGCCAATCGCGAACTTGATCGCGATATCAGAAGTCACAGAGGCGGTTAGCCATCCAATGAATACGCCTATCAACGATGCAGGGATTAATATTTTTAAATTACGGGCGCTGAAATTTTTACGATAAAGCCAAACGCCAAAAATATCCGAAATAACGTAAATGGGTAAGAGCAAAACAGCGGCTCTCACGGGTGACATCGCCAGCGACAAAATGGGCACTGACAACATACCTATCGTTGGCAGTCCACCTTTGGAGAGGCCAATCAACAAAGCGCCAATAGCTGACAAGATAAAAAGATGATCAAGCTCTAACAAAATAGGTTGCCGTTTCGTAAAAAATAAAGCTCACACACCATGCCGCACAAAGAGGCCACACCACAGACAAGGTGGTGAACCAGAGGCTTTTGGTCTCATTGCGAATGGTGGCAATCGTCGAGACACAAGGCGTATAGATAAGGACAAACAACATAAAGCTGTAGGCTTGCATCCAATGGAGATGGCTGGTAATAGTGTCTACCAACATCTGTCCTTCTAGCCCGTAAATCACAGCCAAAGAACCAATCACAATTTCTTTGGCAACGAAACCAAATATCAATGCAATTGTTAATTCTGCGCTGATACCCAAAGGGCTCAATACGGGTGCCATAAATTGTCCCATCTGCCCAGCCCATGAATCAATACTTCCCGCACCCACGCCTATGGGAAAGTTAGTCAATGCCCATACCAAGAGCACACCGATCACAATAAAGCGCGATGCGCGGTGCAGGAAGTGACGTACCTCTTGCCAGCCACGCAAGACTATTTGTCTTAGTGTCGGAAAGCGGTAGGGTGGCATTTCTAAGATGAATGCGTCGTTGTTGACATAGCGGTTCTTGAACAGCAACGAGGTCAACATCGCCATCAACAAGCTCATCACATACAGAGAGAACAAGACCCACGGCGCTTGCGTCGCTGTAAAAAGCGCTGCAATAAAAAATACAAACACCTGCATACGGGCAGAGCATAAAGAAAAGGGAATGACCAGCATCGTTAAGTAACGCAAGCCCTTGGAGCGAATCACACGCGTGCCCATCAAAGCTGGCACATTGCAGCCAAAACCCATTAACAGCATGACAAAACTGCGACCATCGAGACCGAAGCGTGACATCAGGGCGTCCATCAAATACGCAGCACGCGACAAATAGCCGGTGTCTTCCACTATGCCCATAAATACAAAGAACAACACAATGAGTGGCACAAAACTCGCCACCGTACTCAACCCGTTGTATAGACCATCTAACAAAAGGCCTTGCACAACTGTGGGCCAACTCGCCATGAGCGGTTCGAGTAACAAAGTGCGACCTTCCGTCAACAGCCATGCCGTCGCATCTTGCAAAGGTTTGCCAATGGCAAACACACCTTGAAACACCAACAGCATCACCGCAAAGAAAATCGGTAATCCAAACCAAGGGTGCAATAAAACGCGGTCTAACGACTCGGTAAGCGCATGCGACGCCTGTGATGGCACGCTGATGCATTGCCCAAAAGCTTGTTCTACATGGTTGGTTTCAACACCAGATGGGTGTGATGGCGACGTTGCAGTGAGCACTTTACGTATGGCCGGCAGGAGTTGTTCCATACCTTGTCCATATTTGGCAGACAACAAGCAGACAGGAACGCCTAGTTGTTCGCTTAAGCCTATCGTATCTACATGGATGCCAAGCTTTTGTGCTTCATCCACCATATTCATGACTAGCAATACGGGGACGCGTTGCTGCAACACTTGCTGCACAAAGTTGAGTTGCCTGTCAAGTTGCGAGGTGTTGAGTAAAACTACCAGAAGGTCAGTCGTTTGCGTTTCTAAAAATGTAGTGACAACTTTTTCGTCATCGGAGAAACCATGCATGTCATAGATGCCTGGTAAATCGATCAGTTGAACCATTTGTTCACCCACCAAAAGTTTGGCGCTCAATAGTTCAACGGTAAGGCCGGGCCAATTGCCCACTTTTGCATGCGCACCCGTTAATCGGTTGAACAAGGTGGACTTGCCGGTATTCGGCATTCCCAGCAAGGCGACACGTTTCATGGCGCTAGGGCAATACTGCGTGCTTCGTGGCGGCGCAAAATCAATTCTGTTGTGCCTATACGCAAATGCATGGGCCCGCCCAAGCTGGCGCTTCGTAAAACTCGGACCCAGTTACCTGGGCGAAGCCCTAGAGCCGAGAAGCGTTTGCTTAAGTCTGCTTCAACATTTAGCGACACAATGCAAGCCGACTCACCTACACGCAGACCCTCTAGGGTGCGTAGGGCGGTGGCGTTACTTTTTAAAGGTGAAGAATGGGGCATGGCATCATAAAATGCAAATAGGAATGATTTGCATTCGTCAAAAATTTTACCCTATCTGGCATGATCTACCCATAAGCAAAAAGACAAAGTTTGCTTTGGATCAAATAACAAGAGGTTGTCAGCATGGACATTGAAGCGAATTCAGCGCTTTTGAAAAATAAGGGATTAAAAATCACCACCCCGCGCTTGGCAGTGCTGGAGATTTTTCAAAAGAGCAAAGAGCGCCATTTGAGCGCTGAGGATGTATTTAAAGAAGCCTTGTCCAAAGATGGCGACTTGGGTTTGGCCACGGTTTACCGCGTGTTGACCCAACTCTCCGAGGTAGGCTTGCTGGCCGCCACCAATTTTGAAACGGGTAAAACCACCTTTGAATTGAATGAGGGCGGACACCACGACCATTTGGTCTGTTTAAATTGCGGTTCGGTGATTGAGTTCAACGACGAAGAAATCGAAAACCGACAAGAACTCATTGCCAAGCAGCATGGGTTTCGCTTGATCAACCACTCCATGGCTTTGTATGGAGTGTGCTCGAAGCCGGCCTGTAATGACGTTGGTTAGTTCGGTTGAGTTGGGTGTGGTCGAACCACTGGTACTGCATCACACTTCAGAAACACCCTCAGGTTTTTTATCGCAAGAGGTTCTGGGTGAGGCTTTTTACGCCGCCACCAAAGAACGCGAAATTCCAGGCTTTCAGTTTGGTTATTTAGTGGCTACCAGGGCAGGCGAATTGGTCGCGACTGTGCCGTACTTCTTGACGGATTTCAAGCTCAACACGATGTTGGAAGACGGGTGGTTGAAGCGCTTGTTGGGCAATGCTGGTTTTCGGATGGCATGTGTGGGACATCCTTGTTCCACATTTGGTCAAATTGATGGGACCGTTTCCCCTGATTTAATGCCAGCGGTCTACGAACATCTTAGAAAACTGGCCAGTGTGATCTCCATCAAAGGTTTCCCAGTTGATTTTCCTGCGCCTGGATTTGTGCAGATAAAAGGTTTTCCCGCAGCCATTTTGTATGTGCGAGAGAATTTTTGGGCTAGTCTGTCTGCTAGTCGTCGCAGAAATTTACAGCGTAAGCGAAAAGTTTCTTCCGCGATTAGGTTTGAGATCACACAAGGGTTACCCAGCAAACACCTTGGCGAAATTCACGAATTCTATGTGTCGACTTGTTCGCGTTCTTCTATAGATTTTGCCGCATTGTCTAAAGATTACTTTGTATCCACTTCGCCCTTGAGTCACTATGTACTAGCGTATCTAAACGGACAATTGGTGGGATTTATTCAAGCTATTTGTAACCATAAAACTATGGTGGCTGGATACATTGGATTAGATCAAAACTGCAGCAGAGAGCACGGGGTCTATTTTTCATTGGTCATGCGTGCGGTAGATTTAGCTATTGAAAAAAAGTACGAAAAGATTGAATTGGGCGAAACCCATTACACCTTTAAAAAAGCCTTAGGCAGTAAACTAGAAACAAACTATGCTTACTTTAGGCATCGCAATAAATTGGCCCATGCTGTGATGTCGGTTTTTTCGTTTTTATTTGAACCTAGTGAGAAAGAGTTGTTATAGGTGAGCACTCTAAATTTTTTTGTTTAAGCTGATCTGTGATTCATTTTTTTTAATCAATTCGATACGGTATCGAGACTGCATTACTTTTAAGAGCAAATCGCGCTCACATATATTACGCTGAAGTTTTTCTATGAAGAGGATGGCGCTAACAGAGACTAGAAAGAAATTAAAAAATTGAATCCAATCTGTTGGATGTAATTCGTTAAGAGGGCCAAGAATTTGGTAGGGTTTGACAAAATAATAACCCCCTAGTGCGATACTCAAAGCAATGGAAAGTAAGGCTAACTTATAACCATAAAAGAAGGTAATAACCGTACAAGCTACGATGAAAAGGTGAAATGGGGCGTAAGGTTCAACCAATGGATGGATGCCTAGCCGAATCAAAAAAGCTATCAATAAGATTAGTAAGGCTCCGCTTACAGAATTGTTAAGTGAATGCCGGACCCAATTTTTCGAATTTTTAATACACATGCTTCAACCTCAATCTACAACACATTTAATACACCTTGAAGGTGGTGAACACTGCGTGATGATGTTACATGGTCTCGGTGCAAATGCCTTAGAACTTCAGCGGTTGGTGAAAGATATTCACGCATTAGGATTTAGTGTGGTAGTTCCTCGCATTGATGGCTATACCTTTGAATCCGATTTACAGGACTGGAGTAGTTGGGTTGGGCAAGCGCAAAATCAACTCTGGAGCTTGCAAAAAAAATACGCAACTGTCTCGTTAGTTGGCTTATCGATGGGCGCAGTGCTTGGCTTAGTTCTAGCGCAAAAGCAAGAAAACAACTTGGCCGGAATGGTATTGCTCTCAACAGCCCTAGCTTTTGATGGTTGGGCTATGCCGTGGTATCGATTCCTACTCCAATTGCCAGCTTGGTTGCCTTTTATTGGGCGATATGAACTCAAGGAAACTGAACCTTTTGGTATCAAAAATGAGGAAATGCGTTCTGCTGTTCGATCTTTGATGAAATCGCATCACATATCTGAATCTGGGGCGGATAAGTTGACCTACGGTCAGATCAAGCAAGGCCAATTACTAGTTAAAGAAGCTCGAAAAAATATCCAAATGACCATTTGCCCTTGCTTGATCATCCACGCGGTAGATGACGAGGTCGTTCATATCCATAATGCAGAATGGGTGTTCAAAAAAATAAAATCAATTGACAAAGAACTTATTTACTTGGGTGATAGTTATCACATGATCACAGTAGATAACGAAAAAGATACCGTTAACGAGGAAACTGCTAGATTTTTAAAAAAGAGCATCAATAAACATACTGGTATGACTGTTTTTGATGTTCCTTCAATTAAGTCACCACAAATCAGACGCATGTTGCGCGATATTCAATCTAAGTTTTCCTAGGCAGCCAAACCAATCCCGCACTTGTCCCTCCAGGCTGCCCACCCAGTTTAGGCTTGTATTCACACCCCACCCAGCCTTGCCAGTTGCAGGCCTTAGAGACTTCATCGATCACACCAAATAAATAGGGGTAGTTGATCTCGCCGATATCGGGTTCATGCCGCTCCGGGACACCAGCAATTTGAAAATGCCCTACGCGCCCTGTAGGAAGGTATTTTCGGATTTTCATGGCGACATCGCCTTCGACGATTTGGCAGTGGTACAGGTCCATTTGCACTTTGAGATTGGGCGCGCCTACTTCCTCAATAATGCTGTGCGCTTGGTCTTGGCGGTTTAAATAAAAGCCAGGTATATCGCGGGTGTTGATAGGTTCTATCAACACATCTAAGCCTTGCTTGGCGGCGAGCGCTGCAGCCCACTTTAGGTTGTTGACGTAGGTGGCGTGGTTGCTGGCATGGGTGTGTCCAACGCCTAACAAGCCTGCCATCACATGGATACGCGGGCAGTGCAGTGCCTCGGCATATCGCAATGCCATTTCAACGCCTTGTTGAAATTCTTTTTCTCGCCCTGGAATGCTGGCAGTACCGCGCGTGTTGCTATTCCATGCTTGGTCGATGCTTGAGGGATTAGTGCCACCGGGAGGTGCATTGAACAACACTTGTTGCAAATTATTAGCTTTGAGTCGTGCGGCCAGTTCTTCTGGGGTATAGGCATAGGGAAATAAAAACTCTACGGCTTTGAATCCATCTTTTGCTGCCGCTTCAAAGCGGTCTAAAAATGGGAGTTCTGGATACATCATCGTCAAATTGGCTGCAAATTGAGGCATATAGGTACCTAAAAAAATAGATTCAGAAAATGGTGTTGATCAAGCAACTAAGTAATTAGGTAGGTGTGGCGGCTACCACTTGGCATCAAAAGTTTCGCGCAACTCTTGGATTTGCTTAGGAGTAAGCGGTGTGATGGGGCCTGTTGCCAGATACACCAACTTGGCTGTCTCTTCAAGTTCTTCCAAAACAGCCATGGCGGATGCTGGAGAGTGGTGCCACACATTGGGCCCCAGGCGCGACAACATTACAGCGCGAACAGGGGTTCCTTGTTCGCCGTATCTTGTAATGGTTTGCGCGACTGCTTCAGCGGCCTCGACCGCACCTGGTCTGTGATAGTCGATCACAGGCACATGGCCGACTTTCATCACGAAGTAGGGTGTGATAGCGGGCAACAACTCTTGAGCGCTAGCAAAGCTGCTGCGCGTTTCATTTTGAAAGTTTTTGTGAGCCAATGTCAAGCCCACGCAGTGCGTGCTGTGCGTGTGAATCACGCAGTGTGTTTCTGCATCAAATGCAACAGCTGCTTCGTAGATACGTTTGTGCAAGGCAATTGTTTTGCTAGGAGCGTCACCGCTTACGTGATGTCCATGGACATCTAGTAGAGACAACTTTGCAGGATCTAAAAATCCCAAACACGCATCGGTAGGTGTAATTAAAAAACCGTGTTCTAAACGCACGCTGATATTGCCTGCCGTGGCGTGCACATAGCCACGATCGAACAAGCTTTTGCCAACGCGGCAAATTTCTTCTCGGGCGTTTGATTCGCTAAGTGCAGATGAAGTGGTCAATGCGGTCATGGCTGTTGCGACAAAAAGTTAAAAGCTTTAGTGAAGAAGTCATCGGTACCAAAGTTGCCGGACTTCAAAGTAATGTGCACCCCCCCCATCGGTGTGTGCGCATGGCACCAAGGCACACCAGGGTCAATTTGCGGACCGATTTGTAGTTGTTCAATCGATAGAGCTTGCACACATGCGCCAGATGTTTCGCCGCCAGCTAAGACCAATTGGTGAACACCCTGTTGTAGTAATCCATGTGCAATGGCGGCCAAGGCTTGTTCTAATTGATGTCCAGCAGCCTCAACACCGAGTTGCGATTGCACGGCTTGCACGGACTCAGGCGTGGCGGTGGAATACATCAACACAGGGCCAGTCGACAAATGGCCTTGGGCCCAAGCAAGTGCTTCCTGAACTAAGTCTTCCCAACTTCCTTGTAAATGCAAAGGGTCTATCAAGAAGGTGGGACGATCAGACGCTTTGAAATGTGCCACTTGTCGATTGGTGGCTTGCGAACAACTGCCTGAGACCACCGCTTGCAGACCAGAAGCTTTTGGCAATACGCTTGCTTGCGGTGTCGGCGAGAGACCAAAGTTTTGTGGAAGACCAATTGCCACACCAGAACCCGCCGTCACCAGAGGCATGCCTTTGAGAGCAGGGCCTAAACGCATGAGGTCGTCATTAGAGACAGCGTCGACGATGGCGATGCGAACACCCTGTTGTTTTAAATTAGTAATTTCTTGGCCAATGGATGCAGTGCCTTGCGCAATAGTTTTGTGACTGAGTAAACCCACCTTGCTTTTGCATTGTGCTTGCATCACACGCACCAAGTTGGCGTCCACCATGGGCGTAAGCGGATGGTGTTGCATGCCAGATTCGTTGAGCAACACATCGCCAACAAACAAGTAGCCCTTGAAAACCGTGCGTCCGTTGTCTGGAAACGCAGGGGTTGCGATAGTGAAGTCGGTTTGAAGCGCATGCATCAAAGCTTCTGTGACAGGACCGATATTGCCTTGTGCTGTGCTGTCGAAGGTAGAGCAGTATTTGAAATAAATCTGTTGGGCCCCTTGGCCTTGCAACCACTGCAAAGCTTGCAGCGATTGGTCGATAGCGTCTTGTGGCGAAATGGTGCGCGATTTCAAAGCAACGACTACGGCGTCTACTTCAGCCGATAGGGGGGCGTTAGGAACACCAATCGTTTGAACCACGCGCATACCCGCACGAACCAAGTTGTTGGCTAAATCGGTAGCGCCAGTGAAGTCGTCGGCAATACAGCCTAATAGAAGTGGTTTGGACATTTATTTTTTCGCTTACGGCAATTCAATACCAGGGAATATTTTGATCACCGCGCTGTCGTCTTCTTTGGCAAAACCCGCTGTCGAAGCTTGCATAAACATTTGGTGCGCAGTGCTAGAAAGTGGAAGCGGAAATTTACTAGCGCGCGCCATGTCCAGCACAAGCCCTAAATCTTTCACAAAAATATCGACGGCAGATAGAGGCGTGTAGTCCGCAGCCAGCACATGGGCCATGCGGTTTTCAAACATCCAACTGTTGCCAGCGCTGTGGGTGATGACGTCGTACAAAGCGTCTGGATTGACGCCTTCGCGCAAACCCAAGGCCATAGCCTCAGCAGCGGCTGCAATGTGTACACCCGCTAACAATTGGTTGATGATTTTGACTTTGCTACCCGCCCCAGCATAGTCACCCAATTTGTAGACCTTACCCGCCATCGCATTCAACATGGCTTCGCATTTGGCATAGGCGGCGGGTTTGGCGGCGGTCATCATGGTCATCTCGCCACTGGCGGCTTTGGCTGCGCCGCCGGAGATGGGTGCGTCTACATAGAGGAGGCCAAGTTTTTCTAACTTAGCTTCAAGCGCTACCGACCAATTAGGGTCGACGGTGGAGCACATCACAAACACACTACCTGCACGCATAGCGGCGGCGCATCCTGTGCCGTCGCCATTGGGGCCAAACAACACGGCTTCGGTTTGCGCCGCGTTAACAACCACGCTCACCACCACGTCGCATACAGCGCCGAGTTCAGCGACGCTTTTGCAGGCGTGTCCGTCATCTTTGGCAAATTTGTCGGCGACTTCTTGGCGCACATCGAACACGTGCACGTCGAAGCCAGCACGCCGCAAAGAAGCTGCCATGCCTGAGCCCATGGCGCCTAATCCGACCAGGCCGACTTTATTTGCATTGGGTGTCGTCATATATCAAGCCTGTGTAAGTGCAACCAAGGCCTGCACATTAGCCGCATGTCCCAAGTTCCAACACGCTTTAAGTAGCGCGTTGGTTTTGTCTGCACCAATCACCGCATCGCTCATGCCATGGAATTTAGCTTCCAAGGCGGCATCGGTCATAGGACGTTGCACAGAGCCAATCGCATGCTCGACAAATACGTGAATCTTGCGACCGTCTTTGAGGATGGCTGTGACGTCAGCGCTTTCTTCGCGGATGCTGTTGTCTACCGTGGCTTGCACCTTGCGACGCAGGGCGACCACGTCTTCGCGGGTGACGATATGGTCGTCAAATTCTTCTTCCGCTGCACGGCCAAAGATCAAGCCCGCCGCACACCCGTGGTAGACGCTGAACTTGCCTTGCAAGCCGTTCGCTGGTTCTTTTTTACCAGTGAGTTCGAGCACCAAAGAATGCACGCGCAATTCGATGCGTTCCACGTCTTCGGCTTTGACACCTTGCTCGCGCAATTGCACACACGCGTCGATGCTGGGGTGGATCACGATGCCACATGCAAAGGGCTTGTAAGTGTTGAAGCTGATTTCAAATCGTTTGCCAAGTTCATCAGTGACTTCGTTCCAGTTGTATTTGGACGAGACCACTTGCGCCCAGCCGCGTGGCGCTTCGAGCGCTTTTCCGCTTGAAGTGAAACCGTGTTTGGCCATCAGTGCAGACATCAAGCCCGCACGCGCTGCACCGCCAGGGTGAAAGGGCTTGGTCATAGTGCCAAATTGTTCGCGCAAGCCAATGGGTTGCGAGGCGGCAATGCCCAAAGCCATAGCGGTTTGTTGGGTGTTGAGTTTGAGCAAACGCGCACAAGCAGCAGCAGAACCCAGCATGCCGGTGGTGCCGGTGATGTGCCAACCGCGGTCGTAATGTTCAGGGTAGACGGTGTTGCCCATGCGGCAAGCGACGTCGATGCCGAGTACCAATGCGTCGATCACTTCGCGTCCGGTTGCGCCAATATGTTCCGCCAAGGGCAGAAGCGCCGAAGCCACTGGACCTGCTGGGTGGATGATGGTTTTGAGGTGGGTGTCGTCAAAGTCAAAGGTGTGTGAGGTGATGCCGTTGATCAACGCGGCGCTGGCCATGTCGACGCGGTCTTTGCGTCCGGCGATGCTGGCTTGTGGTGCTGGCTGCAACATATTGACTGCTGCCAAAGCAGCGCGCGCAGCAGTATGGTCGCTAGCGCCAATCGCGCAGCCTAACCAGTTTAAAAAAGTGCGGTGCGCTTCGTGGTCGACGGCGTCAGACCAGCCTTTGGATGGGTGGGTGGCGACGAACTCAGCCAAGATGTGGGTAACTGCGGGTGCGTTGT
>CAIRQX010000136.1 GCA_903880855.1 uncultured Burkholderiales bacterium | reverse complement strand
TTTGGATTTGCTCGGGCGTAAAGTATTGATGGAAGAGGGTAGAGGTCTCCAGCTATTAGAAGATCGGATCAATGCCACCATTGAGCGAGCCCTGCCATTAGGAAAAGAAACAGCTGTGCATGCCAATGCCTTGGCACAAGCGCTTCAACGTTTAGGACGAGCTACCAAAATGGCATGGAGTACAGGTGTTCCTGCAGAGGCTCTGGCAAACGCAGTGCCCTATATGCAAGCGTTTGGCCACACTGTCTTGGCCTGGATATGGCTAGAAGTTGAATTGGCCAGTCTTTCAGACAATGCTGCCAATATAGGTCGCAGACATGCCGCCCACTTTTTCTTCCACTACGAATTACCCAAAATTTCAGCCTGGCTCAATGTTGTAGAAGCACGCGATATGACGTGTGCCAACATGGCCGAAGACTCTTTTTAAGAAAGCACCTTATGCAGGAAAGTTTTGGCGCCTACATCCCTTTTGTCGAGCATTTAGGCTTTGAGATTGAGTTTTTTGAAGACGGCCAATCCGAGTTGCGCTATTTGCCAGAGGAGTCGCATTTGAATTCTTTCAATGTGACACACGGCGGTGCTTTGATGGCGCTTTTAGACGTGACGATGGCTACTGCTGCGAGAAGCGTAGACAAAACCATGGGCGTTGTGACTATTGAGATGAAAACCTCTTTTATGCAACCTGCACGCGGACAACTTATTGGGAAGGGCAAACTTTTGCACCGTAGCAAAAGCATGGCATTTACCGAGGGCACTGTGCTGGATGCGCAAGGCAATATTTGTGCGCACGCTACAGGCACTTTCAAATATGTGCCTCGGGCCATCCAACCCAACCAATCTAACCACGAAATTTCAACCGATTAATCATTATTCTTACGGAGACAACTATGCATGACAACCAACAACTCTTACTAGACAACCGACCCCAAGGCGAGGCGACTACCAGCAATTTCAAGTTGGTGATCACTAAAACGCCCGCCCTCACGGAAAACCAAGTCTTGGTGCGTCACCATTATTTGAGTTTGGATCCGTATATGCGTGGCCGTATGAACGACAGCAAAAGTTACGCGGTGCCGCAACCCCTTGGTCAAGTGATGATTGGCGGCACAGTTGGCGAGGTCGTGGACAGCAAACATCCTAAATTCCATGTGGGCGACAAAGTGGTGGGCATGGGTGGATGGCAACACTACAGCGTAGTGGACGGCAACGCCCCCGGCATGTTGCGTAAAGTCGATACCACCCATGTGCCTTTAAGCCATTACCTAGGTGCTGTTGGTATGCCAGGTGTGACTGCTTTCTATGGATTGGTCAAAATTATTTCACCCAAAGCAGGAGAAACCGTGACGGTGAGCGCTGCGAGTGGTGCTGTAGGTAGCGCATTCGGTGCTTTAGCCAAAGCCAGAGGATGCCGTGTAGTGGGTATCGCCGGTGGCAAAGACAAATGTGAGTATGTGGTGAAAGAACTTGGCTTTGATGCATGTATTGATTACAAAGAACACAAAGACTATCTATCGCTCTCCAAAGCTTTGCGCGATGCATGTCCTAACGGCATCGACGGCCATTTTGAAAATGTAGGCGGCATGGTTTTAGATGCCGTCATGTTGCGCACCAACGCCTTTGCCCGTATCGCTATCTGCGGAATGATTGCCGGTTATGACGGCGCGCCGATTGCCATGACCAACCCCGCCTTGATTTTGGTGAATCGCATGCGGGTCGAAGGATTCATCGTGAGCGAGCACATGGAAGTCTGGCCGGAAGCACTACAAGAACTTGGCACTTTGGTGGGCACTGGCAAATTGCGCCCACGTGAAACGATGGCACAAGGTTTGGAAGCAGCACCACAAGCATTTCTGGGCTTGCTCAGAGGCAAAAACTTTGGCAAGCAATTGGTCAAGTTAATTTAATCCAATCCCATACAGCCATAAAGATAAGCCATGTCCAACATCATCTTGCACCATTACCCTTTATCGCCTTTCGCAGAAAAGGTACGTCTCATATTTGGTTTTAAAAAGATGCAATGGCAGAGTGTCATCATCCCCATGTACATGCCAAAGCCTGATGTGATTGCACTCACGGGCGGTCACCGACGTACACCGTTGATGCAAGTCGGTGCAGATATTTATTGCGACACCGCATTGATATCAGATGTGCTTGAGCAAATGACTCCCACGCCCACGCTCTATCCAGAAGCCGTCAAAGGGGCCGCGCGCATCGTGGCGCAATGGGCTGATACTTCGGTGTTTCCAGTGGCGATGGCATACAACTTCCAACCCAGTGGAGCGGCACATGTGCTGGCTGAATGGAATCCTGAAGACATCAAAGTGTTTGTACAAGACCGTGCATCGATGCGAGGCGGTGCGCCACGTATGCCTGCGGCAGATGCCGAAGGAATGTACCGAAGCTATTTGAGGCGTTTGGCCAATATGCTCGACCACCACCCGTTTTTAATGGGGGACGCTCCCTCGATTGCTGATTTTTCTGTTTACCACCCTACTTGGTACACCTTGCGTAAAGTTGCACCTCTTGCAGGCATTTTTGATGCAACGCCTAATGTGCGCGCTTGGATTGAACGGATGGAAAAATTTGGGCATGGCACGCATACAGAAATAAGCTCCACGCAATCACTTGAGATTGCCAAGCAAGCCACGCCTGTTGATGTATCCAAAGAACCATTCATTGACTTACATGGCATCGCTTTAGGTTCCAAAGTGGTTATCACTGCTGAATCATTTGGCCTAGAACCCACGCATGGGGAACTGATGGCAGCAACAAGAACACGTATCACAGTGCGTCGCCATGATGATCGGGCTGGCACCGTCCATGTGCATTTCCCACGCGTAGGTTTCATTATGAAGAAGGATGAATCGTGATCTCCAACTTCAAAGGCAAAGTAGCAGTTCTAACGGGCGCAGGTTCAGGCTTTGGTTTGGAGTGCGCAAAAATCGGCGCCCAATTGGGTATGAAGTTGGTGCTGGTCGATGTACAAAAAGACGCATTGGATGCAGCGCAAGCGCAAATGCAAGCACTGGGTGCAGAAGTAATGGCACGCTTGGTGGATGTATCCAATGAAGGTCACATGCAAGCTCTGGCCAATGACGTACAACAAACATTTGGCGCACCGAATTTTGTTTTCAACAACGCAGGCGTCGGCGCAGGTGGCTTGGTCTGGGAAAACACCGTGGCTGATTGGGAATGGTTACTCGGTGTGAACTTATGGGGCGTGGTGCATGGCGTGCGTTTATTCACCCCCATGATGCTTGAGGCTGCAAATAAGGACCCAGACTTCCAAGGCCACATTGTCAATACTGCCAGTATGGCGGGACTGTTAACACCTCCCAATATGGGCATTTACAACGTCACCAAACATGCTGTGGTGGCATTGACAGAAACCTTGTACCAAGATTTAAAACTGGTCAGTGACCAAATCAGCGCCAGTGTGTTGTGTCCTTACTTTGTACCCACTGGCATCAGCCAAAGTCATCGCAACCGTCCTAGCCAATTAAAAGCCGACAAGCCCACTAAGAGCCAATTGATTGGCCAAGCCATGAGCGACAAAGCTGTGGGGAGCGGCAAAGTGAGTGCAGCGGATGTAGCAAAGATGGTGTTTGATGCGATCGAAAAAGACCACTTCTACATCTACAGCCACCCCAAAGCGCTAGGCAATGTGCAACACCGCATGGAAGCCATAGTGCAAAGCCATAATCCGCCAGATCCGTTTAAAGAGCGACCAGATATTGGTGACAAACTCAAAGCCGATTTACGCAGTTAATTGACATAGTCGGTCGGCACGGCATCGACCTTTTGAAACAAAGCCCAGAGTATGCAAAAAATAATGGGCCAGTTGGCCAATGAAATCAAGATTCGCCCTGAACAGGTGCGCGCTGCCGTTGAGTTGATTGATGGCGGAGCTACTGTGCCCTTTATCGCGCGTTACCGCAAAGAGGCCACAGGTGGATTAGATGACATCCAATTGCGTGAACTCGAAGTACGTTTGGCGTATTTGCGTGAACTTGAAACGCGCCGCACTGCAGTGATCAAAAGCATTGAAGAACAAGGCAAATTAACGCCTGAGCTTCGGTTGGCATTAGAGGCTGCAGCTACCAAGCAAGAGTTAGAAGACTTGTATCTGCCCTTCAAACCCAAACGACGCACCAAAGGCATGATTGCCATAGAGGCGGGGCTAGAACCGATGGCCCATCAACTCTTTGCTGAACCATCTCTCAACCCTGTAGCCATAGTCGAGGCTTTTTTAGCCGAACACAAAGAAGCCTTAAGCAAAATAGAAGGCGCTGATTTTTCAACAGCTGCAGCCTTGCTAGATGGTGTGCGTGATATTTTGAGCGAGCGTTGGGCAGAAGATGCAACACTTGTGCAAAGCTTGCGTGAATGGTTATGGAAGGAAGGCCTCTTTCGCAGCAAGTTAGCAAGCGGCAAAGACGAAAACCATCCTGACGTCGCTAAGTTTCGTGATTACTTTGCATACGATGAACCGATTCACCGCGTTCCTTCTCACCGCGCATTGGCTGTGTTCAGAGGCCGTGCTTTGGAGATGCTGGACGCCAAACTGGTCAGCCCCGAACTACAAGGCCAGCTGGATGCCAAACCCGAACCAAGCAAAGTCAGCTTGGCTGAAGGAAAAATTGCGTTGCACTTAGGTTGGAGTCACAAAGCAAGAGAAGGGGACGATTTGATTCGCAAATGCGTGGCGTGGACTTGGCGCGTCAAACTCAGCTTATCGATCGAACGTGATTTATTTATTCGTTTACGTGAAGAAGCTGAAAAAGTTGCCATCAAAGTTTTTGCAGACAACTTGCGGGACTTGTTACTGGCTGCACCAGCTGGACCTCGGGTGGTGATGGGTCTTGACCCTGGTATTCGCACAGGCGTCAAAGTGGCTGTGGTCGATGCCACAGGCAAGCTTGTTGAAACTTCCACGGTCTACCCGCACGAACCCCGCAAGGACTGGGATGGTTCGCTCTACACGTTAGCAACTTTGTGTGAAAAGCATGGCGTAAATTTGATTGCCATTGGCAACGGCACGGCCAGCCGTGAGACAGATAAGTTAGCGGGTGAACTCATTAAATTACTGGAGAAACACAGGAAGGCCAATGCGCAAGCCAACAGCAA
>CAIRQX010000135.1 GCA_903880855.1 uncultured Burkholderiales bacterium | reverse complement strand
GGCTGACCCAATGGTTAACAGCACCTGAAAAAATGCTGGCTACCAATGACGAAGCCAAAGCCATGCTTAAGCAATTCAATAATATTCCTATGCCCAATCAAGGCTTAAGTCCTCAAGAGATTAAACAATATCTGGCTTATTTTCATTGGATAGATGAGAGCATGGCTGCAACTAAAACAAAAAAATCCGGGGCTTCTAAATAAAGCTTTCTATGAATAGACGTTTCAGCAACTGGTTAGTAGCCAACTTATTGGGTTTGGTGAGCTTGAATGTCTTAGCTTGTGGCTATTGTTTAGAAGACCGTATTGCTTCAGTCTACGACCATGTACTTGTTGCAAAAACAAAGCAATTAAATCAAAAAATGCTTTATTTAATATGGGATGGTCCAGCAAATCGCGACGAAGCAATGCGACATGAATTGATTTCTATTGCATCGCGCTTACCAGGAATCACGAAAGGCAGTGTCCGCGTCTCACTGGAACCTGCAACCATTGGTTTGGCTTATCAGCCATTAAAAATTTCTCGAGAACAAGTTGAGGCTTTACTTTTACAAAGACTAAAGTCTAAGAAAATCGTAGTTTCATCTTTACCAGAATGATAGATTTAGCTAGCGTCATAATTTTCGTAACCTGATTTATCGAATCCGTGGCTCTTGTTGCATTTGCTCTGGCGTTGTGAAATAGGTAGCCGTTGAGCCTTGTTGGGCATGGGCTTTTACAAATTCATGCCTAGCAACAGTTCTTAAATGCACCTCATCTGGTCCGTCCATCAAATGCATGGCGCGTCCCCATGTCCAAAAATATGCCAAAGGCGTGTCAGGTGACAAACCCATCGCACCAAATATTTGCATGGCACGATCTACTACGCTAGTTTGTAGACGTGCTGCAACTACTTTGATCGCTGCAATTTGTGCGCGAATAAATGCAAGATCTTTGTTATTGCTATCTAACAACCAAGCCACGCGCTGCACCAGTAATCGGGCTTGGTCTATTTCAATGCGTGATTCAGCAATCCACTGTTGGATATTTGCATAGTCAGACAAGTAATGGCCAAAGGCTTTACGCTCTATCGCGCGCTGCGTAGCCATTTCAAGTGCTAACTCACACTGACCGATAGTGCGCATGCAATGGTGGATTCGGCCTGGGCCCAATCTGGCTTGTGCCATAGCAAATCCATCACCCCAATTTCCCAATAAATGGTCAGCTGGCACGTGGACGTTGCGAAATACTATTTCGCAATGCCCCTCCGGCGCATGGTTATGGACTACTGAAATATTGCGTACTATTTCCAAGCCAACCTCTCGTATTGGCACCAAAACAATACTGTGTTGGTGGTGCACGTTGGTCTGTAAAAAATCCACAATCTCATGACCTAGGTGCATGGGTTCTTCAGTGTTTCGGCACATGACTAAAAGCACCTCGCAACGCGGGTGGGCCGCTCCAGTAATGAACCACTTGCGTCCATTCAAAACCAGTTGGTTGCTAATGCGTTTGACAGAAGTTTGTAAATTAGTCGGGTCTGACGAACCTACATCTGGCTCAGTCATTGCAAATGCTGAGCGAATTTTTCCTGCTAACAAAGGCGCTAACCAACGTTCGCGTTGCATAGGATTGGCAAAACGGTGCAACAACTCCATATTGCCGGTATCCGGCGCACTGCAGTTAAACACTTCGGCTGCCCAAGGAATGCGTCCCATGATTTCAGCCAAGGGGGCGTAATCCAGATTCGAAAGCCCAATACCTACAGCTTCTGCCCCCAAGTTCGGCGTAAAGAAGTTCCATAGCCCCTCTTCTTGGGCGAGTGTTTTTAGATCTTCTAGGAAAACTGGAGGATAGACGCCATCCAATACCGATCGGTGCCAGGCGGCGTTGTAGGGTAAGACGTATCTCTCCATGAACGCCTCGAGACGTAAAGACAGTGCTCGAGCCCTTGGAGAAATATCAAAATCCATGGACACATGCTAGTGACCACTACGCTAGAGGTTCTGATTTAGCGCAAGGAAAGTAAAAGAAACTTACTCAATAACCACTGGCACAAACAATTTGTACCCTAATCGGGTAACCGCTTTAATGCTGGGCTGCCCACCCAAGAGCACATCCATCTTGCGCCTGATACGGCTGACGACTTGTTCGATCCGCAGCTTATTGGTCGGTTCTGGGAGGTCTATGTCCCCAAAGACCTCAATCAATCGGGACATACTCAAAAGTTCGCCTGACAAGGCCAGTTCTTGAACCAACTTGGCTTCGCTAACAGTCAATTTGATAACTTCTTTTGCCGGCGAAACAAGTTGCAAAGAAGCCAAGTGCAAAGACCACGATTGGTTGTCTACCTGAGGAGAAATTCGCCGACAGAGATTTTGTAGAACGGTTGTTAGTTCAGAGGGATTGACTGGCTTAGTGAGGTAGACATCCGCACCAGAATCGTAGCCTTCGTGGCGGTCAATGCTCCTGACACGGGCAGTGAGCATCACAATACCGATAGTGGGATAAGCCAATCTGACACGCTTGGAGATGCTGATGCCATCTTCATCAGGCAAGTTCAGGTCCAAAACGATCACATCAGGTCTACTGATAGCGAGTTCTTGGTTTAACTCCTGCCCATCTCCAACACCACGGATTAAAAACCCAGCATCTACCAAATGGTGTTCCAATGCTTCACGAAGCGAGATATTGTCTTCAACCAAGATAACGCTGTTGTTGTTTTGCGGCATAAAAATAGATTATCGAAAATTAATTATAAATTGCTAAAAATTCACCCCAAATATCAGGTTTTCTCAGATTCTCTAGCGACCATCCAGTAAATTGCACCAATGACTTGGCTTTCTATGTTGCGTGCTTTTTTTTCACTGCTGTTATTTTCAGCAATGGGACTGGCGTGGGCTGAAACAACCGCCTCTCAAAATATGGCTTTAGACCATGCAGCACAAGTTACGGCTCTCCAGTTGGGTGCTGCTTTCACCCTGTTACTTTGGGCCACTATTCGATTTGTGCATGTTAAGAGAAAAATATACTTTTTTAGCCTGGTGACATTGGTGTTTTCGATTGCTAGATTGTTGATAACACAACCCAATGCATTCATGACTGACTTAAATCTAACGGCCGCACAAATTTATCTGCTGATGCCGTTTTTAAATTTAGGGACTATGGTGAATGGATTGTTCACTGTGCATCTGGCAACAGCAAATGAAAAAATACAAGAGCAACGTAAATATTTATTTTATTTAGTGTTTGCATCAACCTTACTTATTGCGATATTGAGTGTATTCACAGATAGGCAGCTAATTACAGGCATAGCTATCTCAATACTCGTATCGTTAGTTGCTATCATTTTTTACGACTTCATCAAGACCGCGAAGACTAATGAGGACGCAAAACTGATATTCACACTGCGACTTTTGATTTTATTGGTTCTGGCTATTACTTTTGTAATCAATTTATTCTCTTTTATTTTTTCAACTACCAGTATTTTTCAAGAAATCAAGGGATATAACTTACCATTTTTTGCCTTTATTGTGTCTGGCATTTTGATCATCCATATGGTCACCATCATGGACCAAAACACTTCCGACAAGTACTCCTTAGATGCCACCAATGCTTTGAAGGTGGCAGCTGATGAGACTGCACTTCGCCAGAATCAACAAAGATTTTTATCGATGTTGATGCACGAAATTCGAACTCCGCTAAGCGTGATCAAGATTGGCGCCGATGCCATCACGAAGGCCAATCACCCACAAGAACAAAAAAATATTTGGACCCAAAGAATTGATACAGCAATTGACAATATTGCCCAAGTCATTGACAACTGCGTACAGGCTGAAAAGCAGGAAAGCGGTCTAATTCAGCCTTCTATTCAAAAGTATGTCATTAAAAAAGAAATAGAGAGTTTGTATAGGCAATATCTAAGCGCCAACTCTGAGCTAGAGACACGGATAAAGTTTGAAATCGATGTGAATGACGACACAACTGTTACAACAGACATCAACTATGTGCGCTCAATACTATTGAATCTTATAAGTAACGCTTACAAATATTCGCCTCCATTTTCGGCCATTATTGTTCGATTGCTCAACGTTGGCGATGGATCACAAAAATCTATATTGTTCGAAGTTGAAAACTCTCTAGGGAAGGTAGAACCTCCCGATCCAGAGCAGGTATTCCATCGTTACTATCGAGCTGAATCTGCTAAAAAATTTGCAGGTACTGGTCTTGGTCTTTGGCTTTCACAAACTCTGGCGCATCAAATTGGATCGCATGTTGACATGAATTTACAAGAAAAAACTATCATTTTCTATTTCAATTTAGAAATTTCAAGTTAATAGAATTTTTGAAATGAACTTATTTAACAAAGTTTTTAGTGGCGGTCAAATCGACAAACAAGTCGCTCCTGATTTGGCCACCAACTCCATAGCGGATCTACACGACGAACCGCTTCTGCCATTGCAGGGAATTGCTGCAGGAGAAGTCGCGTCAATTCCTAAATTTCACCAAGCCACATTAGATTCAAACCAAGCTATCCACCAAGCTCTCGGGCAAGAATTCGGCAATCTAGATGCCTATGAGCAATTACAAGGCAAGTTAACCGTTACAGAATTAACTGATATTTACTCGACTCTGGAGAGTATTTCAAATACCGTAGGTAACCTGAATCAAAGCAATCAAAGTTCCGATGATTACTTAGAAAATTGGCAACCCTTAATGGCAAATATTGACGCCTTCGTCGCCAAGAAGAAACAGTTACAAATTATCGAAAAGCAGATGAAGCAAACTATTTCTGAAATGCATGAGTTGCATCAGAAAATGATTGATTCGATTGGAATTGTTAGAGACTACAACGCCGAGCGCGCCCAGATGTATCTAGAGAGAAAGAAAATTGCTGACGAATTGGGCCGAAAGCTTTTGTGAACCAGCGACTCGAATTGCTTAAGCAGTAATTACCTGAGCAGCATATAAGATCGTTGAACAACTCTGCGCTGGTTCAATGGGATTTCCATTAATTTTTCTTTGAATTTTTGAATATCGTAAGTAGTCAACCATTGCATAGGCTTTTTAGTAGCCACCACGATGATGGACTCATTCATAAAATCTTTGTCGTAGCCATTTGGTGCGTCCCAATCTAATTCCAAACTATATTTAGCCTCACTATGCTTTGCTGGAATGGTGATGAATTTGGTGATGTAGTTATCTTTGTCTAAGTCATTAGGAAATATTTTGACAACGTTGTCTTTGTTGAATGCGCTACGCCAATTAAAAATCTGAATAAACATCGGTGTAGTGGGAGTCAATCGAATCGAAAGGTTGTCGCCTTGCCTGAAGTTCGTGCGATTGAGTTCAAGCTGCAAATCAAAACTGGGGTCGGACTCCACAGAGGGTGGTACAACATCAACCACCATCAAGACTGTGCACACCTGAGCCCCAGGAACGGTTTTGACTGTCTCTGAGATAGTTTCGCTTTTACTAATGCGACCTTCCACCAACACGGACGAGTTTTGGTTGATTTCACACTTACGTTCGTCCCCTTTTTTGGGGCTTTGAAAGCATTGCAGTTGTTGATCAAAAGAGACCTTCTCCCCTGTCACCATGGCAATGGCTTTAGATTTAGCAGTTTCCCGTGCGTTGTCACAGGCTTGGTTACGGGATATGTCAGGTCCAAAATAAAAATCGGCTTTGACGTCAATTGGAATAGCTAGAGCACTTTTAGCCTGCGCTCCTAGGAGGCAATAAAAAATAGCCTTACAAAGAAACGTGGTGCCAATTCGCATTGTTAATACACAACAAGTTGCTGTTGATCTCCGACGAATTTAGGGTCTTGTTGCTTATTGTTATTCAATGCAAACTGCCTGGTCTTTTGCGTCACATAGTCTGCGAGTTGGCCTAGATTCATTTGTTTGGACTGCTGGTTGCTTTGCTCACCAGATATTGCTTTAAGCAGAAAGAATGTGAATACACCATGCTGCAAGCTGTCATCGCCATATGCAACTTGTTGATTGCTAGCAGCACTCAAGACACTAAATCCAGCAGGCAATGCATCAGCGTTTTGCTTCAAATTGACAGCTCTTTGGTTTTGAACCAAAGTTTGCCCGACCCGATTGGTGCCGCTAAAGCAGGTATCTAAGAAAACAACGACAGATTTAGCACCAGCTTGGCTGATTTGCTTGAAAAGATTTTTTTGATTAATGGCAGTTTCTTCTAATAAGTCTGTATTGACGTCAAACGGTAAAAAATATTTTTGTTTGACTTGCTCCTGCGACAAACCATGCCCGCTGAAGTAAATATACACATCGGTTTTTCCTGCATTGATATGTGCAGGCAACCAATATTTGAAAGCAAGCAATATGTCGGCACGTTGCGCATTGTTATCGGTAAGCAATTTAACGTTTTCAGGCTTCACACCCAAATAACGGACAGCATGCTCTTTGAATTGGTTGGCGTCATTGATGGCATAGCTTGCATGCGGCAGGTTCTTGTAATTTTGAACACCAATCACGATGGCAACTGCATCACGAACTTTGCCAATAATTTTTGCATCTGGCGTGGTGACCGATTTATCCAACACTCGGTCTTTTAATATGCTCGACCTTAAAGTCTCAATCTTTTTTTTTTCGAAATCCGGATTTTGCAGATCGTTTACTTTGTTGATCGCATTTTGCGAAGCAGCAGTTTTAGTAACTAGTGCATTATTCGACCAGATGCCTGTCAATGCAGGTTTACCGTCCGTAAATGAGTAAGTACCTTTTCCTTCTCTTTTTCCGAATTGGTATTCACCAACGTATTTGTCGCCATTCGAGAAAAAATACATGCCAAAACCGTGCTTAAGGCCATTTTTGAATTCACCTTGGTAATGGTCACCCTGGTATTTGTCTGCGGTGAACTCTAGTATTCCTCGCCCATCAAATTTACCCAACATGAAGTCACCGGCATACGAGTACTCGTCATCGTCAATCACGCCACGGCATGAATGCCATTGCCGAACATCGCCACCCTTACAGGTAGGCAATGTGTTTTGTGCACTCAGCAAGCCACTAAAGGCCAGGAGCATTAGGCCGAAAAATATATTCTGAATGGGGTTCTTCAAGAATTTCATCGGTTAATCTTTGAAAGTGTTTTCAATTAGCCTGCGTAGTTGCTTGCATTTGCTGCTTGAACGCGATCATATTACTGGCTAACTTTCTTTTATCGTCATCCAAGGTCCGTTGTTGCGCCCATAATTTCTTGCGCTCTTCTAATAATGCAGACTTTTTTGCAACCAAGGCTTGTGAAACAGAATTGTTGTCTTTGGATACGTCTGTAGATGACTGTAATGCGACAGGCTCTCGGTAAGGTAATTCGCCAAATCTATCAGCACCCTTCAGTGAGGCTTTCGAGACCTCATTCATGGCTTTCGTATTCGCCATGGCTGTAGATTGCGAGAAATTTTCCATTTTCTTCTGGACACTGCTTTCTACTACTGAAGCCAATATTTCAACCTCAAGATTTTTATCTGCAAGATCAAGTTGGTGTTTGGCCAAATCAATTTGAGATTGTAGTTTTTGTATTCTGCCTTTTTCAGTCTTAAATTTATCTTCTAGTTTCCGCAGACGCGTTTTCTCTTGAAGTAAAGCAACTTGTTTTTCTCGGTCTTGGCGAATCATCTCTTGAACTTGGTCTTGCAGATTTTGTTGTGTCACAACTGCCTGCGTCTCTTTGATTCTTGTGAGCTCTCCAGCCACCGAATTCATCTGAGACTTAGTAGCCGCAAGCTGGTCCTCTTGGGACTGCATGCGGTTTTTCATGGTTTCGACGGTTGTAGACAGGTCTCGGGTAGTCTGCACTGAAAGGCCCATTAAAAATGTACCTATCAATGCAATCAGAAACGTTGCTATCCATTCAACTTTCATAGTCTCACCTGAAGTTTAGGAGTCGAGTTGTTTTCAAGAAAAAGATTGAAATCAATAGTTATTTTGAACTACGGGCTACTTCAATTTCTTTTTCTAAATCTTCAAATGCCTTTGTTTTTCTCACTTTTGCAGCCATTATGTTACTTTTGCTCACTTCGGCTGCCAAAGCTTTTCTCAGTTCAGACGAGGGGTAGCGTAAGCGGACAAAGGTTTGAAATTCAGAACCATTGGCGACAACTTCAATACGGTCACGTTGGTAACCTTTCAACAAAATATCAGCGATCGTAGTTTTTGTGACGCGCTCTACTTCTTTATTCAACACCATCTCTTCTGCTGAACCCGAAGTCTGACCACCGTACTCAGCCATTCGAGCAGATATTTTCTCTCCAAGTGAATTAGCCAATAAGCGTTTACCAGACATCATCGCCATGTCAATAGATAACTGCATATCTAAAGCGCTCTCCGTAGCAGTCACGACAACAATATCTTCACTGTTTTCATCGGACAAGAACCAATCAGGAACATTTTTAATATTGTTGATTACTTTTTCGCGACGCTCAGCTTCTTTGTTTGCTATAGAACGTTGGTAGGCACCGGAATCAGGCATGGCACGGACTATGGCAGCACTTAAGGAGTTCTTTCTCGCAATCTCAGCCCTTTCAGCGTCAGTTGCACATCCTGCTACAAATATTGACGTGGCTACAAGAATAGCGCTATTGACTTTTGAAAACATGAATTAATTTCCTTTTAACTAAATTGACTGGCAAAAAACTGATGGAGATCCAATAAGCAGCCAAGGTTTTTTGATAGCCCTTTTAGTCCTAGTTGTATCTTGCGAGCATGTAATTTAATAAAGAGAATATGCGATTCCTGAGATTTCCTGATAAATAGTGGCGTTTTTGCAAATATTTCAATAAATTTGTCTAAATCAACAAATTCACGGTTTTGCGCTCAAATCAAACAGCCCTAAAACTGCAGTTCTTTGAGCACTGCGTCGCCAATCGCCAAAGAGCTAGTAAGACCAGGGGATTCAATTCCAAATAAATTCACCAAGCCCTTCACACCATGTTGTGCAGGCCCGTGTATGCAAAAGTCGGCTGCTACTTCATGCGGGGCAGAGATTTTGGGACGCATACCTGCGTAACCGGGTTGCAACGCATGGTCAGGTAAGTCTGGCCAGTATTTACGGACTTCACGGTAAAAAGCTTCTTCGTGTTCGAGAGAAACAGCTAAGTCGTCCGGCCTATCGACCCACTGCACATCGGGTCCAAACTTGGCTTGGCCTCCTAAATCGAGTGTGAGATGCACACCAAGGCCAGCAGCTTCTGGTACGGGATAAATTAGTCTTGAAAAAGGTGATTTGCCACTCAAAGTGAAGTAATTGCCTTTGGCAAAGTAAGCAGTAGGCACATATTGCTCGGGCAGTCCTTTGAATTTGGCTGCCAGCCAGGGTGCCGTCAGTCCAGCCGCATTCACCACAGTTTGGGCCATTAGCTCTGTGCCGTCTTCCATGTGCAAAACGATGCCCTCAGGGGTGCAGACAGCACTTTCAACGGATGCATGAAACGCCACCAAGCCACCTGCATTTTCAAAATCGCCTTGTAAGCTGAGCATGTAAGCATGGCTGTCAATGATGCCGGTACTGGGTGAGTGCAGCGCAGCCAAACAGGCAAGAGCGGGCTCCATACTTTGTGCCGCCGCCGCATCCATATGCACCAAATCTGTCACGCCATTGGCGTGGGCTTTGG
>CAIRQX010000134.1 GCA_903880855.1 uncultured Burkholderiales bacterium | reverse complement strand
CTCTACACAGCGTTGCCAGGCTTGTGGATCGACATAAGCCACAGGCCCAAAAGCCGCCACCCCTGCATTCGCAAACACCACATCCATACGATGGTGCACTGAAAGCGTTTTTGCGACTACGTCAACCATCGCTGCCATGTGGGTCACGTCGGCAACACAATACAAGGTGTCTTCACCGCATTGCTGCGCCATCAGCGCAAGTGGCTCCTCATCGCAATCCACCAAGACTGGAATGCCGCCCTTGTGCACAACTTCTAAAGCAGTCGCGGCACCAATTCCAGAAGCAGCGCCTGTGATCAATACAACCAGGCCCTTGAGCGGCAACCTATCCGTATGAATAGAACTCACAGGCCCTTCGTGACCATGAAATACACAATGGGCAACGGAAGCACTGTGGCAAATGCACCTGCGATTTGCCAGATACGTGAGAGCCGCCAATAGTCTTCACAAACCGTGTCGGTGTTGCGCAACAAAGAACGTTGCTTAAGTTGTATGGGCACCAAGACAAACAACCAAATCAAACCCGAAAAGGCAAGTAACCCATAGGACCATTGAATCCATGGATGCCCTTCCCCTCCACTAAAGTTCTCAGCCATGCCATGCCCTGTCCAGACCACCCCCAAAGAACCGAGCAAAGTAAACGCTATGTCTGTGATCAGCACCATGCGGTTGCTAAATTGAATAATGGCATGGTTGCGCGTGCGCTCCGCCAGCAAGGCCCACACACCACTCACAATCACGTTGCCCAAAAACAAACAGGCACAGACCAAATGTATTAATTTAAGATTAATGTCCATGGGGCTCTTTTTCCGCATCGGAATGTCGAGATCCTGTGGAGGCATTCATAGCCTGGTCTTGCTCAGCATCTCTCTGTTTGCGAGTGATCTCTTTGGCGCGACGCAAATCGCGAAACTGCCAGCCGACAAAAAGAATTCCAGCACCAACCAACACGAGCACTTCAACAATTTTCAGCATGTAAAGTGTTTAACGACTGACTCTTTCGCGTTGCTCCAAACGACCGAATAAGTCAACCATCCATTCCACGCGTTCATCAAAACTACGAGATGGCACTGTCCAAGGTTGTTGAGCGGCCAATGGATCACGCTCTCTGCTGACGATGTCCACTAAAAACTGGATAGCAGGTACAGGACTTAATGCTACGGAGGGTAATGCTGGCACCTTCACCGCGACCGCGGCGGCTCGGGCTATCAGTGCTAATTTACGCGCAGTCGAGACCACACTGCGTTTATCGACTGAATTCAAACCACTACGCTCCAACTGTCTTCCAATTTCAGCGTAGACCAGCCGCGCGGCTTGGATGGCGGGACGACAGTCCCAAGACAATTCAGCCAAACCAAACTCGCCCCGGCGATACAGCGCATCGGCACGCAACAACAAGCGCTGGGTAAATCCTGCAATGCGCGCATCAAACACGGGATTTGCCAACCAATCATCTGCATCCATGCCAATTTCGCGAAACCACGCACGTGGAATGTAAAGACGGCCATTGCGCGCATCCTCGCCAATATCTCTGGCGATATTGGTCAGTTGCATGGCGACACCAAGTTCACATGCGCGCGCGATAGCTGTGTCAGATGAAGCGCCCATGATGAGCGACATCATGGCGCCAACAGTTCCTGCTACGCGAGCGCCGTAAGCCTCAACGTCTGCCAAGGTGTCATAGCGGCGACCTTGCGAGTCCCACAGAAAACCATCTAGCAAGGCCTCCAGTAATCCACAGGGAATGCCGTAACGATGGACCACCACTGTCAATGCGCGATCAGCATCTTTCGCAATTGGCCGTCCAGCATAGATAGCACTCAAGCGGGACTTGAGGTCTTGCATCGCTTGGTCCTGGTCTTCTCCCAAGTCAATAGCATCGTCGGCCAAGCGACAAAAAGCATAGAGCGCGATAGCAGGTGCACGCGCGCGAACAGGTAAAAGTTTAGAAGCGGCAAAAAAAGATTTGGACCCGCCACGCATTAATTCTGTACAAGCCTCTAAGTCATAAGACAAGGACTCGCGAAGAACACTGGACTGATGCATCGGAAGTTCAGTTCGACCAAACGAAAGATTTGACATCGGGCACCACCTTTTCTAACATTTTTGCGGACATCAAGACACTGGGAACGCCTGCACCAGGTTGGCTGCTGGCACCCACCATAAAGAGTCCATCAACATCTTGACTTCTGTTGTGCGGCCTAAACCAAGCACTTTGAACCAGTATTGGCTCTAAACCAAAACCTGCACCTTTGTAAGACCACAAACGGTCTTGAAAATCTTGCGGTGTAGTGACTTTGGATGACACCACATGCTGCTTCAAATCGGGCAAAACACTTTCCTGCAATACCGTTGCAATGGCATCGCGGTATTGCTCTTTAACAGCTTCCCAATCCGTCTCGCTACTCAGGTTAGGAACGACAGATAAAGCATAAAAACTGTCACACCCCTCAGGCGCCAAAGATGGGTCAGTAGCGGTGGGACGATACAAATACAGGCTGAAATCTTTGGACAGGGTATGGTTTTTAAAAATATCTTGCAACAAACCTTTGTATCGCGGTCCTAAAACCATCATGTGGTGCGGTACATCCTTGTACTGGCGATTGGTTCCGAAATACCAAACAAACAAACCTGAAGAATATTTACCCTTGGCAATTCGTTTATCTGTCCAATGTTTGCGGTATTGTGGCGCTACAAGATGGCGATAGGTCCATGCTGCATCACCATTGCTCACCACAATATCAGCTGGCAAGAACTCACCACTCTCCAATTCGACACCTTCTGCACGACCATCCTTAACGCGAATTTGGGTCACAGGTGTGTTGTAACGAATGGGGACACGGCGCTCATCCAGCAGTTTGACTAACTCACGCACGATGGCTCCCGTGCCACCCATGGCTGAATGAACCCCCCAGCGTCTCTCTAATGAGTGAATCAAGGAATAGACGCAAGTCACAGAGTAAGGATTGCCACCAATCAGTAACGGATGAAAACTCATGACGATACGTAACTTGGGATGTTTGATGTGCTTAGCGACCAAGCTGTAGATAGAGCGCCATGCTTGCATCCTTGCCAAATTTGGCATGGCTTTGATCACATCACCGATGGTTTCAAAAGGCACCATACCCAACTCAACGAAACCCAGTTGAAAGCATTTTTCTGAGGCTTTCATCAAATTCTTAAAACCCTGCACATCTTCAGGACTGAATTTAGCAATTTGTTCCAGCATCTGCGCGTCGTTGTTGCTGTAATCGAAGTGCGTGCCGTCATCAAAACGAATACGATAAAAAGGTGACATCAAGCGCAAATCCACATGGTTCTTCATATCGCGACCACACAGCGTGAACAGCTCTTCAATCAAATGGGGCAAAGTGATGATGGTGGGGCCTGCATCAAAGGTAAAGCCATCTTGTTTATGCACGTATGCACGGCCACCAGGGGCGTCTAGTTTTTCTAGCACTTGAACGCGATAGCCTTTGACGCTCAAACGAATGGCGGCTGCCAAGCCACCAAAACCTGTACCGATCACTATGGCGGTGGGAACTCTTGGATGTGTAAAAGGGATGCTTTGCAACGGGTCTTTTTGACCTCCGCCGCCGTCGCCACCGTGACCCTTAGAGTCAATTGACTTGAAAAGATTTGTCATGGGCATCCAAATGAGTGCTTAATCTTGCAGGAACATAGGCATCTAAGGCCTCTTCTACTTTTGATTTATGAGGTTTTTGAATAGCCCAACGCCACAACGCAGTGGTGTCTAGCGGCAGGACCAACATCAAGTGCTCCACAATCGCTAAGGCCAACATGGTGCCGACCAAGACAGATCCCACAACTTGCGATGGTGTCACCATGGGATGGTTGGCAAAGTTCACCAGCAACCACAAACAAACGCTGGCAAACACGACTGCGAATGGGAAAAAAGCATTCATGCGGCGGCGTTTAAAGAAGCTTTCTAGATACGCTAAATGCACTGGTAAAAATTCTTCACTCAAATTACGCACACCGAAGAACAGATTTAACTTGGCGCTGGTGCGCATGATCCACAACACCAAATAAGTCCCAGTACCCACTTGGTTAGGCGCATCCCATGTGATGGCAATAATGGCGACGCCCACCAAAAGAATGGCCATTTCATGCCATACCACAGCATTGAAAGAGGCAACAAATCTGGGCCATCCTTGCGTGCTTTGAAGAATGGCGGTTTTTTGGGGCCCAGTTATCCAGCCCGTAAGAAAACTCAACTCATTCCAACCCCAAGCCAACAGCGCACAAGTAAATGCACAGTAGGCTCCCGTGACGCCCGTTTGGTGGGCCGTATGGGCCAAGCCCACCAACGCACCCATACCCAGCATGGATGAAATGACCAAACTCAAGATGATGGTTGTTTGGGACATGCGGTTCAACACAATGACAATGCCGGTGCTAAACCACCAGATGAAAATCGCGAATCCCAAAGCAACAAACGTGTCGGTCATCCTTAGTTCTCTGTGTTGTTCTGTTACAAATTTACCAAGCAGGAACCATGCGTACATCGTCAGGTAATTCTTGCTGTTTCACAGGCAAGAAGTACAAACGTACAAAGGTGATCCCGCCAGACAGGGCCCAACGCGCCTGCTGCAGCAATCCGATCAAACCACCCCTAGCCTTGGCCTCGTTCATTTGCGTTTGAACGAAGTACAGATGGGCCAAGCCTTCCCTGAAAACCGGACTGTCTATGTCCAAACAAACGGGGAAGACTTGCTTAGTGATCTCATTGGTGATGCGGAAAACTTCGTAGTCGTACGTGGTGGACTCGAGTCCCATTTCGTGGTGCAACATCGGGCGGCAGTGGTCGCGCACATACATGGTGGCATATACAGCCAACAAGAAAAAACGAATCCAATAGACATTACCGCCACGCAGCAAATGCGGGTTGGCACGCATGATCAATGCAAAGGATTCGCCATGGCGAAATTCGTCATTGCACCAACGCTCAAACCAACGAAAGATCGGGTGAAAACGCTTATCTGGATTTCTCTCCAATTGGCGAAAAATAGTGATGTAGCGGGCGTATCCGATTTTTTCTGACAAATACGTTGCATAAAAAATGTATTTCGGCTTGAAGTAGGTGTAAGCCTTGGTACGCTTTAAGTCACCAAGATCAATTCCCAAGCCAAAGTCTTTTAATGATTGGTTGAGAAAACTCGCATGGCGAGATTCATCGCGCGCCATATAGCGCATCAATTGCTTGATATCTGGGTTTTCTACATTTTTGAAAATCTCGTTGTACAAAATACAACCAGAAAACTCTGACGTCAGTGAGGAAATTAAAAAATCCAAGAACTCTTGACGCATTTCTGGGCTGACCTGCGAGAAACGGTCTGTTACTTCTTTCGCAAATTGTTCGTCACGCTGAAAATGGTCATGGTTGTTGTCCCCTTCGTATTCGGCCATCATCTTGTCCCACTCGGCGCGCATGGGGGAGACATCGAGTCGATCCATGGCGGCAAAATCAGTGGTGTAAAAACGCGGACTGAGCATGGTGCTTTCCACAGCTTTTTCAGATGCTTTTGCGGCGGTATCAATGGCTGAATGGGTTTGCATAAAAGGTACTCTGGTTTAAGAAATAAACTGTGCTGCTTTATTCAGGTCGCATCGCCAGGAAGCGTGCGAATTCAGCAGTATTGGTGGGGCCAAAGGACTCTAGGTCCACCCGTTGCCCTGTGCTGGGATCAAACAAGGTGACGCGTCCATCGACACGGGCAATCAAATCAAAAGGCGCAGACGAACCAATACCACGGGAATATCTTTCGCGTGACAAAGCTCGAAGTGAACCTCGCACAAAGCCCTGCTCCCCATGCAATACCGTCAAGGTTTCACCCGTTACGCCATCTTCCACGCGGACACCGCCATCTTTTTGATCTTGAAACACCAGAGAGCGCTGCAAGGTTGCAGCAGCAGCCCTTTGGTCCGGGCCGTTACCCGTCACGCGGATCAGCCCCACAGAAATGAGTGAGAACGCCATAATGCCTGCGGCGCAATAAAGCACCCACTGCGGAAAATGATCAGGCGCTGCTTTTCTTGTCAAAGTAGATGCATGTGCTTGGCTCATGTCAAACTCACTTGTAAGTTATTGACCTGAGGATTAGCGCTTTGCACAGAGGGCGTCGCATTGGCGGCCATGCCTGTGGCTTGCGTCCAAGCATCACGCAACTTGACAGCCACCTCTTGCACATCGGATATCGCCCGCAGGGTGGGTTCTGGCTTGCTGATTCTCCAAGGCCGCACGCTGGGCCACAAGTGAACCCATGCAATGCGGTCTGAACCCTGCAGAGCTAAAGTGATGTCTCCGAACCCAGCCTCCAACAAACGAACATCCGAGGATGCGATTTGCTTTAGTGGCAAGTT
>CAIRQX010000133.1 GCA_903880855.1 uncultured Burkholderiales bacterium | reverse complement strand
GGCAACTATGCGTGAAAGAGGTAACTGGGGATACAAAATCATCAACACGGTGACGCCGATGGCGCCGGCGCCAACAGAAGTCAGTGTGACCAGCACGCCGATGATGGCGCCAAACAGCACGGGCAACGCCCAATGGCTTGCACGGGTGGCGTTTTCAATAGCTTCTTCTGGCAGTGATTGCGGGGTTTTTTTACCGCGAATGGCTTTGTAGAGCATGGCCATGGCGGTCAGCAGCAAGGCGACGCCAAGGGTTGATTTCATAACTTGCTGCACAGCGGGTTCAGCGGGGCCCACTTCATGCAAGACCCATAGCGTGAGAGCGGACGCTGGCAAGCTACCCGCGCACAGCGTTAAAACCACGCGCCAAGGAACCAAGCGTTGTTGGGCCAGACTCAAAGTGCCAGCGCCTTTGGTGAAGGCGGCAAATAGCAAATCGGTACCGACTGCTAAATAAGGCTTCACTCCAAAAAAGAAAATCAAGATGGGGGTCATCAAAGACCCGCCACCCACGCCAGTGAGACCGACTACGAGGCCGACAAAAAAGCCGGCAAAAATAAAGCCAAATTCATGCATAAGGGGGCGATCATAGGGCTCCTTATGCAAAAACCAAGGACTTTTTGGTTGTACTTATATGCTTTTAGAGAATAAGGGAAAACGCCAGACCGACCAGGGCGCAAGCTGCTATCACATGCATCACATTGCGTTTGAACTTAAACAATGCAATTGCAGCGCCCAACGCAATCAAGGCGCTGGCCCAATCAAATGCACCTGAAAAGCCCTGCGGCCACAACAAGTGGTAACCAAAAAACAGCGCCAAATTGAGGATGACCCCGACAACCGCAGCGGTGATGGCGCTCAACGGCGCGGTGAATTTCAAATCGTTGTGGGTGCTCTCTACAAACGGACCGCCTGCCAATATCAAGATGAATGAGGGTAAAAAGGTGAACCACGTCACCAAGCAAGCTGCCAAAGCGCCAGCTAAAAACAGACTCTCAGGCCCCAGTAAAGCTTTCACATAGCCGCCAACAAAAGCCACAAAGGCGACCACCATAATTAGCGGCCCGGGGGTGGTCTCGCCCAAGGCAAGCCCGTCCATCATTTGGGTGGGCGTCACCCAAGCAAAGTCGGTGATCGCACCTTGGTAGACATAGGGCAATACCGCGTAAGCACCACCAAATGTGAGCCACGCAGCTTTGGTGAAGAACCACGCCATTTGCGTGTAGGTGTGTTCCCAACCGAATGCGGCGTTCAGAAGGGCTATGGGTATTGCCCACAAGATGGCGCCTACCAAGAGCACTTGAATCAAGCCTTTTATATTGAACTTGGCGTGCTCTGGTGTTGGCGTGTGGTCGTCAATCAGCGCCGGTCCATAAGAAGCTTTTTTGCTGCCATGACCGCCGCCAACTCTGAACGTTTCCGGCGACAACTTACCCCCGACAAACCCCACCAAGGCCGCTATGCCGACGATCAAAGGAAACGGCGCGTCCAAGGCAAAGATGGCTACAAAAGACGCTCCCGCGATGCTCCACAACACCTTGTTTTGCAAAGCGCGTGACCCAATGCGATGTGCCGCTTGCACCACGATGGCGGTGACAGCAGGCTTGATGCCGTAAAACAAGCCAGCGATCACGGGTACATCGCCAAATGCGATGTAGACCCAGGACAAAGCGATCAACAAAACTAAAGAGGGCAAGACAAACAAAACGCCCGCCACAATGCCGCCCCAACGCTTGTGCATCAACCAACCGATATAGGTGACCAACTGTTGCGCTTCGGGTCCGGGTAACACCATGCAGTAATTCAAGGCATGCAAAAACCGTTTTTCAGAAATCCACCGACGCTGTTCCACCAACTCTTGGTGCATGATGGAAATTTGGCCGGCTGGGCCGCCGAAACTGATAAAACCTAATTTGAGCCAGAACCAAAAGGCTTGGGTGAAGGAGACAGGGTTTGGCACTTCAAGTGAGGCTTCTGGAGGCGTTTTTACCTCGGAGCCGTGTGAAGAATCTTTGTCTGGATTGGCAGATGAAGACGTGTGGGGATTCATTTGCGTTGCATCTTAGCCCGCGCTTTTTCAGCAAACCGAAGCGAGGAAATTGCGCGCACCAAGTGATCATCGACTGGGGATGGGTAGCCAGTCATTTGCGCCACCAAAATCTCACTGCACAAAAGACCCAAGGTCAGCCCACGTGAGCCCATCGCTGAATTGATCCACAAACCTGCTGGTGCGTCAGCGACTGAACCTACCAAGGGCAAGCGGTCATGCAAGGTGCAACGCACGCCAACCCAACCCCTCACATTTTTGGAGAAAACCGGCTCTAGCGCTTTGGCAGTGTCAGGGAAAAGCTCGCCAAGCCGGCTCAAGTTGAAAGTATGGTCTTCTTCTGTCACGCCTTCATGGGGGTGGGTGCGGTCATAGGTAGACCCCAAAAACCAAGCCGCGCCTTCAGGCGTTGGAACATGCGGAACAAAACTACCGCGACCGTTGATGGGGTTGGGCGGCAACGCAGCGTTGGGGGTTTGCGCCATCAGACCCCACGAGACTTGGCCTCGGATGGCATCAAAAGGAGGCGTAGCGACGTTTGCATATTGCCGCATAACTCCAGAGCAAAGATCAATGCATCCTGGACCCGCCGCTAGCACCACATGTTCTGCATGCAAGAGGCAAGCCCCTGAACTCAGCACTTGCCAAGACTTGGTGTTGCTTTCCAATTTGAGTGCATCCACAACCTTATCGCGCACAACTTTTATGTTTGGGTGATCAAGCAAGGCACGCGTCAACGCAGAAGGCTTTATCCAAGCCGCATCTGGATGCCAAGTTGTATTCTTATCAGAAACAGGCCCAGTGCGCGGATAAGTCATCACACCACTGAGTGACCAATCAACGCCCTCTATTAAATAGGTGCGCATAGCCACATGCATGCGCTCCATTCCAATACGCGAGAGTCGCGACAGGGCTCCGTCGTCTTTGGAGGTGTGGGGCGATATCAGCCCCAGCGGCAAGCTGGCGGCGCCAAAGTGGCCGGAGTCGATAACAGTGACTTGCCAGCCTTGCTCAGCCAGTGCGCGTGCAGTGCTAGAGCCAGAAATCCCAGCCCCGATGACACAGGCGACTTGCGGTGATGGCAGATTAGGCGCTTGGCGGCGGAACATAGCCCTGCACCGCATCCGCACCATCGCCAAAGAAGTGTTTTTCCATCTGGCGTTTCAGGTATTCGCGGGCGCGCTGATCAGCCAAGTTCAAGCGGTTTTCATTGACCAACATGGTTTGTTGTGTCATCCATTCCGCCCATGCTTTTTTGCTGACGCTTTCCCATAACTTCTTACCCAATTCGCCAGGGTAGGGAGGAAAGTCGAGGCCCTCTGCTTCGATGCCGAGTTTGATGCATTGAACTGTGCGTGCCATAGGGGTAATTCTTGAAGAAAGTGAAAAACAAAGACGCACTGTAGCAAGGTTTGCTTTTGTCTTGCCGTGCGCAAGGACTGTGAAGGGCTAGGCGCCCTTTAACTAAATGACCCGGAAATGGTGCGTACCGTCGCGCCCCAGTTGTTCGACCAAGCCGAACTCCCAATCTAGATAGGCTTGCATCGCAGCGGCAGCGTTGTCGGTGCCTTCATAGGGACGGCGATAACGGTCTACGCGCTCAACAGCCATTTGGCGGTCACCGGTTTGCAAGTTATTGCCAGCAGCCGCCCAAGCGGTGTTACCGCCTTCTAGCCAAAACACTTCCACACCTGCTTTGGACATGGCTTGAACATCTGCTGCAGCAAAGCGGGAGGCGTTTCCGTTGTGGCAAGTCAACACGTAACGGTGCCCCTTGTGGGCAGCAACGAGGCTTTGTTTGAGTTCACTGCGCAACACCCACCACGCGTTTTGGATATGGCCTTTGACAAACTGGGCGCTGGTGCTGAAGTCGAGCACCACGGTGTGGCTGTTGCGGTCGGCCAACCATGCTTTGACCTGCGCAGGAGTAACTTTGGTAAGTGTGCCTTGTGGTTCAGGAATGGCTGGCGTTGCGGTGTCAGTGTGCGCAAAGTCTTGCGTCTGCAAGCCTTCCAGCACAAACACCTCCCATCCCATTTGCGCCAACCAAGAGGCCGACATATTGGCGCGCACGCCTTCGGTGTCGCACAACACGATGCGGGCACCGCGCACAGGGGCGGTGTGGTCGGTCTCTTGCACGAGTTGACCGCCAGGAGCGCTTCGCGCGCCCATCACATGGCTCGCAGCAAACTCTTCGGGAGTGCGTACATCTAAGAAATAGGTGGTGCGGGATGTCTCAGCGAGCCAAGTGCGCAACTCGTCCATGCGTACCCGACCCACACCTGCTCTGTAGGCCACTGCTTTGGCGGATGCTGCCGCTTGTTTTTGGGCGGCTTCATCTACTTCAGGGAAACGTTGCGCTGCACCTTGCACCAAACTTTGCCCTGCCAATGTCCATCCGATGGTGCCGTTGCGTAGCGCACTGACAGGGTTGGGAATGCCAGCGTTAATCAGCGACTGGGTCCCGATGATGCTGCGTGTCCGGCCGGCGCAGTTGACGATGATGCGCGTCGTCGCCTTTGGCGCCATAGTCCGCGCGCGTAAAACCAATTCAGCCCCTGGCACGCTAACGCCCTTGGGGATGCTCATGGTTTGGTATTCATCAAAACGGCGGCTATCGAGCACCACCACGTCGGCGTTGGAGTCGATCAACGCCTTGACCTCTTGGGCTGAAAGTGAGGGAGTGTGGCGCACCGACTCTACCAATTCGCCAAACGATTTGCTAGGAACATTGACGTCGCGGAACAATTCGCCGCCTCCGTCTATCCATCCTTGCAAGCCACCTGCCAACACTGTGATCTGGGTATAACCCAAGCGTTTGAAAATGCGCGCAGCTGTAAGACTCAAGTCTTCTCCAGCAGGATTGCCCCCGTACACCACGATGGGCGTATCGCGCCTAGGAATGCGCGTCCATGCCTCTTGTTCAATACGCCCAATAGGCATGTTTGCTGCAAACAGGGGATGCGATTGCGCATAAGGGTCTTCTTCGCGCACATCTATCAAAGCGATTTCGCGTTTTTGCAAAAGTGCGTTGCGCACTTCTAGAAACGTCGTCAGGTCAAAGCCGCCAGGCAGGTCTTTCAACGGGTTGCTATAGCCAGAAATGAATTCTTTGACTGTGCCGTCTTCGTGGAAAACGTGGCGGCGCACTTTGCCGATATTGGCGCCGTACACATGTATGCTGATGGTGGTGTCGTTGTCCAAAGCGTTCCATACGCGGTGCACATCACCGATATGAGGGGAGACGGGCTCGACTTCGCCCACTTCAAGGCGTTTTTGGGCATTGCTGGCGAGCCAATGTCCTTGGGCGTCTTTCACAAATGGCTGACACAACTCGGCGCCACGTAACACGCCCACCAAACCCCAGACCGTGTGGTCGTGGATGGGTGTTGATTGGCCAGGGCCCCAAACAAAACTCACGACCGAGAAGCGGTCGTCGGGGTCGGCATAGAGCAAATACTGTTGATAGCGCTCTGGGTTGGGTTTTGCAAAAGTATCGGGCAACCAATCATCTTGCTGGATCAACTGTTTGAGCAAGACGGTGGAGCGTTGCAAGATGTCTGCTTCCACTTGGGTGCGTTTGAGCACATCGTCCAGCTGCGCAACAAAGTGTTGCAGTCTTGGCGTTTGCGTCAAATCTGGAAGTTGCAGGGTCATGTCGGTTATTGGTGTGTGTCTAAGCGCTTTTAAAGGTATCGGTGTCTAAGCTAGTTGCTTGACCAACACCAAGCTCTTGCGGTCCCAGTTGTATTTGCGCTTGCGGGCTTCGGGTAACCAATCGGCATCGACTTGCACAAAACCGCGCTTTAAGAACCAATGCGTGGTTCGGGTGGTCAGCACAAAAATGCTGGTCAAACCTTTGTTGCGCGCCCTTTGTTCGATCCGCTTGAGCACCTTCTCGCCATCGCCTTGGCCTTGCGATTGGGGGGAGACCGTCAAAGCGGCCATCTCGCCAGTGTGTTGGTCTAAATACGGATACAACGCCGCGCAGGCAAAGATCACGCCGTCGTGCTCAATCACGGTGTATTGGCCAATGTCGCGCTCGATCTCGTTCCGATCGCGTTTGACCAAGGTGCCGTCATTCTCTAGCGGTTCAATCAGTTGCAAGATGCCGCCTACGTCCTCGTGAGTGGCTTCGCGCAGGCTCTCAAGTTTTTCGTCGACCACCATGGTGCCGATACCGTCGTGGGTGTAGACCTCCAGCAACAAAGCGCCGTCGACTGCGAAGGGCAAGACATGGCTTCGTTCCACGCCACCTTTGCAGGCTTTGACGCAGTGCTGCAGGTAAAAAGCCAAGTCGGATGGATCGGTGGTGGCGGGCAGGGTGGAGAGTAACTTTTCAGCAGCGTCCAGTGGCAACTCGGTATCGATCGGGTTGTCTTCGCTAGCAGGCTCTGTAGGACGCACGCGCAGGCCTGGTGTCTCCGTCAAGAAAATCAGTTTATCGGCTTGCAAGGCAGTAGCGACAGAGGTAGCCACTTCTTCCATCGTCAAATTAAACGCCTCGCCAGTTGGTGAAAAACCAAAAGGTGACAGTAAGACCATCGAACCCGCTGCTAATGTTTGGGTGATGCCAGCCACATCGACCTTGCGCACCAAACCAGAGCTTTGGAAATCGATGCCATCCAAAATGCCTACGGGCCGTGCTGTGATGAAGTTGCCAGAGATAACCCGAACCGTGGCGCCCGCCATAGGCGTATTGGGTAAACCTTGGCTAAAAGCTGCCTCAATCTCGTAACGCAACTGGCCAGCGGCTTCTTGCGCGCAGTCCAAGGCGACGCTGTCAGTGATGCGCATGCCGTGAGAGTATTTGGGAACGTGGCCTTTGGCGGCGAGTTGCTCATTGACCTGCGGGCGAAACCCATGCACCAACACCACGCGCACACCCATGCTTTGGATCAGCGCCAAGTCTTGCGCCAGATTGGGTAATTTGCCAGCGGCGATCGCTTCGCCGGCGATGCCCACCACAAAGGTTTTGCCGCGGTGCATGTGGATATACGGTGCCACCGAGCGAAACCAAGGCACAAAAGTGAAGTTAAAGACTGCGGACATGGAAGGTGTGTGTCTGTGTGGGCTAGATAATTGCGGATTGTCACCCAAAGTTCGCCTGCTTTTGTCCAACACTGACCCAATGTCTTCAGCTTTGAAGATTACCTTTCCGCCAGACTTGCCCGTGAGCGAGCGCCGTGACGACATCATGGCCGCCATGCAGGCGCACCAAGTCATCATCGTTTGCGGTGAAACGGGGTCTGGCAAAACCACCCAACTGCCCAAAATGGCCTTGCTGCTCGGGCGCGGTCAAAACCGCCAGATGATTGGCCACACACAGCCCAGGCGCATCGCAGCGAGTTCTGTCGCCAAGCGCATCGCCGAAGAACTCAAAACGCCTTTGGGCGAAGTGGTGGGTTTCAAGGTCCGCTTTCAAGACCGGTTGAGCAAGACAGCCAGTGTCAAACTGATGACCGACGGCATCTTGCTGGCCGAGACGCAAAACGACCCACTTCTCAAAGCCTATGACACTTTGATCATCGACGAGGCGCATGAGCGCAGTTTGAATATTGACTTTTTGTTGGGCTATTTGCGTGAAATCTTGCCGCGCAGACCGGATCTGAAAGTCATAGTTACCTCCGCCACGATTGACGCTGACCGATTCGCCCAGCACTTCGCCAGCGCCAAAGGGCCAGCGCCTGTGTTGATGGTGTCGGGCCGTATGTTCCCTGTAGAGATGCGCTACCGTCCCTATGAGGAGAGCCGCGAATACGACGTGAACCAAGCGATTGCCGATGCCGTCGACGAGTTGTGGCAACAGCCTTCGCAACAAGGCGGCATTTTGGTGTTTTTGCCTGGTGAGCGCGAAATTCGCGAAGCGGCAGAGCATTTGCGAGGGCATTTGAGCCACTCGCCTGTTTTGCGTGGTACGGAAGTGTTGCCCCTGTTTGCACGACTCTCCAGTGCTGAGCAAGACCGCGTGTTTGACAACACCTCCGGTCGTCGCATCGTCTTAGCCACCAATGTGGCCGAGACCTCGCTCACCGTACCCGGCATTCGTTATGTGATTGACGTTGGAAGCGCGCGGGTCAAGCGTTACAGCTGGCGTAGCAAGGTCGAGCAATTGATGGTCGAACCCATCAGCCAAGCGGCGGCCAACCAACGTGCGGGTCGTTGCGGACGCGTAGCCGATGGAATTTGCATTCGCCTATATGACGAGCAAGACTTTCAAGGACGTGCACGGTTTACCGATCCGGAGATCTTGCGCAGCTCGCTCGCAGGCGTGATCTTGCGGATGAAAGCCTTGCATCTGGGCGATGTGGAAAGATTTTCTTTTTTAGAGGCGCCCCGTCCGAAAGCGATTTCTGATGGCTACCAACTGCTCAACGAACTCGGTGCAGTGGATGACGCCAATGAACTCACTCCCATCGGTGTCGAACTATCCAAACTGCCTCTAGACCCGCGCATAGGCCGCATGATTTTGGAGGCGCGTGAGCGCAACGCTTTGGAAGAGGTGTTGGTAATCGCCTCTGCCTTGAGCGGACAAGACGTGCGTGACCGACCGATGGAGGCGCAAGCTGCGGCGGACCAAGCCCATGCCAAGTTTGATGACGACCGTAGCGAATTCAGTGGGTATCTGTCGCTTTGGAAGTGGTTAGAGCAAGGACGCACAGGCGGAGAGCAAGAACACAAACTCTCCAACCGCAAATACGAAGCTCTGCTGCGACAAAACTTTGTCAACGTTCGGCGCGTACGTGAATGGCGTGACACGCACTCGCAATTGCTGACCGTGGTGCGCGAACACAAATGGCGTCTCAACACCCAGCCCGCGAGTTACGAAGAACTACATATGGCGATGTTGGCTGGGTTGTTGGGCAATATTGGTTTTAAAGCAGAGCCCGTTACTAGCAATGCAGCGGCTGTCGGCACGCGTACCAGCAATGCGCATGAATATTTGGGCGCGCGCGGCATCAAGTTTTACCCGCACCCTGGTGCGCATTTGCGCAAAAAACCAGGGCGTTGGATTGTGGCTAGTGAGTTGGTGGAGACCACGCGTTTGTTTGGCCGTGGTGTTGCCAATATCGAACCGCAGTGGCTGGAGCATGTGGGTGGCCATTTGCTCAAAAAACAATTGCTAGATCCGCATTGGGAGAAAAAAGCCGGCGAAGTCAAAGCGCTGGAGCGTGCTACTTTGTATGGCTTGGTGGTTTACAACGGTCGACGGGTGAGCTACAGCAAGATCGACGCAGCGGGCGCGCGTGACATCTTTATTCGACAAGCTTTGGTGGATGGCGAGTTGGACACCAAATTACGCTTTTTGGCAGCCAATCAGCGTTTAATTGAAGAGGTGCAAGAACTCGAACATAAATCGCGGCGCCAAGACGTGTTGGTCGATGACGCTTTGATATATGCGTTTTACGACCAGCAGTTGCCGGCCGATGTATGTAGCTTGGTGACCCTGGAGCGTTGGTACCGAGAAGAAGTAAAGCGTCAACCCAATTTGTTGCTGCTCAACAAAGAAGAGTTGATGCGCCACCAAGCG
>CAIRQX010000132.1 GCA_903880855.1 uncultured Burkholderiales bacterium | reverse complement strand
TGGATTGTGATGAGGAGCCACTTGCGCTGATGGCGCAGCAATGCGGTGAAGACACCTTGTATTGTGTTGCCGACGTGACCCACATGGCAGCGATGGTTGATGTAGTTGCTAAAACGCTGTCAGTGCACCATCGTATGGATGTGGTGTTTGCGAATGCAGGGGTGGCGGCTTTTGGGCCTGTGGCTTATGTCGATCCACAAGCCTGGCAACGGTGTGTAGAGGTGAATATTTTTGGTGTTTTCAACACTGTGCGATCTGCGCTGCCAGCTTTGATACAGCAGCGAGGTTATGTGTTGATCAATGCGTCTGTGTCGTCCTTTGCGCACCCTCCAGCCATGTCTGCCTATGCTGCAAGCAAGTCTGCAGTGGAAGCCATGGCCAATGTGTTGCGCTTGGAGCTCGCGTCCCATAGTGTTGGAGTAGGCGTGCTGTATGCAAGTTGGGTGAGCACCCCTCTTGTTGCAGAGGGTGCTTTGCATCCTGGTTTTGTGCGGTTGCGCGCAACTATGCCTAGCCTTTTAAACAAGGAAACATCTACGCAAGAAACAGCACGTGTGGTTGTTCGCGCAATGTCAAAACGTCAAAGTAGGGTGTGGGTGCCCGGTTGGGTTCGAATTTTGTTTGGTCTGAGGGCGTTGCTCCATTTGCCATTTGCTGAGCGCGAACTCCTCAAGGCAGCGCCTGAAATTGAGAAGTCTTATTTAGAAGGCTTGGTAACAGAAGGGGCCTTGGCATCGAGCTTTGGACCAAGGGAGCGAGAAAGAACATTGGCGCGCGCTAAACAAGAAAAATGAAGTCTGTATCCTGTGCTTTTTAATTCTCTAAACGGCTTGTCGCCGTAAATTTTCCATGGCAGAGGCCATGCGTTGTGCTTGCACTTGAGGCATAGGCAGATAACTTCCCCCCATCGTCTGCGCCATGTTTTGCACTTGGGTATCGGGCTGCAGTGAGGTGTCGATCCACAAGCAACGATGGCCAGTCTGTCGCCATTGCGCTGCCCATTGCTGCGCATCCGCTTGCGCTTGTGCACGCCCCCCCAATCCTTGCAGATTGACGTTGGCACGGCCGTCACTGAGCACCACCAAGATAGGTGTCACACCTTGTCGTTGTAGTTGTGTGGCTTGCTCACAAGCCATTTTCAAAGCCAGTGCCAAGGGCGTGCCACCGCCCCCAGGCAGACCCATCATGGCGCGCTTCGCGCGAACCAATGAACGTGTCATAGGAAGCAGCAATTGGGCCTTCGCACCTTTGAAAGACACAATGCAAACGCTGTCTCTTCGCGCGTAGGACTGTTGGAGCAAAAGCTCCACCGCGCCCTTCGCCTCCGCCAACCGTTGCAGTGCGGCTGAGCCAGACGCATCGAGCGCCAATATCAAACAACTTGAACTATGTTGCTGGTAACGGTGAACATGAAAGTCCTCAGACCGAATGGCAACGCGCCCCTGTTGCGTATTGCCTCTCAAACGCTGTTTAGGCGCTGCGGCTCGCAAGGTGGACAAGATATGCAAACGTGCATGCCCGCCTGGCCGCCCAGTTCTGGGTGGCAAAGGCCTTCCGCGTTGCGCACCCGATCGAAATTGTCCAGATCTTCCAGAGGTATTGCCAAGGTTGCGACCTGGTTTGGTCAGCAAACCATCCAATACATCGGGTGGAAGACTGGCCAATGCAGCGGCAATCATCATTTCTTGTAGGTTTTCAGAAGAGGGTAGATCTAAAGGAACTTCGTCTTGCGTATTTGTGTCTTCTTCAGATGTATCGGTTGAAGAAGTATCTTCTTCGTCCTTCGCTGAATCTGACGGATTAGGCGTCTCAGTCGGCTCGAGAGAGTTGGAACTCTGCTCTTGCGCTTGGTCTGGCTCTGCTGAAGAATCAGAACTGTTTTGAGGTTCTGTATCTAAAGCATTTTCAGCAGGTACAGGTAGTTGGGTGGCGCGAGGCGCTAACACGCGCCTCGCAGCAAAGGCTAAGTCGTCGTCTGCGATATGGCTGCGTGCATGTAAAGCGGCGTGGCAACAAGCCACACGCAATGCCAAGGTCGGGACGCGCAAGGAGTCAATGCCTAGGCCCTGAGCGGTACTGCAAACAGCCAATACTTGTTCGTCGGTCCATTGGATATGGGGCAATGATTGTTTCATGCGTGCCAAGGCGTCGGGTGCAATTTGAATGCCCACCACGTCCAGCGCGTTTTCGTCTGTGTGGGTGTTCAGTGAGACGTCTGATACATCTGAAGGCGCGATGTCTTGCAGGTCAAACCACAAGCCTAAACGCTCCTGAAGGGCGGGGCTCATGGGTGGATCATCTGGCATGGATTCATCCAATGCCACCACCCCAAATTGCGTTCGAACCGAGGATTCTGTATGGTTGATTTTCAAAGGCGGCAATGATTGTGTGTCCATGGCTTGAGTCATGGGTGCTATCAAGGCTGTTGGAAAGCGTTCTGCCATGCTGATGCAGACTAGACCAAGGTCCGCTTGTTGCAACAAACCCGTTTGCATCTGCAAAAGGCCAGATTGCAGCGTACGCGACAAATCAATGCCACCCAATAAGCGTTCTACATCGATATTGCCGGGCAACTTGACGGTGTTGAGACCCGTTTCAGAAAGGTGTCTTAACCAGAGTTCACGCACAGGCCCAAATGGAGCACGTAACCAAATGCCACCCCAGCCATGCGAGTCAATTTGTAGCAGTTGCAACGATGTCATGGCATCGTTCCAAGTTTCAAGACCTTTCAAGTCATCTGCCATGCACAAGACTCAAGGGTTCAGAATATCTTGAAGGCATCTGTTGACGCGTTCACCTGAATCGGTATCGTCAAGCGGGTTGCGTCTCAGGCGATGGCGCAAGGCCAAGGGCGCGATGGTTTTGAGGTGTTCGGGCTTGACCTTCTTGTTGCCTTGCATTGCCGCCAGCGCGCGCGTGGCCCGTAAAAGCGTTAATTCGGCGCGTAAGCCATCGGTGCCAAGTTGCTGGCATAGCGTTGCGCACAAGGTAAGCATGTCGTCGTCGACCACGACTGAGTCCAGTAGTTTGCGGGCTTTGACAATACGTTTTTGAAGTTTGTCACTCTCGTTTTGCCATTGGGCTTTATAGGCATCGGGGTCTTTGTCAAATGCGTCCCGTCGTTTGATCACTTCCACACGCAGCGCCACATCTTGGGGCGTTTTGACTTGTACCGATAAGCCAAAACGGTCCAGCAGTTGGGGGCGAAGCTCTCCTTCTTCGGGGTTGCCGCTACCCACCAAAACGAAACGAGCAGGATGTCGAATGCTCAATCCCTCTAGCTCGACCAGATTTTCGACAGAGGCCGCAACGTCAATTAACAGATCGACCAAATGGTCGTCCAACAAATTCACTTCGTCGATGTACAAAAAACCGCGGTGTGCTTG
>CAIRQX010000131.1 GCA_903880855.1 uncultured Burkholderiales bacterium | reverse complement strand
GCACGCGCAACAGTCCCCCGCACTTCCATGCGTCTGCGGACATTTTGGAAACTGGCCAAAGCTTCAGCGGCTTGGGGCACCGGCACACCCACATGCTCAGCAGCGATGATGGCGGCCAATGCGTTGAGTTGGTTGTGCACGCCGGTGATGTCCCAGCGCACCCGGGCTAGCTCTTTGCCTTGGTGGACAACCGCGAAGTCGTTAGGCGGGCCTTGGATAGACCAAAATGTGTGTGCGTTGGCATTGTTAGGTGTGTTGGATCCGCTGTTTTGAGCATTAGTACTTGTTGGATCAGAAATTTGTTTGGCAAACTTTGTTGCGGCCTGACCCGCGCCAAACTGGCTGACACCGCTCCAGTGACCCATGTTCAACACGCGCTGCAAGCTCTCTTCATCCGCATTCACCACCAAGCGACCGCTTACTGGAACTGTGCGCACAAGGTGGTGGAACTGCCGCTCGATAGCTTCCAAGTTGTCAAAAATATCTGCGTGGTCGAACTCGAGGTTGTTCAAAATCGCGGTGCGGGGACGGTAATGGACGAATTTGCTACGTTTGTCAAAAAATGCGGTGTCGTACTCGTCGGCTTCAATTACGAAAGGGGAGCGATGCATCTGGCCATTGCTCCCTTTTGCGCTAGGTTGTCCCAAGCGCGCTGAAATTCCAAAATTCAAAGGCACGCCGCCGACCAAAAATCCAGGTTGTAAGCCAGCCGATTCCAAAATCCAGGTCAGCATGGCGGTGGTCGTTGTTTTGCCATGCGTGCCGGCGACAGCCATCACGTGTCTCGGGTTGCTAGTGTGGTGCAACACATGGTCACACAACCATTGCGGGCCGCTGGTGTAGGGCGCACCGCTTTCCAAAATGGCTTCCATCAAAGGAAATTTAGGCGAGCCGTCAGTCAAACGTGCACGCGACACCACATTGCCGATGACATACATATCGGGTTGGAATTGCATTTGGTCGGCGGCAAAACCTTCTACCAAATCAATGCCTAAATCACGCAGTTGGTCACTCATGGGGGGATAGACGCCAGCGTCGCAACCGGTGACCTTGTGACCTGCCTCTCGGGCCAATGCAGCAAGGCCGCCCATAAACGTGCCACAAATGCCCAATATATGTATATGCATCTAGTGATTTTAGAGGGCGAGCGACAATACGCCTCTTATGTACACGACCGAAGTTGAGATCGCTGCTGCCGCTGCCCGCATGGTGGTGGAAGAGGGCTTGGAATATGGCCCCGCCAAGCGCCGAGCGATCAAACAGTTGGGCATCTCAGGCCGCGCGCCCTTGCCATCCAACGATGTGTTGGAAGAGGCGGTGCGTGACTACATAGACACCTTTTGCGCCGAAACCCAGCCCGCAGCGCTCAAAGCCTTGCGCGCATTGGCATGTTTTTGGATGGAGCGGATGGCCGAGTTCAACCCCCACCTTGGCGGCGCGGTGTGGCGCGGCACTGCGACGGAGTTGTCTGACATCTACCTGCAACTTTTTTGTGACGACTCAAAGTCCGCTGAGCTGAAGTTGATAGACCAGCAAGTGCGCTACGACGTGAGTACGGTCCAAGGCTTTCATGGCGATGCGGTCGACGCGCTGAGTGTTTTATGTGCTTGCCCAGGATTGGAGCAGCACGGGGCGGTACAAAAAGTCTTGGTCCACCTGATGGTGTATGACCGCGATGATGTGCGCGGCGCCTTAAAGCCCGACACCCAAGGACGCACACAAAGAGGTGATTTGCGTGCACTTAAAAAATTAATGGAGGAAGATGCATGCAGTTAGGCCTCTCAAAGCGACAGGTAGTTTTTGGCGGTGTCGCGGTTTTAGCCGCTATTGCCGGCACTGGCTTGGCCCTTAAAAAACAACCCAAGGGCCTCGATTCGGAGACCCAAAAAGCACTTTGGAATGCAGAATTTGACACGCCAGACGGCCCAGTTTTAAAAATGCAAAACCTCCAAGGCAAGCCCTTGGTGATTAATTTTTGGGCAACTTGGTGTGCCCCCTGTGTCGAAGAAATGCCTTTACTGGACATCTTCTTTCGTCAAAATGCATCTAAAGGTTGGCAAATGGTTGGATTGGCCATTGACCAGCCTAGCCGAGTGCGGCAGTACTTAAGCCAAAACGCCATCAGTTACCCGATTGGTCTTGCCGGATTGACGGGGACCGAATTGGGTCGATATTTGGGCAACGAAGTAGGTGGTCTGCCATTTACCGTGGTATTGGACGGAAAAGGGAGGGTGATTCAGCGCAAATTGGGCAAATTGAGCGCCCAAGAGATCCAAGCCTGGGCTTAAGAAGCTGAAATTGGTGTAAATTAGCCCCTCTTTGGTTACAAATAAGGTATTTTATGGATTTGAGAAAACTCAAGACGCTGATCGACCTGGTTTCCGACTCCAATGTCTCTGAACTTGAAATCACTGAGGCAGAAGGCAAGGTTCGCATCGTCAAGAGTGGTCCATCCCAGGCCATGCATATCTCTCAGCCCGCTGTCTCGGCCGCGCCACAAGCGACGTCTTCCTTGGCCCCAGCTCCGATCGTGCCTGTCGCGCCAACCGCTGGTGAGATCGCAGCCGCAACCGCCGCTGCAGAGCCAGAAGGCCATGTAGTGAAATCGCCGATGGTGGGTACTTTTTACCGTTCATCAAGCCCTGAGGCGAACTCCTATGTGGAAGTAGGTAGTCAAGTCAAAGAGGGTCAGACCATCTGCATCATTGAAGCGATGAAGATCTTGAACGAAATTGAAGCCGACAAGTCGGGCACCATTACCCAAATCGTTGCGCAAAACGGCCAGGCGGTGGAATACGGCGCGCCTTTGTTTGTCATCGCTTAAATTCCGGTAGTTGCGCATGTTCAAAAAAATTCTGATTGCCAACCGAGGCGAGATCGCCCTGCGCGTGCAACGCGCCTGTCGCGAACTCGGCGTCAAAGCGGTAATGGTCTATTCCGAAGCCGACAGAGAAGCCAAATACATCAAACTTGCCGACGAAGCGGTTTGCATCGGACCTGCCTCTTCCGCCCAAAGCTATCTCAATATGCCCGCCATCATTGCGGCTGCCGAAGTCACCGATGCCGAGGCAATCCACCCCGGCTACGGTTTTTTAAGTGAAAACGCAGACTTTGCCGAGCGCGTTGAAAAGAGCGGATTCCAATTCATCGGCCCGACTGCGGAATCGATTCGCATCATGGGAGACAAAGTATCGGCCAAACAGGCCATGATCAAAGCAGGTGTGCCTTGCGTGCCCGGCTCGGAAGGTGAACTGCCAGACGATCCCGCTCATATTCGTCGCATTGCCAAGATGGTGGGCTACCCCGTGATCATCAAAGCAGCTGGCGGTGGTGGTGGTCGCGGTATGCGTGTAGTGCATTCAGAAGCGGCGCTCATCAACGCAGTGTCTATGACCAAAACCGAAGCAGGCTCTGCATTTGGCAACCCAGCGGTCTATATGGAGAAGTACCTCCAAAACCCCAGGCACATCGAAATCCAAATCTTGGCTGACAAATTCAAAAACGCGGTGTATTTGGGTGAACGCGATTGTTCGATGCAACGCCGTCACCAAAAAGTGATAGAAGAAGCGCCTGCACCGGGCATCCCCCGCAAACTCATCGACAAAATCGGTGAGCGTTGTGTCGCTGCGTGCAAAAAAATTGGTTACCGCGGTGCGGGTACCTTTGAGTTTTTGTATGAAAACGGTGAGTTTTATTTCATCGAGATGAACACGCGTGTGCAAGTCGAGCATCCTGTGACGGAATACATCACGGGTGTGGATATTGTGAAAACGCAAATCATGGTGGCTGCTGACATGAAGTTGCCATTCACGCAACGCGATATCACTGTCAAAGGCCACTCGATCGAATGCCGTATCAATGCGGAAGACCCGTTCAAGTTCACGCCGTCGCCTGGTCGCATCACCATGTGGCATGCCCCTGGCGGCCCTGGTGTGCGGGTAGATTCACATGCTTACACCAACTACTTTGTGCCTCCTTACTACGACTCCATGATTGGAAAAATCATTGTGTATGGTGACAACCGTGAGCAAGCCTTGGCACGCATGCGTACAGCCTTGGCAGAAACTTTGGTTGAAGGCATCAACACCAATATTCCCTTGCACCGTGAGTTGATGGATAACGCCAAGTTTCAAGCGGGCGGCACCAATATCCATTATTTGGAAGAGTGGCTTGCTACTCACAAAAGATGATGTTTGAACTGGGCTTGGTTTGCCCCGAGGCCAGCGTTACAGATATCAGTGAGGCTTTGGAAGCATTAGATGCCTTGAGCGTATCGGTCGAAGACGCAGATGCGCAATCGGAGGCAGAGCAAGCTCTCTTTGGCGAGCCTGGGATGCCTCCTCCCAAAGAGGCTTGGCAGCGCTCCAAGGTTGTCGCTTTGTTTGCCAAAGAAGTGGCGGCCCAAGATGCTGAGCGTTTGCTGTCGGTGCAAGACTTTTTCACAAACTGCCAAAGCCTTGGTGTGCGCCCTGTTGAAGACCAAGACTGGGTCACGCTCACCCAATCGCAATTTCAGCCCGTTGAAATTACCTCTGACTTCTGGATCGTTCCCACTTGGCACGAACCTCCTGCGCAAGCCAAGCGATTTATCCGTTTGGACCCAGGTTTAGCGTTTGGAACAGGCACCCATCCGACGACACGTATGTGTTTGCGTTGGATCGCGTCTCAAGTAACGCCATCTGTTCGTGTTCTGGACTACGGTTGTGGCTCGGGCATATTGGCGATTGCAACAGCTTTGCTTGGCGCGCAGAGTGTGGACGCTGTGGACATTGACGAAGCCGCGATTACATCCACGCTTTTGAATGCCAAAGCGAATGGCGTGACATTGCATGCGGGGCATTCGGAACTTGCCGTGGGCGCTTATGACACCGTACTTGCCAATATCTTGGCAACGCCTTTGAAAGTGCTGGCGCCTTTGTTATGCAGCCATCTCAAACCCAAGGGTCACTTGGTTTTGGCTGGTATATTGGAGCGTCAGGCGCAAGAATTGCAACTTGCATATGCGCCCTATTGCAAACTCCAAGTCAGCGATCAAGAAGATGGCTGGATTCTCATGACGGCAACCCTCTGATGCACATCACCCATTGCCCTAACTGCCAAACCGCTTTCAAAGTGCGTGAAGAACATACCAGTGCTGCCAATGGCTGGGTGCGTTGCGGTAAATGCCAAAACGTATTTGAGGCGCATTTGTATTTTGCGCTCAACACAGATACTAATAATGCGGCTTCCTTTACAGATGAAGGTAAATCTATAGAAGGCGTGCGACCCGGCTTGTTTTCAGGCAATGCCACAATGCAAAAGCAGTTGCATTTGGGTGCGGGTTGGTTTTGGCCCTCGATCTCAGTTTTATTGGCGCTTGCTATTCTTTGGCAAGCTGTGTTGTGGAATCGCCATTGGTTGGTTGCCGAAGAGCCTGCATTGCGCAGCACGGTAGAAGCCTTGTGCCTACCCACCGCGTGCAAGATTGAATGGCCGCAAGAACCCAATAGCGTACTCATTGAAAACAGCATTTTTAGTGAAAACCCAGAGGGCGGTTTTAATCTGCAAATTCGTTTCAAAAACATCCAGCACCATCCTGTGGCGACTCCTTGGCTGGAGGTCACTTTGACTGATATGCAAGACCAAGTGGTGGTGCGACGCGTCTTCAGTGTTGAAGACTTGGATTTACAAGACCATATCGCAGCCCTACGTGACCAGCGCGTGCAATTTAGCTTTGCGGTGAACGCCACTTTACGTGAGCGAATTGCCGGTTACCGCGCTCTGATTTTTTATCCTTAATTTTTCTTAGAAAGTAAATGTATGGCATCGCTAATATGCGGCTCACTTGCGTTTGACACCATCATGGATTTTGAAGGGCGGTTTGCGGAGCAAATCTTGCCGGACCAGTTGCATATTTTGAATGTGTCATTTTTGGTGCCTGCATTGCGTCGCGATTTTGGTGGCTGTGCTGGCAATATCGCCTACAGCCTAAAAATCTTGGGCGGCACGCCATTGCCCATGGCAACCCTGGGAACCGATGGCGCAGACTATCTGGTGCGTTTAGCGAATTTGGGCATATCGAGTGAGTTTGTGCGGTCGGTCTCAGACACCTATACCGCGCAAGCCATGATCATGACCGACAAAGACAACAACCAAATCACCGCCTTCCATCCTGGCGCGATGATGCAAGCACACAAAACCAAAATCGAAAAGCGTGCAGATATCCAACTGGGCATCATTTCGCCCGATGGGCGCGACGCCATGCTCGAGCATGCGGAGCAATTCAAACTCGCCGATATTCCTTTTGTATTCGATCCCGGTCAAGGCTTGCCTATGTTCGATGGCAAAGAGTTGATGCATTTCATCAACCTCTCCACCTGGGTCACGGTGAACGACTACGAAGGCAAGATGTTGTGCGACCGCACGGGGCTCTCTAGCGCTGAGCTCTCACGCCATGTCAAAGGCTTGATCGTGACCTTGGGTGCAAATGGCTGCGAGGTGTGGGTAGATGGTCAAAAAACACTGGTGCCGCCGGTCAAAGCCAAAGAAGTGGTAGATCCCACAGGCTGTGGCGATGCATGGCGCGGTGCCTTGCTATTTGGGTTAGAAAAAGGCTGGTCGCTAGACAAATGCGCAGCACTAGGCAACGAAGTCGGAGCCCGAAAAATTGCGCAATGCGGGCCACAAAACTACCAAATCAGCGATTTACATATCGGCTGATTCGTCATTTGGCAGACCAAGAAAAAGCCCGAGGCCTTGCGGCGTCGGGCTTGAGTAAACGATAAATCCGTTTTCTGATCGTTTGAGAATCAGGGTCTGCTTGCCGTTGGAAACGGCCATGCAGCTTGCGGATTTAAAGTGGTTTGCGCATGAGCGACGGCAGCGGGTGCTTTCGCGGCTTTCTTGGGCGCAGGTTTTTTAGCGGCCTTTTTAGGGGCTGCTTTCTTGGCAGCAGGTTTTTTCGCGGCTTTCTTCGCAGCAGGCTTTTTCTTAGCTGCTACTTTTTTTGCTGGCTTTTTAGCTGCGGCTTTTTTAGCTACGGCTTTCTTGGCAGCAGGCTTTTTCTTAGCGGCTACTTTTTTTGCCGCTGGCTTTTTGGCTGCAGCTTTTTTAGCTGCTGGCTTCCTCGCTGCGACCTTCTTGGCTGCCGGCTTTTTAGCGGCTACTTTTTTAGCGGCTGGCTTTTTAGCTGCCACTTTCTTTGCTGGGGCCTTCTTTTTAGCGGCCGATTTTTTTGCAGTTGCCATTTCTTTTCTCCTAGATCAATTTTTTAGATCGTTGAGTGAAAACACTTTGCACCGGTTGGTAGCATGCAAAGCGATTCATGGCGCTGGACCCGGGTCCAACCCCATGAACACGTTGAGTCCGTCACAACACCTCGTAAGCGGGTGTTTATGGAAGTGACGAACAAATTCAGGGACATGTTGTTTTAAAAATCAGTCCCAAGACAAAGCACCGCCAGATTGGTATTCAATCACGCGGGTTTCAAAGAAATTACGTTCTTTTTTCAGGTCGATCATCTCGCTCATCCAAGGGAATGGATTTTCCTCATTGGGGAACAACTGCTCGAGACCAATTTGTGTGGCGCGGCGGTTAGCGATATAGCGTAAATAGCCTTTGAACATCGATGCATTGAGACCCAACACGCCACGCGGCATGGTGTCTTCTGCGTAGCGGTATTCGAGTTCAACCGCTTGCATGAACAAGCCTTTGATCTCTTCTTTGAAAGACGCTGTCCACAGGTGGGGGTTTTCGAGTTTGATTTGGTTGATCAAATCAATGCCGAAATTGCAGTGCATCGACTCGTCACGCAAGATGTATTGGTATTGCTCTGCCGCACCCGTCATCTTGTTTTGGCGACCGAGTGCCAAGATTTGGGTAAAGCCAACGTAGAAGAAGAGACCTTCCATCAAGCAGGCAAACACAATCAGAGACTTGAGCAGGGTTTGATCGGTCTCAGGCGTGCCAGTATGGAAGTGGGGGTTCATGATGGCTTCGATGAAGGGGATCAGGAACTCATCTTTGTCGCGGATAGATTTAACTTCGTGGTAAGCGTTAAAAATTTCACCCTCATCAAGTCCCAAGGACTCAACGATGTATTGGTAAGCGTGGGTATGGATAGCCTCTTCAAACGCTTGACGCAACAAGAACTGGCGGCACTCAGGCGCTGTGATGTGGCGGTAGGTACCCAACACAATATTGTTGGCTGCCAAAGAATCGGCAGTGACGAAAAAGCCGAGGTTACGCATGATCAAGCGGCGCTCGTCATCGGTCAAACCGTTAGGGTCTTTCCATAAGGCGATGTCGCGCGTCATGTTCACTTCTTGCGGCATCCAGTGGTTGGCGCACGTAGCGAGGTATTTTTCCCAAGCCCATTTGTATTTGAAAGGCACCAACTGGTTCACATCGGTGTGGCCATTGATGATGCGCTTGTCTGATGCATTGACGCGACGCGCGCTAGTGGCGGAAGCTGTAGACGCAGCAGAAACTGGGGTGGTGAGTGTTGGGATAACTGGTGCTTTTGCACCGTCATCCAAAGTGCGCGTAGCAACTGGCGCTTGGGCACTATGGGAAGTTGGAGAGGGAGGGGTATCCATCAGGCGGCTACTCATGCCGCTTGCGAAAGGTGGTGCTGCTGAAGTTTTAACTTCTTCGTCCCAGGTCAACATAGATTATTTTCCAATTCAATGATTATCAATGCAATGCACCCAAACGCAAAGCGTTGCGTGGGTGCGGAGCGGATTTGTGTTGTGCAAATACAAATATGTGTAGATGCCAAATTACTGACAAGCTTCGCAAGTCGGATCATCGACTCCGCAAAACTTGACGTCGGTGGCGGCCACTGCACTCAACTGTTGTGCTTGTGCGGCCATCGCTGCAGCTTCAAGCGCACTCAGTCCACCGGTCGGCGAGCCTGAAGACACCGAGTTGTGTGAGCCTGCTTGCACCGTAGATTTCTCGACTTGTTGTGCGCTAGAAGTACGGAGGTAGTAGGTGGTTTTTAATCCACGTAACCAAGCCAGCTTGTAGGTCTCGTCTAACTTCTTGCCGGATGCACCTGCCATGTAGATATTGAGCGATTGCGCTTGGTCGATCCACTTTTGGCGACGCGATGCAGCTTCGACCAGCCACTGTGGTTCTACCTCAAAGGCAGTGGCGTACAAGGATTTGATCTCTTGTGGCACCCGGTCGATGGGGCGTAATGAACCGTCAAAGTGTTTGAGGTCCATGACCATCACGTCGTCCCACAAACCCAGGCGCTTCAAGTCACGCACCAAGTAGCTGTTGATCACTGTGAATTCGCCAGACAGGTTGGACTTGACCGACAAGTTGCCAAAGCAAGGCTCGATGGAAGCGTCAACACCAATGATGTTGGAGATCGTCGCGGTTGGCGCAATCGCCACGCAATTGGAATTGCGCATGCCGTCTTTGGCAATTTTGTGGCGCAATGATTCCCAGTCCAAAGTGGTGGAGCGGTCAACATCTAAATAACCACCGCGTGCGGAGGCTAAGAGGTCGAGTGAGTCCAATGGCAAAACGCCTTGGTCCCACAAAGAACCTTTGTAGCTGGCATATTGGCCACGCTCTTTCGCGAGTTCGGTCGATGCCCAATAAGCGTAGTAGCAAACGGCTTCCATCGAGCGGTCAGCAAACTCGACAGCGGCTTGTGAGGCGTAAGGAATGCGCATTTCGTACAAGCTGTCTTGGAACGACATGATGCCCAAACCAACAGGGCGGTGGCGCAGGTTCGAGTCGCGCGCTTTTTTCACGGCGTAGTAATTGATGTCGATCACGTTGTCGAGCATGCGCATCGCGGTAGAGATGGTGCGCTTGAGTTTGTCGTGGTCGAGTTCTTGTCCGTTGGCGCCTTCGATCAAGTGCTGAGACAAATTGACCGAGCCGAGGTTACAGACCGCGGTTTCGGTGTCGCTGGTGTTCAACGTGATTTCAGTGCACAGATTAGATGAGTGCACCACGCCAACGTGCTGCTGAGGCGAGCGCACATTGCAGGGGTCTTTGAAAGTGATCCATGGGTGGCCAGTTTCAAACAACATGGTCAGCATCTTGCGCCACATGTCGGTAGCTTGGACGGTTTTGCTAGGTTTGATTTCGCCGCTCTTGGCTTTGGCTTCGTAAGCTACATAGGCTTTCTCAAACTCAGCGCCATAGAGGTCGTGCAAGTCGGGGACATCGGAGGGAGAGAACAAGGTCCACTCGCCTTTTTCCATTACGCGACGCATGAACAAGTCTGGAATCCAGTTGGCGGTGTTCATGTCGTGTGTGCGTCGGCGGTCGTCGCCTGTGTTTTTGCGCAACTCTAAGAATTCTTCGACGTCTAAGTGCCAGCTCTCCAAGTAGGTGCAAACTGCGCCTTTGCGCTTACCACCTTGGTTCACCGCCACGGCGGTGTCGTTGACGACTTTTAAGAATGGCACCACGCCTTGTGACTCGCCATTGGTGCCCTTGATGTGGCTGCCCAATGCGCGCACGCGGGTCCAGTCGTTGCCCAAACCACCTGCGAATTTAGAGAGCAGCGCGTTTTCTTTGATCAGCTCATAAATGCCATCTAGGTCGTCAGGCACGGTTGAAAGGTAGCAGCTAGAAAGTTGTGAACGCAAAGTGCCGCTATTGAACAAAGTTGGTGTGCTCGACATGAAGTCAAACGACGACAGAACTTCGTAGAACTCAATTGCACGCGCTTCGCGGTCGATTTCTTTCAGGGCCAAGCCCATCGCAACGCGCATGAAAAACGCTTGTGGCAACTCAATGCGTTGTTTGCGCACGTGCAAGAAGTAGCGGTCATACAGAGTTTGCAGACCGAGGTAGTCAAACTTCAAGTCGCGACCGGCTTTGAGTGCTGAGCCCAAACGCTGCAAGTCAAACTGCAGCATTTGTGGGTCGAGCAATTCGTTGTCAACGCCCTTTTTGATGAACTGTGGAAAGTACTGCGCGTAGTGCTGGCCCATGTCGGCGTGCAGGACTTCTTTGCCCAGCACTTCTTTGGCGATGGTGTGCATCAGCAAACGTGCGGTGGCGTAGGTGTAGTCGGGGTCTTTTTCAATCAAGGTGCGTGTGGCCAAGATCGCAGCTTTGTACACCTCGTCCATCGGAACGCCGTCGTAGAGGTTGCGCATGGTCTCGGCCATGATGGGCTCAGGACGCACATCTGCGCCCAGACCGGCGCAAGCATCGTTGATTAAGCGCTGTAGATGCTGAAGGTCCACAGGCACGCGTTGGCCACCTTCGAGCACATGCATGGTGGGGGCAACTGGTGCGGCTTGTTCTTTGGTGTGGGCGCGCTCTTGGGTGCGGCGTTCGCGGTAGAGCACGTAGGCACGGGCAATTTCGTGGTGACCGCCACGCATGAGACCGAGTTCTGCTTGGTCTTGTACATCTTCAATATGAAAGGTGCCGCCGCCTGGACGTGAACGCATCAGGGCGCGAACCACGCCTTGGGTCAAAACATCGACAGTTTCGCGCACGCTGGCAGATGCCGCGCCTTGGGTGCCATGCACGGCCAAAAACGCCTTCATCATGGCAACAGCAATCTTGGCGGGTTCGAAAGGAACTACCGCGCCATTGCGGCGAATAATTTGGTAGTGGGCCAACAAGGTCGGGCTGTCGGCGCTGATGCGGTCTTGGGTAGATGCGGGGAAAGGTGTTGGATTAATTTTTGTAGTGGATTCAACAAGTTGCATGTCGTTTTTCTTCCTGTTATTCAATTCGTGTGTGCGGGCGGCTTGCAACTTGAAAGTCGAACTTTTAAAAAGTGAAGCATCGCGTCCCCACACTATATCTGGTGTCTATGACTCCATCAAGGCACTAGGGGTAGTGTTTTCAAGGATATGCCGGTTTTTTCTTCCACATGGCAAAACCGTCATCAATTTTTCGCAAGACGACACCCGAATCAAGCCATGTAGAGACTGGGGTTTTTAAATAAAAGCTTTGTTTCATGCGATTTTTGAATGCATTTGCTTCGCTAATGCCCAAGAAATTAGGTATGCGTCTACTGAAGCCAAAATTGGCAACCTATCCCAACATAGGGGAAGCAATTAAATATTTTTTTTGACTATTTTTTCGCCCAAGCGGGCAGCCGGAAAAAATGAATTTGAAAGTACTAATTTATCTTGGAGTAACTGCCAATCAAAACCTGCACCTGGGTCCAACTTGCGTCCAGGCGCGATGTCTTCGTGGCCTGCGATGTGTGCAATGGGGTAGTTGCTGACAAGTTGTTTGCACAAAACAGACAGCGTGTCGTATTGCGCTTTTTCAAACAATTCGCCTTCTAAACCTTCGAGTTCAATGCCAATCGAATCGTCGTTGCAGTTGTCGCGTCCGCGGTAATGCGACACGCCAGCATGCCACGCTCTTTTGTCACAACTCACAAACTGCAACAGGCAGCCATCACGTCGAATCACAAAGTGGGAAGAGACTTGCATATCGCGAATCTGCGAAAAGTAGGGGTGGGCGTCCCAATCAAGTTGGTTGGTAAATAGCGCTTCTATCTCTGTGCCGCCATAGACGCCAGGCGGCAAACTGATGGAGTGGATGACCAGCAAGTCAACCTGCGCATGGCTTGGCCGCTCACCAAAGTTGGGGGAATCTATGCGCTGGGCGCGAGACCACCAACCGTCTAGCCAGTGCGTAACCGCAAGGTTCACGCACGTCCCTCGTGCTGTTGCAAATGTTGGGGGCTGCAGTAAGCCGTTTGCGTACCGTTGGATTTTGCTGGACCCAATACGGCTTCATTTTCAGGAATATGCAAGCCACAGTGCGCACAGGGCAGCATGACATTCGAGCCCTTGTTTTTTTTAGAAGGTGAATTAGAGCCGCTGCGCTGCTGACGAATCCACCACAAACCGGCAAAAATGATTGCCACCCAAATCACATATTTCATGGCGTGCGGCCCAAGATCACTTCCATGACAAAGCGTGAGCCCACGTATCCGAGTAGCAACAAACCGGAGCCAGCATACAAAAACCGAATGGCGGTGCGTCCGCGCCAACCCAACCGCTGGCGACCGATCAGCAAGACTGCGAAGGTCGCCCAAGACAGCACTGAGAAGACTGTCTTGTGGTCCCAACGCCAAGCCGTATTGGCGCCATACAAACTATCGCCAAACAACCAACCGGCTAAGAGTGTGGCGGTAAGCAAGACAAAGCCTGCCGAGACAAAGCGAAATGTCAAGCGCTCCAAAGTGAGGATAGGCACATCAATCGAGGCATCAACCGCCATGCGCATATTTTTTTCCGCTTGCGACAAAATAGTGGCGTGAACCAAGGCGGCGGCAAAAAGTCCATAGGACGCAATGCCCAAAGCCCAATGCAATGGAAGCAAGGGCGATGCATTGGTATGCATGGGCGCGCCAGGGAACACAGCCGCGATCAACACCACCGAGGCGCCTAAAGCCATCAAGGTCCAGCGGGTTTGCAGTCGCGGAAACCAATGCTGCTCCAACACATAAAAGGTCAGCATCAACCACACAGTGACCGACAAAGCGGGCGCAAAACCAAAGCGCATCACGCCATCTTGCGAGCCAAACAATGCAAAGGCCAACCCCGAGGCATGGAGCAACCAAGGAACCACCAACCAGCGGTGGCCGTATCCGGGACCTAGGCGAGGGCCCATCCACGCGGTGAGCGCGTAGGCGAAAGCGGTGGGTATTCCTAACCAAAGGTTGGGAGAGATGTCACTGGCTAAAATCATGGGGCAAGTTTAGCGTTTTGCTCGACGCATCCAATGAACCCCCCACGGGGATAAATATGGCTTCAGCCCTTACCGACAAACTCTCCCGTCTCGTCAAACAAATCAGCGGTCAGGCACGCATCACGGAAAGCAATGTGGCTGATATGTTGCGCGAAGTGCGCATGGCCTTGTTAGAGGCCGACGTGGCATTGCCAGTCGTGCGCGACTTTATCGCCCGCGTCAAAGACAAAGCCTTAGGCCAAGAAGTCGTCGGTTCTTTGCAACCTGGTCAAGCTTTGGTCGGCATCGTCAACCAAGAGCTCGCCGCCATCATGGGCGATGGCGTCAGCGATCTGAATTTAGCTGCGCAACCGCCTGCAGTTATTTTGATGGCTGGTTTGCAAGGTGCCGGTAAAACCACCACTACCGCCAAACTCGCGCGCTGGTTAATCCAGCAGCGCAAAAAGAAAGTGTTGACGGTGTCGGGCGACGTCTACCGCCCTGCAGCGATCGAGCAACTGAAAACCGTTACCGCACAAGTCGGTGCCGAATGGTTCCCCAGCAGCGCCGACCAAAAACCGCAAGACATTGCGCGTGATGCGCTGGACTACGCGCGCAAACATTACTTTGATGTGTTGCTGGTTGACACCGCAGGCCGCTTAGGCATTGACGAAGCCTTGATGCAAGAAATCCAAGCCTTGCACAACGTTTTGAACCCCGTCGAAACCTTGTTCGTGGTCGACGCGATGCAAGGCCAAGACGCGATCAACACCGCCAAAGCATTTAAAGACGCATTGCCACTGACTGGCATTGTGTTGACCAAACTCGATGGCGATTCACGCGGTGGCGCGGCCTTGTCAGTGCGCCAAATTACCGGTGTGCCGATCAAGTTCGCGGGTACCAGCGAAAAAATGGATGGCTTGGAATTGTTCGACGCCAACCGCCACGCACAGCGCGTGTTGGGCATGGGCGACATATTGGCCTTGGTGGAACAAGTCACCGCGGGCGTTGATATGGCGGCCGCCCAAAAATTGGCTGACAAAGTCAAGCGCGGCGACAACTTTGATTTGAACGACTTTCTCTCGCAAATTCAACAAATGCGTTCGATGGGCGGCTTGTCAAACTTGATGGACAAACTGCCAACCCAAATGGCGGCCAAAGCAAAGGACGTGGATATGGGCAAGGCTGAGAAAGACATCGGTCGAAAGCAAGGCATCATCCACAGCATGACTGACTTAGAGCGGCGCAAACCCGAGCTCATCAAAGCCACACGGAAACGCCGTATCGCTGCGGGCGCCGGTGTTCAGGTGCAAGACGTGAACCGTTTGCTCAAAGAGTTTGAGCAAATGCAAGACATGATGAAAAAAATGCGCGGTGGCGGCTTGATGAAGATGATGAAGCGCATGGGCGGCATGAAAGGCATGCCGGGCATGGGCGGTGGCTTTCCTGGAATGCGCTAAACCACGCTCTCCGACACCACCACTTCACCGCGCAATGAGTGCGGATTGGCTTCATTAATACGCACATCAATCAGTTGGTGCATCAAACGCTCAGACATCGGACCGGCTTGAAAATTCACCACCCGATTGCATTCTGTGCGGCCACGCAACTCGTTGGCGTCTTTGCGTGAAATGCCATCGACCAAAATCTTTTGTATGGTGCCCACGCGTTCTACGTTGATAGCGCGCATGTTGTCGTCGATGATTTTTTGCACCTCTTGCAAACGGCGCAACTTCACCGCGTGCGGCGTGTCGTCAGGTAAATTGGCAGCCGGCGTGCCGGGGCGAGGGCTGAAAATAAAACTAAACGAGTTGTCAAAGTAGATATCGTGCATCAGCTTGATCAACTTTTGGTGGTCTTCTTCGGTCTCGCCAGGAAAGCCCACGATAAAGTCTGAACTCATCGCCATGGCAGGGCGAATCGCGCGCAGTTTTTTCACCGTGCTTTTGTATTCCATCGCGGTGTAGCCGCGCTTCATCGCCATCAAAATGCGGTCGCTTCCGTGTTGCACGGGCAAATGCAAGTGGTTGACCAACTTGGGCACTTTGGCGTACACGTCAATCAAGCGCTGGGTGAATTCGTTGGGGTGGCTGGTGGTGTAGCGGATGCGCTCAACCCCGGGAATGTCTGCCACTAATTCAATCAGCAAGGCAAAGTCGGCGATGTCTGCAGTGTTTCCCATCACGCCACGGTAGGCGTTCACGTTTTGTCCGAGCAGCGTGACTTCTTTTACGCCTTGTGTTGCCAAGTCGGCGACTTCTTTCATCACATCGTCTAAGGGGCGGCTGAATTCTTCGCCACGGGTGTAAGGCACGACGCAATAGCTGCAGTACTTGCTGCAACCTTCCATGATGCTCACGAATGCGCTGGCGCCTTCGACACGTGCAGGCGGCAAATGGTCGAATTTTTCGATTTCAGGAAAACTGATGTCGACTTGGGGGCGCTTGAGTGCTTTGCGTTGGTCGAGTAGTTCTGGCAAGCGGTGCAAAGTCTGCGGGCCAAACACCACGTCGACATAAGGTGCGCGGGCAATGATGGCTTCGCCTTCTTGGCTGGCCACGCAACCGCCTACCGCGATCTTGACGCCCTTGGCTTTGAGGTGCCGTATTCGACCTAAATCGGAGAAGACTTTTTCTTGCGCTCTCTCGCGCACCGAGCAGGTATTGAAGACGATCAGGTCGGCTTCGTCGACATTGCTGGTTTTTTCGTAGCCTTGGGCTTGCCCCAAGACGTCTGCCATCTTGTCCGAGTCGTACTCGTTCATTTGGCAACCGAAGGTTTTAATAAATACTTTGGGGCTCATGCGGGAAAACTCCCGTGAGTGGCGCAGCGGTTCATGGTTTAGATCCAGAGGCTGTTGAAGAGTTAACATTGTAGGTGCTAAAGGTCGACCAACCATGTGCCGATAGGTACACAAACCATCACAGTGAACGGCTATGAAAAAACATTTACGTCTGATACTTGAAATCCTCATGGGCTTGCTTTTGGCAGGTGCAGTCACAGTGGCTTACTGGAGTTACACCGGCAAGAGCCACGTCATGGGTGAATTGACCGAAGCCAGCGAAGGCATGGAAGAAGCCCAGCAAGAGTTGGATAAAACCGCCAAAGAGTTGAAAGAAGCGCAAGAAAAAGTGGCTGAATTCGAGCCCGCCGCCAAGCAAATGGCGGCCATGAAAGAAGCCTTCTCCAATGGCGTCGTTTTGCAAGATTACGAAGCATTCATCAAGGCGCAAAAAGGCCCCATCATCAGTGAGCGCCAATTGGGTTTAGGCGCTTTACGGTTGATGACCAAAGGCGCAGACGATCCAGACACTGTCAGCGCGTTTGAAAAAGCACTAGAAATGGCAGAGTGGACATCGCGTCTCAAGTCCATTTGTGCTGCGCAAAATGCGCTCGCTGCCGCTGGCCAAAAAGTCAAGGTCTTGGCCGATTGCGCGCTGGAAAGCAATAAAGGTGCAAAAGCCCATGCTGTGCATTGGGACTACGCTGGTGAAATGGGCCCAGACAAATGGGGTAACGAATTCCCCACCTGTGGAAAAGGCACCAAGCAATCGCCGTTGAACATCGTCGGACCTTTTGAGAAGTCTAAAGACGTATTGGCCGTGTCTTATAAAGAAGGCGCGCTGAAAATTTTGAACAATGGCCACACCATCCAAGTCAATGTGGAGCCTGGCAGCACTTTGAAGATCAACAAAGACGTCTACAACCTCTTGCAATTCCACTTCCACCGTCCTAGCGAAGAACAAATCGACGGCAAGCCCATGGCGATGGTGGCGCATTTTGTCCACAAAAATTCCGAAGGTAAATTGGCGGTGCTCGGCGTCTTACTCAACGAAGGTAAAGACAACGACGCTATCAAAACCATCTGGGAAAAAGCCCCTAAATCAGAAGGCCCAGAGGTTATTGCCGAGGGTGTGAAATTCAATCCTGCCGTGTTGGTGCCAGCCGCCCTCACGCACTACAGCTACGAAGGCTCGCTCACAACGCCTCCTTGTACCGAGGGCGTGAACTTCTTCATCTTGAAGACGACTATGGACATCGGTAAAAAGCAAGTGGCTGACTTCCCATTCAAGAAAAATGCACGACCAGTGCAAGCTTTGAATGGTCGCAAGATCAGCGCGAATTAATTATTGATAGGCTGCACCGTCACGGTGTGGTCTAAATTGCTTTGGCTAGGAATAGCAAACAGCAAAGGCATGGCTACTGCCACTAGCAAAAACGCCAGCACCAAAAAAATCAGCAGCATTTTGTAGAACTCAGGAGAGTCTGGGTATTTGGGTTTTGCGGGTTTTCCGCGCGGCGCGTGGTAGGAGACTGCCATACCCATTTGCGAGGCTTTGGCTTTGCTGCTGTAAAACACATTGGCCACAGGCAGACCGTTGTCTTGTACGCCGCTCAAAATAGAAGCCACTTTGAGTGCGGCTTGGATTTTGAATTCAACCGAACTAAAAGCGCTGACACCACCCTCTTCTAGTTGGGTGATTTGTTGCACGCTTAAATCGGCCATACGGGCCAGACGCGCACGCTCTAATTTGCACATTTTGCGCAAATTCGTAATCGCGTGACGGTCGACCAGATCTACTGTCATCTCATATGCCAATCGCTCAATTTGCAATACAGCAGCAAACTTTTGGGTGAGAGACTTAGACCAGCTTTAAGCGCTCGGATGAAGGTACCACGCGCGTCAAACGCACACCGTAACGGTCGTTGACCAGCACGATTTCACCTTGCGCGACAACTGAGTTGTTCACTAGTAAGTCGAGTGGCTCGCCCGCGATGCGGTCAAGTTCTACCACGCTGCCTTGGGTCAAACGCATCAGGTCTTTGATTTTGATTTCTGCACGACCGACTTCGATCGACAAATTCACCACAATGTTTTGCAACACCTCGGGGTTGATGTTGCCGGGCATCGTCGGCTTGAAGTCCTCAAGCGTTGGTTCGTGCTCTTCGTGCTCAGCTTGTTCGACAGGCACTTGTGCTTCTTGGGCTTCTGTTTCAGTGTTTTCGGTGTTTTCACTCATGGTGTTTTCCTAACTCAAAGTTTTCCATGGATATGTTCATGGTCGATTTGCACAGCAACTTGCGAGCCGCGCGTTCCCACATTGACGTGGAAAGCAGGAACGCCGTTGGCAGTCATCAGCGCTGTGTCGTCTTTCTTGAAGAACAACAAATCGCCTTCTTGCAAGTTGTTCAAGTGGTGCAAAGTTGTTTTCACTTCACCCATCGTGACCTGCAATTCCAATTTCGCATCACCCACAGCGGCAGCCAAGTCAGCACGCCACTTGCGGTCTGATTCTTCGTTGCCTTCACCGCTAGACACGCGGCTGCTGAGCAATTCGCGTACGGGTTTTAAGGTGGCGTAGGGGTAGACCAAATCGATAAATCCGCGTCCACCGCTGGCCGTTGCATCGGCTTCAAAGCGGCTTAAAACGACCAAGTCGTTCTCGTCTGCAATTTGGGCGAAGTGGGGGTTAATCTCAGAGCTGATGTGTTCGCATTCGATGGGCATCAAAGGCGCCCACGCTTCTTTGAGAGATCGGAAGAACACTTCCAAAATGATTTTGATGATGCGCGATTCTGTAGGTGTAAACAAACGCCCAGGCGGTAAATCAGCAACGCCTTTGCCAAAGCCACCAAAAAAGCTGTCTAGCGAACTAAACACCACGTTGGGGTCGATGATGATCACAGAGTTTCCACGCAGTGGGCCCATGCGAATCATATTGACAGCCAATGGCGGCTTCAAATCTTGCAGGTACTCGCTGTACTTCATGATGCGCACACGTGTAGGGTTGACACGTGGACTGGTACGCAAAACTTCGAGCAAACCCATTCTGAACATACGGATGAAGCGCTCGTTGATCATGTCGATCGAAGTGACATTGACCCCTAAGCTACTGTCTTCGCTAGCGAGGTCGTGTTTGCGCACCCGCACCTTGGTATTGAACCCGGTGTCGGTCTCGATCGAACCATCGCGCACTCCTTCAGAGAGGGCTGCGAGTTCTTCATCCGAGAGTAGATTGGCTTTCATTGGGTTTGCGTCTTTATTGTCTTGTCGTATCGATTTACTGCATCACAAACGACGTGAAGAAAACGTCTTCAATGCCGCCGAAGTCTTCGTATTTCTTCAAAATATCGTTCATCACCACTTTGATTTTGGCGGCGAGTTCACTGCGGAAGTCTGGGCGTGAAGCCTCGGCTTCCGTGGTTTGGCGCATCACATCCAAAATACCTGAGCGAATCGCAAATTCATGCTTCTTGACGTTGTCAAACACACGGTTGTCGTAATGTGTCATCACGGCAATTTGCACCACCATCACTTTTTTGCTGGCAGTGAGGTTGGTCATGAACTCTTTGTCGATTTGCAAATAGGTGTTTTCGAAACGCGTGTTTACGCTGTCTTTCGTCACCTTATCAGGGCCACCAGGGGTGGCCTTGGCTGCTTCGGCTTCTTTGTCAAGTTCGTCGACTTTTTCATGTGCGGCTGCCTCGCTCTTGTGCTCGAAATAACCCGAGAAATAGAGGGTGGTGAAGACCACTACGACCAATAAGAGAATCGTAGACACGGCGATCAAGGCGATCAGAAGAATCGGCTTCTTCTTTTTCGGTTCGCCTTCAACGACTTCTTCTGCTGCTGGTGCTTCTGCGGTTGCCATAGTGTTTTCTCCTAAGGGTCAGATTGTGGTCTGTTAGTTTTAAGCGTACAAGTCAAGCAAAGACGAACTGTCTTTGCCACGGGTTGCAACGACTTGGGCTTGAGTGTCGCTGGTGTTGGTGCTCACGTTGGAATTGTCCCTAACTTGCGGTTGGGGTGATGCATTTCCGGATGCATTTTGTTGGTTTTGGCCGCCGTTGTGCCCCACTTGGACAAAACCAGCATTAATACCAAAGTTTTGAAGTGCGTCACGCAAGCGTTGGGTACTGTTTTGTAACAGATCGCGCGTCATGGGGTTTTCAGCACGAAATACTGCATCGAGTTTGCCGTCTTTCATCTCGAGTTGAATTTCCACGCCACCTAAGTGGGCAGGGCGTAGACCAAACTTCATCTTCCATTGGCCGTCGCTCAATTGCTTGTGCATGCGCGCTGCCATCTCGGTTGCGAGTTTGTCACTCAATTGGTCGTAGACCTCGTTCATTGGTGTGGGTACAGCAGTAGCAGCTTCTTTGCTGGCTACAGCGCGGTTGTCGCTAGCACTAGATTGGGCTAGGGCTTGTGCAAAACCGGAAGAGGATTGGCCAGAGGTTTCAGAACCGCTCGCGTCACTTTGCTCGCCCATGTCTTGCGAAAAGCTGGATGACAAACTGGCAATGTCTTGTTCTTGCACATTACCCCCGAGCAATGACAACACCGACGCCGTGCTTGGCGTGTTGAAGGCTTGAGAGATATTGCCGCTTTGCACCGGCAATACGGCTGGAGGCAGCACGGTCATTTGAATCTGTTGGATCGACGCCATCTCTGCTTGGCTCAGGCCATTGACAGGTAAACCGCTGATTCCAAAATTTAAAGGTGCAGCAGCAGCGCTTTGTAATAGGTTGGCATTCGCGGCAGGGGATTGCACGCTAGAAGACGGGGCTTGTGTCATCGCTTGGTTAAAAGCGGGGGCATCTGCCTGGGAAATTCCTAGTTTGTCGGAGCCACCATTCAAAGCGGCACCCAACAAGGCGCTGATTTGTAAGCCAGGGTTAGTGGCTGCATTGTTAGCACCAGGCGACGCAAGTCCATTGGATCCTGCGGTGCTTGCATTGGAAGTCCCAGAGCCCATCAAATTTTGAATCGTTGCGTCATCTAATCCCATGGATTTGGCAAATGCGGTCAAGCTCTCAGGGCTGGGCGCTTGGAGTGGGTCGGTGATGATGTGCACTTTGGGGCTCAGCGCAAACATCTGTAACTTACTTGTAGTCTGATCAGATGCTTGGGCAAGCTCTTGCGCAGCAAGGTTGGCAGCAGTGCGCGCCGCTTGTATGCCTGCAGATGCTGGGTTAGCCGCCACGCTGGCAACGGTGTTAGCAGCCTTAACGGCCAAATCTAAGACTTGGGGCAAATTGCCCTGCCAAGGTGTTGCCGCCGCAGAGTCGCTGTCTTTGTCGTTGCCATCCGAGGTCTTACGGCTGCGTTGCGAACCACCTGAAGACGATTTCGTGCTTGATTCTTGCTTGTCATCGGCGTGTCCAGGAGCGTCCTGGGACACGCGGGAATTATTTTTGGGGGCAGGCTTGTCTTGGGTTGCTGCTGGGGCAGCAGCATCTTTATTAGCCAAAAGTGCCAAGTGCTCAGAAGCTTTAGCGTTATCCGCATGGATGGCGTCGCTGGTAGCGGCAAAACTTTGCCGTTGAGATGCCGGCAATTGCTGTAATTGCTTTGCCATGATCTGGGCAAAGTCGAGCCCCAGGCTCTGACCGGCGAGAGCATCCGCCCCGCTGGCGGACCCCTGTACAGGGCTGTTTGCTGGTGGGGTGGCAGCACGAGGCGCCGTTGGCAGTGGAAGGTAACTGTTGAGGTTCATGGTGTTTCAAAACAAGTTGACGCAGTGAATAAGCAAGAACCGTGACAGGTCACATCTTGCCGTTTACCTTGCCATGTACTCAGGTGTCAGTTTGGGTTGGCACATCGATTGCTTGGTGTACTTGGCCGTGACATGGTGTTACGGCGAAAAAGCAATCTAAACGTTCCAATTTCAACTGGATTTCACTGATGAGCACACTCACTCTGTCAACGATTCGACAGAACTTGTCGAAATTTGACCTCACCGGACTCAGTATTCCGGTGGTGGTGCTCGTCATCATGGCCATGTTGGTGTTGCCACTGCCGCCGCTGTTGTTAGACTTTTTATTTACTTTCAACATCATGTGCAGTCTGGTGGTCATCATGATCGCCATCAGCACCCGCAAGCCGCTCGAGTTTTCATCTTTCCCCACCGTCCTCTTATTTGCCACCATGTTGCGCTTGGCGCTGAACGTGGCATCGACCCGTGTCATCTTGGTCCATGGCCATGAAGGCGCCCATGCCGCGGGAAAAGTGGTGGCTGCTTTCGGCGAATTTGTGATCGCCGGCAACTATGTCGTTGGTTTCATCATCTTCTCGATTTTGATGATCATTAACTTTATTGTGGTCACCAAGGGTGCCGGTCGCGTCTCCGAAGTGAACGCTCGCTTTACGTTAGACGCCATGCCAGGCAAGCAAATGTCTATCGATGCCGACTTGAATGCTGGCGTGATCGACCAAGAAACTGCCAAAAAGCGCCGCGCTGAATTGGCCCAAGAATCCGACTTTTTCGGATCCATGGACGGTGCCTCTAAATTCGTGAGCGGCGACGCCATGGCCGGCTTGTTGATTCTGTTGATCAACTTGATCGGCGGTTTGATCATTGGTATCGCCCAGCACGACCTGCCCGTTGCAGAAGCCGGCAAGCTCTATACCTTGTTGACCATCGGTGACGGCTTGGTCGCGCAAATCCCATCTCTCTTGTTGTCACTGGCTACTGCCATTGTGGTGACCCGTGTGACGACCACTGAGTCGATCACCGAGCAGGCTTCCCACCAGTTGGCCAATCCGACTGCTTTATTTATATCTGCTGCCATTTTGGTCATTCTGGGCATGGTCCCCGGCATGCCACACCTGATGTTCATCACTTTGTCGGTGGCTGCTGCTGGTTTGGGCTTGATGATCATTTCGAAAGAAGTGCAAGAAGAACAAGCCGTGCAAGCGGAAAAAGACGCTGCCCCTGCCGAAGGTCCCAAAGAACTCGACTGGGACGACGTCGACCAAGTCGACCTCATTGGTTTGGAAATCGGTTATGGCCTCATTCCATTGGTCAACGCCGAAACCGGCGGCGAACTCATGTCACGCGTCAAAGGCGTGCGCAAGAAACTCTCTGCCGAGTTGGGCTTTCTTGTCCAACCCGTGCGTATCCGCGACGACCTCAATATCGACCCAGACTCCTACAACATCGTGCTCAAAGGCGTGGTGCGTGGCAAAGGCGAAGTCAAAGTCGGTCGCGAATTGGCGATCAACCCAGGGCAGGTCTACGGCCAACTCGAAGGCATTGCCACCCGCGAACCCGCATTTGGTTTGGAAGCCGTGTGGATCGAACCTTCGCAACGCGACCAAGCCCGTACCTTGGGTTACACCGTGGTGGACGCAGCGACTGCTATCTCGACCCACCTCAATAAAGTGTTGCGCGAAAACGCGGCTGATTTGCTCAGCCACGACGAAACCCAACAATTGCTCGACAAACTCGCGTCCAAGTCGCCCAAAATTGTGGAAGACTTGGTCCCCGGTAAATTGTCTTTGGGCATCTTGACCCGCACTTTGCAAAACCTGTTGCAAGAGTCTGTCTCGATTCGCGACATGCGCACGATTGCCGAAGCTTTGACCGAAGCCAGCACCCGCACCCAAGACCCCGAACAACTCACTGCCATCGTGCGTCCCAAGTTGGGCCGCATGATCATGCAAAACCTGATCGACGGCGACAACAGCTTGCAAGTCATGACCTTAGAACCCACGCTCGAGCAGTTGCTACACAACGTGTTGCAACAAAGCCAGCCCGGCCAGCCCGTGGTGATGGAGCCAAGCTTGGCCGAAAACTTATTTGCTGCGTTGCGCGAAGGATCGCGCGCCGTAGAAGACATGGGACATCCCGCCGTGTTGGTGGTCTCTCCTGTGATCCGCGGTTGGCTCTCCAAAGCCGCACGCTTCCGTGTGAACGATTTGACAGTGCTGTCTTACAGCGAAATCCCAGATGACCAGGCCGTCAAAGTGATCCACACGGTGGACGCCAAGAAAAATAACGACTGATTTAAACCATTGACCAAGACAGAGTGAGCAACTTATGGAACTCAAACGAATCCTCGCCCGCAATGCACGAACCGCCAATGAAAAGGCGATCGCGCAATACGGCCCTGACGTGCTGGTCATCTCCAGCAGCCAGGTCAATGGCCTGACCGAACTCATCGTGGCAGTCGATCTTCCAGCGCTCTCTGCAGAAGAAGCAGAACCGTTTCTCAAATCAGAATTCGCCAACGCCTCTAATAAAGCGCCCGCCAGCAAATTTGATGTGCTCTTGGGTCAAACCTTTGAAGATAACAAGCGCCAAGCACGCGAACGCCAAGCCACCCAAGTGGCTAAGCCGATTATTCAAGTCAACGCCAAAGCTGAGCCCGTGAAAGCAAAAGTCACAGCCAAGCCTGTGGTTAAGGCAAAGGCTACTGAGGCCGAACAAGAGATCCGCGACCACGAAATGGTGCGTGGCCGCGAGATTGTCGAACTCGTACGTGAAGAGCTTGCTTCTTTGCGCCGCGAATTTAAACTCAGCCAACAAATGGCTACGTGGCAAGGCACCATGCCTCTACCACCCGCTTTGTCTCCTTTGCGTGATGCACTCAATGACGCGCCGATTCCAGTCGCCTTGCGCGCCTTGTTAATCGACAGCATCAAAGACCACGACAACATGGCGGACGCCAAGCTCGCTTTGCAAAATCAACTTACCCATGCGGTCGAGCAAGAACAGTTGACTGTGCCTTCTTCTGGCATCCACGTTTTGGTCGGCCCTTCTGGTGCCGGCAAATCATTGATGGTGGCGCGTTTGGCACAAGCAGCTTCTCTGGCCCATGGCAGCGAAAAAGTCATGGTGATCAGTTACCACGACCAACGCGCTGGCGCTTGGAACCAAACCCAGTTGCTCAGCGCCCAGTCTGGCGTTGACAGTTTCCGCGCCATCAACATCGGCACCTTGAAGTTATTGCTCGAAGAGCATGCAGGCCGCCGTTTGATCTTGATTGACACCTCTGGCGTGCAAATGCAAGAGCGTTTGAGCGAGATCCGTGGTTTGCAACAAGACATTGGTTTCCATGCCGTAGTCCCAGTCGATGCGTCGGCTGCCACTTTGCGCCGACTGTTCGAGAACACCGACAACACTTGGACGAGCCTGATGCTCAGCAAGTTGGACGAGTCCAATCAACCTTGGGCTTTGTTGCAGTTTTTGACTGAAAAATCATTGCCTGTCTCGGTGGCTAGCCAAGGCGAGCGCACCAGTGACTTGGTCGAAGAGGTCGCGATGGCCGATCTGGTCAAGCGCGCACTCGACAACTTGGTGTTGCCAGAGAATACCGCGCAAGCCGAATCGGCCCAAGCCGCTTCGCTGGGAGCCTTGACAGTAAACAAGTTACAAAAAATTGCAGCCCATTACCAAACCGAAAGCACAGGTCTGACCCATGAGTGAACCACGCAAAACAGAAGTCATCGGCATCGCCAGTGGCAAAGGGGGCGTGGGTAAAACCACGACCTCGGTCAACCTGGCTGTTGCATTGCGACAGTTGGGCCACAGCGTGATGCTGTTTGATGCTGATCTGGGTTTGGCCAATGCACAAATCGCATTAGGTGCGCGGGCTGAATACAACCTCGGACACTTCCTTGCAGGTCAAAAAACCATGCAAGAAATCATGCTCACGACGCGCCAAGGTATCAAATTGATTCCCGGCGCATCCGGCATGCAAGAGCTTGCAGGTTTGAGCCAATTACAAGCCGCCAGCATCGTGCAGTCGTTTGGTGCGTTGACCGACGACATCGATTTCTTGATTGTTGACGTGGCCGCTGGCATTTCGCCTTCGGTCTTGTCTTTCTTGGCCGCATGTCAGCGCCGCTTCATTGTGGTGAAAGACGATCCTTCGTCCATCGCGGACGCTTACGGCACTATCAAAATTCTCAGCAAAGAAATGGCTCTGGACGAGATTTACCTCTTGCCCAATATGGTCGGCAGCCAAACCGAAGGTTGGAAACTCTATAAAAAACTCAACGACGTCTGCGTGCGTTTCTTGGGTGAATCGGTGCATTACCTGACGTCGATCGAAGAAGACGAAATGGTTTTGCGGGCCTTGAAGAAATACCAGTCCGTCATCGAGATGGCGCCTGGTTCTGCTGCCTCGCGCGATTTCATGCGCTTGGCTGAGGCTTGTACCCACTTACGTCCGATTGACCAAGCGTCAGGCGGCATGCAATTTTTTATGGAGCGGCTGATTCTTGGCAATCCGTCGGAGCACGTATGAAAGCACTTTCACCTCTAGAAATGTACGGTGGCGCAAAGCCGCCAGGCGAGGAATTGGTCATGGCCCATTTAGGCTTGGTCAAACGCGTTGCCTTGCATCTCAAAGCCCGCATTCCTGCCTTCATGGAACTCGACGAACTGATCCAAGTTGGCATGATTGGTTTGCTCGAAGCATCTCGCGCATTCGACCCCGTCAAAGGCGTGGAGTTTGAAAACTTTGCCCACAGCCGTGTGCGCGGTGCCATGCTCGACGAAGTGCGCCGCTTGTCTTTCTTGCCCCGCTCTGCCGTGGCATTTAACAAGTCGCACAACGAATCGATTCATACTTTAGCCGCCGAACTCGGCCGCACACCCACCCAGTCAGAAATTGCTGATTACATGGGCAAAGATTTAGAAGACTTCCACCGCGAACGCGGCAAAGCCAAGCGTTTTGAGACCTATTCGATGGAAGTCGTGACCGAAGAAGTCATGGCGATTGCCGACGACGCATCCCAACAACCCGACGTTATCGTCGAAGAAGCCGAGTTCATGGACGCGGTGACCGATGCCATTGCAGAACTGCCCGAACGCGAACAGCTCGTCATGCAGCTCTACTACGTTGAAGAATTCAACCTCAAAGAAATTGGCGAAACCCTTGGTGTCAGCGAGTCACGCGTGAGCCAAATCTTGTCCTCTGTGGTCAAGAAATTGCGCGGTACGCTCAAACTTGAGAACGCGGGGACAGAAGCCGTCAAAGTCAGGAGAGCAGCATGACTAATTTCATGATGAATATGGTCTCTTGGGTCCTGCTATTGCTGGTGATCCTTACCTTGTATTTGATCGACAAGGTCAACCACCTTGCGCAACTCTATGAAGCGCCCAAGCCCGAAATGCCACCTTTGCCAGATGCCGAGCCACCCAGCGATATCTTGTTTGCAGGGCTAGAAGGCAAAAAACTGTGGGACGCCATGAACGGCAAGACCGTCGACGGTTTCGATGCCAGTTTGATCGATGCCTTGCGCGCCCACTACGAACCTATTTTGCGTGAGCACATCACGCTTGCGTTCAAGGACGGCCTGGAAGATGTGGACGGTAGCGAAAGCCGTGTGCCAAGTTCTGAGCGCCGTGTCACGACTTTGCGTGGACATATCCAATCGTGGTTGCCACCCCAACATTTGGGCGGCATTTACCGTGCGGCATTGGAGTTTGCGGGTTCTTATAAAAAGAATCCTCAGTCTCAGGTGCTCGAGCGTTTGAAACAAACCGTCGACAGCGTGACGGGCATGCTGTATCAGCGCGCCAACATCGTTTTGGAAGTTCCGTTCTCTGAATTCTTATTCGACTTGGCAAAAGAAGATGAAGTCTCGGAGGCCGAAAAAGCCAACGACGACACCGTGCTCGCGCTCACCGATGCATCTGCCCAAGCCAATCCATTGGACGCAGACGCATTGGCCCGTATGCAAGCAGAACAACTCGCCCAAGGGCTTGAGCAAGTGCAGCAATACGAAGACTTGCAGCGGCAAGAAATTGCCGCTGACACCATCTCTGACGTCGCCCCATTGGCGCAAGAGGTGCTGGAAGCCAAACCTGCCTGATCGATTCGCCATGAACCGCGTCTTTGACCTCAAGTTTGCATGTACGCCTCCGATACTCTGTGTGTAAGCAAAAGAACCACAGGAGTTACTTCAAATGCGTGCTAATTCAAGAGCTATTCAAAGTTACGGTGATGTCAAAGTCGGCACCGGTGTCGCCAATGCCAGCAACGTCCAACTCATTCAAATGTTGTTTGATGGGTTGTTGGAAAGCATGTCGGCGACCCGTGGCCACATTCAGCATAAAAATATTCAAGAGAAATCTAAATCGATTGCACGTGCAAGCCGCATCGTTTTGGGCCTGCAAGGCGCTTTGGATTTTGAAAAAGGTGGCGACTTGGCCAACAACCTCAATGAGTTGTATGGCTATGTCACCCGTCGTTTGTTACACGTCAATGCTCATAACGACTTGGTCGCTTTGGATGAGATCCAAGGTTTGATGCGCGAAATCCGTGACGCCTGGGATGGTGTTCCGGCTTTGGTGCCTCAGATGGCTAAGCCGTTGAGCTTGGTGAACTGAGAAATCAGTTACCCTTAGCGGGGTTGGAAAGTTAAGCAGGCACATCCGAGATCCCTCTTGGATGTGCCGAACTGCATTTGGAGTGAGAGATGACAGCAATTATTGGTTTGGTCGTATTGATGATCTGCGTATTCGGCGGTTTCGTGATCGCCGGAGGTAGTTTGGCGCCGATTATCAAAGCCGCTCCTTATGAGATGTTCATCATCGCGGGTGCCGGTGTTGGCGGCATGATCACGGGTAATTCCAGTGTGATTTTTAAAGGTGCGATGGGTGGTTTTGGCCGCGTGATCAAAGGCCCGATGTATAAAAAAGACGACTACGTCGCCATCATCGCTGTCATTTCTAAGCTCATGAAAACCTTGAAAGCTGAGGGTGCGGTGGCGATGGAATCCCACGTCGAAAACCCGGAGGCCAGTGCCATTTTTGGCGAATGTCCGAAGATGCTGCACGACCACGGTTTGATCGGATTAATTTGCGACACCATTCGTTTGATGGTGGTTTCCTCAGGCACTTTAAGCCCCTACGCAGTGGAAGACGTGATGACCGCGTCGATCAAACTGCACCACCACAACGAAATGAAAAACGCAGACGCTATCGCCACACTGGCTGGTGCCTTACCTGCGCTGGGAATTGTGGCCTGTGTGTTGGGTGTGGTGAAGACCATGGGCGCGATTGACCAACCTCCACCCGTGTTGGGTGCCTTGATTGGTGGCGCGTTGGTTGGTACGTTCCTCGGGGTGTTCTTGGCTTACGGTATTTTCGAGCCCTTCGGCAGCCGCTTGAAGCAAATCATTGACGAAGACGGCGAAGTGCTCAACGTGGCCAAGCAAATCATCTTGGGCAATATGCACGGATACCCTGTTCCTTTGATCATCGAAGCAGGTCGCGTCTGCATCAGCCACCATAACCAACCCACCTTTGGTGAAATCTTCGACGCGCTGAGGAAGTAATGGCGACAGAAAAAGACCCCAACGCGCCACCGGAAGCGCTGGCTCCGGTCATCATCATCAAAAAAATCATTGATGATGGCCATGGTGGTGCGCACGGCGGTGCTTGGAAAATTGCGTTGGCCGACATGATGACGGCGATGATGGCCTTCTTCTTGTTGATGTGGCTGTTGGGCGCATCGAACGACGACCAACGTAAAAGTATTGCCGACTACTTCAAGCCAGCTTCACAAAGCTTGGTTCCGTTTGGGCAGCTGGCAGGTTCCAACGGCATGTTTGGCGGTCGCTCCATCATTGACCCAGATGGTTTCCCTTTTTCTGCCAAGCAAACGGCTTTGCTAGAGCGCCTCACCCCACGTTCTGAGGGTGGCCCAAACCCCAATACCGATCCCGCCCAAGAAAACGAGAACCCTTACTCTGACCCCGACAAGCTCTCGCCAGAGCAGAAAAAAGAAATTGCTGCAGCCAAAGAAAAAGCAGACTTTGACAAGTTAGAAAAAGAGATTGAACAAAAACTCGCCGAGAACAAAAAACTCAGCGACATGAAAGACCAAGTCTCGATCACCCGAGACAAACAGGGCTTACGTATCGAGATCATCGACAAAGCCGACTTTGCTATGTTCCCAAGCGGTGGCATTGGTATGCAAGGTAAAGCCGCCACCTTGATGAAGGAAATCGCTGCGTCATTGGCCGGCATGCCCAATAAAGTCGCGATCCGTGGCCACACCGACAGCGTGCCGTTTCAAAACAAAGACGGCACTGAAACCCGTAACAACTGGTCTTTATCGGCAGAACGCGCCGAAGTGACGCGTCAAATGCTGGAAAAAAGCGGTATTCCTGAGAGCCGCTTTGCGCGCATCGAGGGCGTGTCAGACACCGATCCATTTAATCCAAAAGACAAACGCGACCCGCGTAACCGTCGTATGAGCATCACGGTGCTGTACAACGACCAAGAATAATTATTAAGTTAGTGCGATAACAGGTAGCGCAACCTGTTGCCAAAAAAGCAAGTTGAATAGCTTAGGCTGAGCGCAACTCGTATTTGTTGATCTTCTCGATCAACGTCGTACGCTGTAAGTTCAACAGTTTCGCCGTACGCGACACATTGCCCGAATTGCGCTCAAGCGCCTGCTCGATGATGCTGCGCTCAATCTGCGCCATCCGCTCTTTCAAAGACAAACCCTCTGGTGGCAGATGCGGCATGCCTTGCGCGAGCATGATGATGCTCTCGATTTCGTTGTCTTCTGGCTCTGGCTGGTTTTGCATTCCGCTTTCAGCCAAGACTTCGGGCGGCGGGGTCATTTCTAACTTGGCTAGCAAGGGCGATTGCGCTTGCAACTCTGCTTGCGCTGAAATCAAACCTTTGGGCAAAAGGGTAGGGGGAATGGCGCGCAAATCCAATTCTTGTCCCGCATACAAGGTGCTAAAGCGGTCGACTAAGTTGGAAAGTTCACGCACATTCCCAGGCCATGGGTACTTTTGTAGTGCTGTCAAAAAATCAGGCTTGAAGGTGATGGGTTGTTTGCCAAAAGACGCACATTTTTTTGCAAAAAATGTCAGTAATTCGGGCACATCAGTGTTGCGCTCACGCAACGCTGGCGTCACCATCGGCAAAACATTAAGCCGATAGTACAAATCTTCGCGGAACCGACCGGCTTCTATCTCGGTATCCAAGTCACGGTGGGTGGCGGCAATGACGCGCACATCTACCTGCACCTGTCGGGTTCCGCCAATCGGGTCGACCGTGCGTTCTTGTAAGACTCGCAGCAGTTTGACCTGCATATCGAGTGACATGTCGCCAATTTCGTCTAAGAAGATCGTGCCGCCATGGGCTAATTCGAAGCGGCCAATGCGGTCAGCCACCGCGCCTGTGAAAGAGCCTTTTCTATGACCAAAAAGTTCACTTTCTAGCAAATCTTTAGGGATGGCAGCGCAATTAATAGGTACAAAGTTCGCGCCACAACGGTCGGACTGGTCGTGCAGCAAACGGGCTAAAAGCTCTTTACCCGTGCCACTTTCACCCGTAATCATGACCGTTGCATTGGAATTGGCCATGGTTGCGACCAAATTGCGCAATGTTTTGGCAGATTCACTTAATCCGATAAATTGGGTGGTGGGCTTCATGTCAAAAATTCCTACACTGGATTGTCTAATACTGATAAATTCACGCAAGACAACAAAAGTACTAAAACTATCAAAGAATCACCAAACTATCGATTTGCCAGGTTAAAGATGTGCCCCCAACTGACGAATCGTGTGGGAGACCTATACAAGGACACCGACCATGAAACGCACCACTTTTTGGGCTCTAGTAGCCGCCACTTTGCTGACAACTGCTTGCGCCTTGCCGCCTTTTAAAACAGCTGAACCTAAGGCAGAAGAACCTGCCAACATGATCACACCCATGACCGAAAAGCGCGAGACCTTGGTCGCGACTGGTTATGCCGTCATCAGCATCCAAAACCACCGCAATGCATCGCAGCAGCGTTTGTTGGCGATTCGCGCTTCTAAGCTCGACGCCTACCGCGCCTTGACCGAACAGGTCTATGGCCAACAACTTGACGCCAATACCACCATCGCCGACATGACGGTGATGAGCGACACCTTCCGTGCGCGTGTGGAAGGTGTGGTGTACGGTGCCGTGTTGGTCAGCATCACCCCTGTGGGTGACGACACCTATGAGACAACCTTGTCTCTGGACCGCCGCATCGTCAACGACTTGCGTTCGCTCTACATTGCGCAACTAAGCACCAAGCGTTACTAAGCAACATCGGTTGCATTAGCCCCGTTTGTGCCATCTTCCATTGCGTGTTTACACAACAAGTTCACCACTATGTCTAGCTGTTTATTCTTAAGTAACTGCTTGCGTTGGAGACTTGGCGCGATCACCGCTTTGGTTTTGCTGTTCGGGCTGAACTTGGGGTTGCACGCAGCAGACCTTAAACCAGAACAAAGGCTCGAGGCTATTCGCACCGCCTTGATCGAGGCAGCCGAGAAATCGAATGTGCGTGTCAGCTCTAGTAGTTGGATGGACACCCACGGCGCCTTGTTGCAACTCAACCGTTTTTCTTCAGAAATCAAGTTACGCGATTTACAAATCGACCAATATAAAAAAACCAGTTCAACAGAAACCGTTGAGTTGTCTAGAAAGACAACCGAGACCATCGCCCCAGTGCGATGTGATGCGCCGCAAGCCCGTTCTCCCATGAAGCATGTCATGCGCGTGTCTATGGATATCGATTCGCGCATCCCACCTTCGCAGCAGTTTTTAGCCCAAAAAATTGGCTTTGCTGCACGCCAACAGGCGATGCGTGCGGCTACGGATTCACAACATTGGCGTTTGACCACCGATTCAATTTACAACCGTACCTATGAACGCCTCTACAACGGTCTGGGTGAGGAGGCCATGCCTTGGCAGCTCCAGCAAGAAACTACGGATTGGCGTTTGCAACTGACCGTGATGCCGGGACGTTACAACCTCAACACAGCCAATTACCCGGCGTTTGTTTTGATGTGGCAAGTTCAGTACACGTCTAACGGTTCTGTATGGTTTGATGCACAAAACACCATATTTGGCGTGACCATCCCAAGCCCCTATGGCACACCCAAACTCGACATTGACACCACTTTGGCTATCGAATCCAATGTGGCCCAAATGGCGCGCGGCTTAGACCGCCAACTTGGATGCGATCCGCAAAGCTTTGTTGTGCAGCAAAATAGCGATGGCCAGTTGGTGTTGCGAGCAGGTCGCGCCTCCGGTCTGCGGGTCGGCGATCGCATCGTTCTCGCAGATGCGCGTGTCTTGCCTGGTAGGGCCATTGAAGCAGGCGCACTTGACGCAGTCGTGCTGGCCGAAGTTAAATCGGTCTCTGCTTACCAGGCAGAGATTCGCCAGGTGGCGGGAAGAAAACAAACGTTTCAGGGTGGCTGGGTAGCTTGGCCCTATATTTATTAATGGAAATTACGGAAACCGTCGGAGAACTCTTATGGCCCACATCAACGCTTACTTTCGACTCGCCTTATGCGCAGGGGTGCTGATGGGCGCATCACACGTTTTTGCCTTGGACGTAGAGGGCAAGGGCGCTCTCAAAACTTACGACGTGGTCTCCGGTGACACCTTGGACAAAGTCATCCGTGCCACCATGGCCGACAGCCCCCTCAAAATTGAGTTGTTGCGCACTGCGTTTATCCAGCAAAACCCTCAAGCATTTACGAAAACACCGCCACGCACCTTGATGGCGGGTTCAATCCTCACCATTCCCGACCATGACAGCTTGGTCGCCATGTATCTCAAGTCTGGCAAAAGTACGCTGCCTAAAAATGCACAGGGTTCTGCATCCGGCTCCAATGCCTCGTCGGGTTCTACCCTTGGCGCAGGCGGCTATGCCACGACCGACCTGAACATGAACGAGCGTAAAAACTGGGTACGTTTCCCTTAAAGGGCATGCCATGGCGTTGCTCGGGCCTGAGGGCGTCAACCAAGTCTCGCGTATCACGCCGGTCACGCTCGACCTGCGTCAAATATTCATAGAAGCGCCGGTTGCCAAAGAACTGGGCTTGCACGACGGTCAAGTTGTGCACGCAGTTGCAGCGCTTCACAAAGACGAACTCAAGCTCGCCATGAACGAGCATGTGTTCAATTTGCCGCTCTCGCCCTACATCAAGGAGGGCGACCTTGCGCAACTGCGCGCCCAAATGTTGCCTAACGGCAAGTGGACTTTGCAGTTGCTGCATACCGGCACTTATGCGGGTTTGCAAACTTCCCAAGCGGCGCAGGCCGCATTGGCTGCACAAACAGCCCAAGCAGCAGCACAAGCTCTGGGGCCCTCGCGCTTTAACGCTTTGTTAGTTCAGCCCGAAGGATTTGCCAATTGGGTTAATTTGTTACGACCTGGCATTCTCGAAGCACTTCTGCCCGCAGGCGTGGCCAGCGAACTCAAAGAGCGTGTCAAAGCGCACCGCTTGACCATGGCCAATTTACAACCGCAGTCTTTGCGCCGCTTTGTGTTGAAACACACCACTTCTGCCGAGGCCAGTTTGGCCCAAGCGCAAGATGTGCAAGACGACGAAAAGGCTTTGTTGCGTTTGCTCATGTCCGAGCGCCACCGCATGGGAGCAATAGAAGAGGGCGAAACTCAAGAATCCTTGAAACATGCCTTGGACGAGGTCGAAGCTGCCCAACTCCAAGCGGTTAAAGACTGGCGCAACGGCGATCTCAACCTGAGTTTTGTCATCCCTTTTACCGATGCCGATCCGCTAGAGATGCAGTTCGAGAAAAAAGGCGATAAACCGGGCCAACCCAAAAACCCGTTGGTCGTCAATATGCACACCAATAGCCGTGTCTTGGGCGAAGTGTGGCTTAAAACCAGCATCAACGACAGCGCCAATGTCAATCTCACTATGTGGGCGTTGCGCTCAGATATTGCGGCCCAAGCCAAAGAAAACGCCAGTGAATTAACTTACGAACTCGAGTCTGCTGGCTTGAAGCTCGGCAGTTTTCAGGTCTATAACGCAGCGAGGCCCGACGCCAAGCAAAAACGCCAAGCGCCCAAGCACGGTGTGCTGATCGATACTGAGGTGTAAATGAAAAACACCCCTTACCAACAAGCCCTCGCCCTTGAATACGGCAAAAACAAAACCCCAGTCGTCTCCGCCAAAGGCGAGGGCGAGTTAGCACGTCGCATCATTGCCGAGGCCAAGCGCCAAGGCGTCTATGTGTCTGAAGACCCTAGGTTGTTAGCGATGCTGAGTCGCTTAGATGTGGGGCAAGAAATTCCGGAAGATATGTTCACCGCAGTTGCGGTTATTTTGGCTTGGGTGTACTGGCTTAGAGGTATGCAGCCTGGCGACGAGGCTGCTAAAAAAGTCGCTTAAATCAGGCCTCGGCGTAACCGCGGCCACGACGAACGCGCGAAAGCTTACCCAATCGGTCATACATTTCGACCGAGCTTGTCGGGTCAAACACATTCAAGCTCTGCAAAGCGCCACGGATGGCGTCTATTTTTCGGCTGATCAGAACTTCGTTGCGTCTATGCATATCGCGGCATAACGCCATGTGTTCTTTGAACTCATCCCACTCAGACCCGAGTGCATCGGCTGATTCGGGGCCATCAATGTGGGCGAGCTGCATTAACTTTTGCAATAAATCGTTTTTAGTGCTTTGCGACGCTTCAAATGCGTCTAAATTTTGCGCTTTGAGTTGTTCAAACTCTAGCTCCAACATATCGAAGAGCTCGCGCGCCAACACCTCAGCCTGAGCCAAATGCTCTGCTGAGGGGCTTGTCGTCGCTGCTTCCGTCATTACTATGTCGGTCATGCGCGCTCTAAGTCAGATCAGTTAGTGATCAGTTTTTCCAAAGCTACAAAGCTCTCAGCGATGCGGCGCGGATCGATGGGGTAATTGCCATCCTTGATTGCTTGCTTGATCGAATCGACCTTGACACGATCAAATTCAGGCTGAGCCATGACCTTTTGGGTCACATTGCTCAAACTGATCTTGTCAGCACTAGGCGCAGCTTTCGCAGGCGCAGACTCTTCTTTTGCCGCAGCCGCAGAAGTGCCTTTGGGGTCGATTTTTTCAATCGCGTTGCGGGCAGCAGAGCTCGACTGGGTCATACGACCGTAATTAGAGATTGGATCGCTCATATGGTTCTCACTTTATAGACCCGAAACGCGGGTCAAGCCTTTTCACAACAAACAAATCGGCACCAAGTTTTAGAACTTGAGTCCAATTCACCAAAAAACTTTCAAAAACGCATTTTTGAGTACTTTTGAATTTATATCAACGAATTCTCGCTGTGTTGGGTCCTGTGATCACCGCTATCAATGATCGACCCGACTCGCTATTTTTCAAGCGCACTTGCTCGCCTAAACCACCATCTTGCAGCGCTTCCGCCCGCATGGTGATCAAAAATCCTTGTCCTTGGCCTGCGCTGACGTGCACTTCTTGCCCTCGTTTCACCATAATCGCCGCTTTCACGTCGTAGGTTCGCAAAGGCGAGTTGGGTGTCAAATCGCGCACCAATTCCATATTCATTAGCAATTTTGAGTCCACGATCACTTGGTTTTCCATGCCGGGGATTGGCATTTCGGTCTCCACGAACATGGATGGGGTGATCAAAGTCCCACGCTTGAGCATCTCTTTAGACACTAAAACCTTATGCAATGCATGCCCCATGGGGCTTGTACGGTTAGGTGACGCTGACTCAGCGCCGTTGGTGAGTGTCACAAAAAGCTGCCATTGTGGCTGGCTGCAACGCACCCGCACCGAGGGTTGAACAGGGAAGGGTTGGTCAAACTGCAGTTTTTGTTGACAGTTTTGTAAGGCAATTCGGTTGTCCAAAGGGGCCACACGCATGTTGCGGCCTTGAAAAGCTGGCGTGGTGTTGGCCCATTGCACGACTTCTTTTTCTAAATCTTCAAACGGCCCTGACACGGCCGCAAAAGGCAGCGCTGTCAGAGCCAAAGCCGCCCCCCACCGCAGGCACTTGGCACGGGTTGTGTCGGGAATTATTGGGCACAGCATTTGCATGTTCAGTTGGGTCAGGTGTTGAAGTTTTGACAAATTTGTTGAGTTCTAAACCTGATAGCAAAAACGAGACCAACTTTTTCAATGCACCGATTACGGAGTCCCTATGCGACTTGATCCGCCTTTCACACCCACAGTGAGTGGGGTAGACCCATCGGGCATGCCAATCATCACGCGCAACCCTCTGGCCTACACCCGTAGCGCAACAGGTTTCACCCAAGCGATGGCGTCTGCGCAACAAAACGTATCCACCCAACCTAACAATTACCAGCCTAAGGCTGGTTCTTTGCTTCCCGAATCAAGCGCCGCTCCTTGGAGTGTGAATGTGCAAGCCGGTCAAACCTTGAGCGGCATCGTGCGAGACCAAATGGCCGCGCGGGGTGTCAACATTTCCAGTAGCGAGGCCTTGCGTCTGTCTCAAACCGTAGCACAGGCTAACAAAATGCCCAATGCCAACCTTATTCACCCTGGTCAGCGTATTAACCTTGAGAGTTTGAACCTCACATTGGCCCAATCCCAATTGGCCAGCCGTGCGATAGTGGCCAGCGCAGCCAATAACAACACTAATCCAAATAAAGGGCTAGTAGCCAATGCGGTTTTCGGGCAACCCAACTCACCCTCTAATATAAATAGCGGCGCAAACATAAACAGCGGTGCAAACAGGCAAAACGCCGCTAACAGCATCACCCAACTCCAATTGCTATCCCGCGTAGACCAAGGTGGTAATCCCGTTTTAGAAAAAACCCTTAACCGCGCAGTAGACAAAGGCTTTATCCCCGCCCAAGACAAACAAGCGGTGATGAACAAAATCATCCAACTCTCCCAACAACACCGTTTTGCGCCAGACGACTTTGCTCGCCTGTCGTTGATGGAAAGCGACGGCCTCAACCCCAAAGCCAATAACGGCCGCTGCTTTGGCATCATCCAATTCTGTGATGGCCCTGACCGCGGCGCTGCAAGCGTCGGTTTTGCGTCCAACCCCAAAGCCATCATGGGACGCAGTGCGCTTGACCAACTCGACATGGTCGGCAAATATTTTGAAGACACCGGACTCAAAAGCTATGGCCCCGTTGGCCTAGACGATCTTTATCTCACGGTGTTGACGCCCGCCGCACGCAATGAAACGCGTCCTAACGCAGCACTAAATATTCCAGGCCCGCAAGCCGCGTTCTTGCATGTGAACCGCGACACCCGTGCGCCGATCACGCGTAATTCCATCTTGGCTGGCTTGCACCAAAACGCCAACGAGCGTTTGGGCGTGGAAGTGGCGCAGCGTCCGAGCTTGCAAGCAGCGCGCATCAGCGCCTATGCCGAGCAAGCGGTTGTGACGCTAGTTGAATAATTTAATTTCTTATAGCGATTGACTACACGACCACTTAGCTAAACGATAAAGCGGCAATCGTCTTATCTAAAAGCGTGGCAAAGCGGCAAACTTTTGCCACTACAGACGTCAAAACCCCAGTGGCACATCTCTTGCTTTTATCGTCATGAGGCCTTGTAACTTGAGGCCGTTACGTCAATAAATCGGAGTCGAGAGATGGACATTTTTTCAACAGCATTCGGAATCCACGAGAAAGCGCTTGGCGTTCGCAGCCAACGCATGGAAGTGCTCGCGCGAAATATCGCCAACGCAGATACGCCTAACTACAAGGCGCAAGACGTTGACTTCAAAGCCATGCTCAAAGAACTCAAAACCGAATACGTCACCGCCACCCATGACAAACATTTCAGTGGCATACAAGAAGCGCCCGATAACGGCATGCGCTATAGAACACCTTTCAACAGTTCATTTGACGGCAACACCGTTGAGATGAACGTTGAACAAGCCCAATACGGTAAAGCCGCTAGTGAATACCAAGCGACTTTGCAGTTTTTAGAAAACCGCATCGGCGGATTGCGCAAAGCTTTGCGCGGGGAGTAATGACATATGCAACTAGATAACGTCTTTGGCATTGCAGGTACCGCGCTCAATGCGCAGTCCATTCGCATGAACACCACAGCTTCTAACTTGGCTAACGCAGGAACCGTTGCAGGTAGCGAAGAAGAAGCCTTTCGTGGCAAAAAACCGCTCTTCAAAGCTTTGATGAATGAACAAATGACCCATGGTGGCGCGCAATATGTCGGGGGCGTGAAAGTCGACCGCATCGTCAATGACCCCACACCGGTTAAAAAAGTATGGGAGCCGGGTAACCCATTGGCTGACAAAGAAGGCTATGTCTTCCATTCCAACGTGAATGAAATGTCTGAAATGGTCGACATGATGGCCGCTTCGCGCGCCTACCAAAACAACGTCGAAGTGGTGAACACCGCAAGACAACTGATGTCGCGCACGCTTGACATCATCAAATCCTAATAACACGCTGAACTGGAGTCTTAAATGGCTATTTCTGACACTACCTCAAGCCTGAGCTCTTTGCCCAGCAACATCAAGACCACTGCGCAATACAAAGCGGAAAAAGATCTGACGCCACAAAAAACAAGCATGGGTCAATCAGAGTTCTTAACTTTATTTACTACCCAACTAAAAAACCAAGACCCGACAGACCCTGTGAAAAACGAAGCCTTCGTTGCCCAGTTGGCTCAGTTCTCACAACTAGAGGCCAGCGTTGCCATGAAGACCAGCATGGAGAGTTTGGTTGGCAGCATGAAAAACGACCGCATGTTAGGTGCCGCATCATTGATAGGCAAATCTGTATCCGTCCCAGATGGCCCTGTCACGGTGACAGACAACACCGTATCGCAAGGCACCATCAATTTACCTACGGGTGCTGATGGCATCCGGTTACAGGTTTTCAGCGACCAAGGTCAACTGGTGCGCACGCAAATCATTGGCGCACAACCTGTTGGGGATACCACATTGGCTTGGGACGGCATGAACGACTCGGGTGCGGCTGCGCCTAACGGCACGTACAGATATGTCGCCACGGTCAACCGTGCTGGAAAGATCACTACACCAACCGTAAATACCTTGGCTACTGTGCGCAGTGTTAGCAGCGCGGGTACCGCAGACGGCACATTGCTCTTAGAGGTAGATGGTGGTAAGTCCATCAGCATAGCCGACGTCAAGCGCGTTGGTAGTTAATTCATTGCATACAAAAAATCCTTACTGGAGTTAAACAACCATGTCTTTTTATACCTCGCTCACTGGTTTAAATGCCGCAACCGCACAGCTTGGCGTGACCGCCAACAACGTGGCCAACGTGTCAACCGTCGGTTTCAAACGCAGCCGCGCAGACTTTGGTGACATTTTTGCCACCTCGCCGCTGCAAAAAGCATCGGCCACGATCGGTCAAGGTGTGTCGCTCAAGAAAGTGACGCAAGAATTTGGTCAGGGTAACTTGACGTTCTCGTCCAACACATTGGACTTGGCAATTAGCGGTGACGGTTTTTTCCCGCTCAAATCGCAAGACGGATTCCAGGACATTTTTACGCGCAACGGATCGTTCTTGATGAACGACCAGTTCAATGTGGTGAACTCAGCAGGTCAACGTTTGATGGCGGCGTCAGTCGACTCGTCCGGTAAAGCGAATTTGACAGATATGAACGTGTTGACCATTCCGCAAAAAACCAACGGTATGGCGACACAAACCAGCAAGGTACAACTGGGATTGAATTTTCCAGCTGATGCGCTGGTGATTACAACAGCTTTCAACCGCAATGACCCCACAACTTATAACAAAAGTACCGCTCTAACCGTATATGACGGTGGTGGTAACGGATATTTGGCAACGGTGTATTACGTCAAAACACGTAACGCGAGTCAGGCCAGCCCTAACAACAAATGGCAGACCTTTGTGTATGTGGGAGACCAGTTGGTAAACGCCTCATTGCAACAAGCCACCAGTAAAACAGGCGACTTGCTGTACGTTAACAAATACGGTGAACTCAAAGCCAAGGCCGACTTCAAAACGGCAGAAGATGTGGCTGCTTTGAACAGTTCTTTCTCTAAGAAAACTTACAAATTCTCATTGAACCAATTGACAGATGTGCGAACTTCGCAGCCCGCAGCTGTAACAGGCGGCAGTGCGATTAACTTGGGCACGGGCTCTAACGACGGTGTGGACTTTGCGTCCTACCAAAACCTGAATAAATCTGACTTGCTATGGAAGCAAGGTAGCAGCGCTGTAACGTACCGCTTGAGCACCAGCGGTATTCCTACAGACTCAGTCACCCTCACCTTTGGACCTGACGGTGCCAAGAAAACAGTCTCTGTTCCTGTAGAAGCCACCAAAGAACTGACAACAACAGCTTTGGCAAAAGCTTTGAACGCCAACTCTGATTTCGGCGCGAAATATGTGGCGCAAGTTCCAACTTCAGCAGTGTTGCCTACTGTGACGTTCAATGCAACGCCTGCTGCCGGTGACTTCTCATCCTTTGTGATGAATTTAGCTGGAAAAACTATCACTGTTAACAACTTGGCACCCAGCGCAGCCACTGGTTCTGCCTTGGCCGCTGAAATTGAAAATAGATTACGCCGTGAAGATAGTGGCAATACCGATATTTCTGTATCTTGGGTAGGCATTGGCTCTCCAGCGAGCACAACTTCTGGTTCCTTGAAGGTGGTGGATGCAACAGGTCGATTGATCTCAAGCGCAAGTCTGGCGCCATCCACACCCACTGGTGGAACAAGTACTGGAACCCCTATTTTTACCAGTGGGCAATTGAAAATTACTGCGATTGATCCCAACGTTCCCGCAACCGAAATCATGACTGATATCACTATTGCACAAGCCGGAACGCCTTTGGCCAATGCTGCTATAGACCCGAATCTAACACCATACCCACGCAGTAGCGCCGCCTACACTTTTAGCACAACAAGTGCTGCATTCAAAGCGACTTTTGGACCTGATGCCTCTCCCATCACCGTAACAGCCAACAGCGTGAACGCTTTTGTATTAGCATTGAACAGTGAAGCAACTTTTTCGGATTCTTACGTAGCAAGCTCAACGGGTGGCGTTGTCACCATCACTGCGAAAGACCCAACCACTGCCAACGCTGCAGCGATTACGGGTGCCTTGAAGTTTTTCCAAGGTAATGGAACCAGCTTCACACAAATCAATGACCTAGCAACTCCTAACCCTTTGGGTAATAACGGTGTTCCAGCTTCACCCTTGTTTGCAGGTAAAAAGAGTATTGATGATTTGAAAAATTTGTTCTCGATCAACGTCGACAACTCGATTGACCCTGTGACGATTGGTCTGGACCGCTTGGTAGGTTCGAACTTGCGTTTGTCTGGTGCACAGATCGCTTCAGAATTGACCAACAGCATTAATCGCGCATACGGTGACGAAAAGCCATTTAACTTCGCTTCATTAGTTGGCCCCACCTTAACTATTCAGTTGACACCCGCTGGCGGTGCTACGCCACCTAGAGCGTTGGACATTGACTTGTCGCAAGCAGGTGACGACAAACACAATATGCGCTACGAAGACATGGTCAAAGCGACACAAGCGATTGTGGACGCCAACCCATCGTACGCCGGTAAAGTCAAAGTGTCTTATGACACCGTGCTGCAAAAACTCACATTCACTTCAGCTGGTAATGACAAGATCACTATCTCCAGCACACAAAGCTCCATTGGTTTGACCGACCCTGTGGTGCAAGGCGTGAATGACGAATCTGTTGGGTTGACCTTGGCACCAGCAGCATCCACCGCTTCTTACCGCGCTATTAACGACCAACGCTTTGGTATCAAAGTGGAATACGACGCTGTGAAGGGCGGTTTTGTATTTAAGTCTGGCACAACGGGCGACAGTTCTAGTGTGACTGTGAGCAACATCAAGCCAAACAGCTTGGCAACCCAATCTTCTAAAGGTTTGGGCTTGACAGGCGACCCTCTAAACTACGTTGTGAACGCCTCCAAGATTGATGCGTTACGCGGTACATCTTCACTGCCAGCTGTATTGCAAGGTAATAGTATGGCGGTGAACGTAGACAACAACTTCTCTGTTGACGATACCAACAATAAGTTTGTGGTGTCTGTGAACGGTGTAACCGGTACGGTGGTCATTCCTCCAAAGGATACTTACACACTGGGCACCTTCATGGAAGCCTTGCAGTCTGGTATCAACAACTTACAAGGTCCATCTGTAGGTGGCTTGTCTCCTCAAACCATTGACGGCGTGAAGGTGACATACGACGGCAGCAAAAACGCATTGGTTTTTGCCACATCAACCGCATCGACCGACTCTTACATCAAAGTCACCGGTGATGCGCGTTGGGGTGTTGACGGATTGGACGCTAAATTCGGTAAAACTACAACGTGGGTCAAACCTACGCCTTTCAAAGATGCCAAGGGTGCTACCACCTACATCGACGGATTCGGTAAAGAAGCTTCTAACGCTGCAGGTTTTGATACCTTGCCTGAGTGGTCGCCTATCTACCTAGACAAAGGCGAGCTGACCTTTGACACCACGGGTAACTTGGTGTCACCAAAACAAGGTGCTCAGTTGGATACTGTGTATCTGCCAAACGGTAAAGGCTCTTTGACGATCAATATCGACTACTCCAAGTCGACCCAGTTCGCATCACCTTATGCCGTGTTATCACAGTCACAAGACGGTGCACCTGAAGGTGACTTGGTCGGATTGGCGATTAAAGATGACGGCTTAGTCAACGCAAGCTACTCCAACGGCTCACAAAAGTCTTTGGGCAAAGTGGTGTTGGTGAACTTCTCTAACGCCTCTGGTTTGCGCCAAATTGGTGACACCAGTTACTACAAAACATCAGACTCTGGTGTTCCAAAGTACGGTGAGGCGGGTTCTGCTGGTTACGGTACGGTGCGCTCCGGCGCGACCGAGCGTGCGAACGTTGACTTGACCCAAGAGTTGGTGGACTTGATTACCGAGCAGCGTAACTTCCAAGCCAATGCGAAGGCAATGGAAACATCGACCTCATTGACGTCCACCATCATCCAGATCCGTAACTAATTACGTTATTTGATTGGATAAACCATGGACCGCTTAGCTTTTAACGCGATGTCGACGATCAATGAAGAGCGTCACATTCGACAACAGTTGACCAACGATCTAGCTAACGTGTCTACTGTAGGTTTTAAGCGTACCTTTGAAGCCAATATCCAGCCTGAGTTGGCAGTGGGCTTTGGTTTTGATACGCGTATGCAACCGCGTTTGGTCACGACCGACCGCGTCAATCTCCAACCTGGCCCATTGATGGTGACAGGCCGTGATTTAGACGTATCCATGAACCATAAAACCGTTTTAGGTGTTACGGGAAGTGACGGAAAACTGGCATTTACCCGCCGAGGTGATCTCAAAATTAATTCTAACGGAGTTTTAGAGACCGGTGCTGGCCATATCGTGCAGTCCGATGGTGGAGGACCTATCACCGTACCGCAAGGTTTCAAGATTTCTTTCAGTCCAACAGGCACTTTGTACGCCTACGACCCAGCTCAGCAGGGCGTTCCCGTGCAACAAGCGATTGCCCAGTTGATGATGCGTGACGCTAGCAATACCAACCTAATTAAACGTAACGATGGCTTGTTTGCGGTTGACGAAAGTCCGCCTGGCACAAACATTGCAAATGGTACTGAGCCAGTTTCTTTGACACCCCAAGCTCTAGAGGGCAGCAGTGTCAATCCAATGGCAATGATGGTCAAGCTGATTGAACAGAGTCGCAATTTTGAACACCAAGTGCGAATCATCAAAGAAAGCAAGTCCAACGATGAGTCTGGCGCTTCGATGATGAAGATTGCCTAATTTAAGAATTAACCGGAGCGAACCACCATGGACGCATCTTTATGGGTAGCCAAAACAGGTCTTGACGCGCAACAAACGCGCATGAACGTCATTTCCAATAACTTGGCCAACGTGAACACTACGGGGTTTAAGCGCGACCGTGCAGTCTTTGAAGACTTGCTCTACCAAAACATCAAACAACCTGGCGGTCAAACTTCCCAAAACACTTTGTCACCTACGGGTCTGATGATAGGTACTGGCGTGAAGATCAATGCCACTGAAAAACTGCACTTACAAGGCAATATTATCAACACACAGTCCCCTTTGGACGTCGCGGTGACGGGCGATGGTTATTTTCAAATTCAAATGCCTGACGGCACAACATCCTATTCACGGGACGGCAACTTCAAAATTTCCAATACCGGACAAATTGTCACGGCATTGGGTTTTCCTTTGATACCGACTATCACCGTCCCTAACAACGCGGCTTCTGTGACTATCGGTCAAGACGGTACCACCTCGGTTGAGCTTATCGCTGGCCAAGGCGCGCAAGTGTTAGGGCAAATTCAAATTGCACGTTTTGTCAACCCAAGTGGCCTAAAGCCCGTGGGAAACAACTTATATGAAGCATCGCCTTCTAGCGGTGTCGCACAAATTTTACAGCCTGGCTTGAACGGTGCTGGCACCTTAAAGCAAGGTTCGCTAGAAGCTTCTAACGTCAACGTGGTGGAAGAAATGGTCAACATGATCGAAACACAGCGCGCATATGAAATCAACTCGAAGGCCATCTCTGCGGTTGACGGTATGTTGAAGTTCTTGAACCAAAACGTTTAAATGAGGTTCACCATGAAATCTGTACAACTTCTTTTCCCTGCAGTCTTGCTGGTCTTGTTGCAAGGCTGTGCCACAGAGCCTATCGATATGGTGTTAAAGCCTTCGCCAGACTTTCAGCCGGTTTATCCATTGGCTAAAGACGCCGTGCGTGTGACTACCGGTGGCATTTATAGCAACCGCCAAAGCGATGCATGGTTTGGCCGTGGCCGCAACTACCAAGTCGGCGACATCATCACCGTTCTGTTAGATGAAAAAACACAAGCTGCGCGTACACAAAACACCGATGTCAGCCGCGAAGCAAAAAACACATTCCCATCAGGTGCTAGCACCACGATTGGAAAAGTGCATCCTTTATTGGGAGGCATTGACCTCAACAACAACAAAGCCTCTAGCACTGGCAAAGGCACAGCAGACCAACTCGCCACCTTGTCTGGTTCTGTAGCTGTCACCGTCGTAGAAATTTTGGCTAACGGCAACCTGATGGTGCGTGGCGAGAAAAAACTCGGCCTGGCAGAAGGCACTGAAGTCATTCAAGTTTCAGGCGTGATCCGTCCTGAAGACGTGGGCCCTAACAGCACTGTGCAATCACGCCGTTTGGCCAATGCACAAATTGCATACCGTGGTTCTGGTGATTTAGCCAACGCTACACGTGCAGGGTGGGGAACTACCTTGATGCATAAGTTCTGGCCTTTTTAATAACGAAAAGTGTTGGCTCCTATGTTGCGCTGTTCTTCTTATTTACGTGCTTGTGTTACAAGCCTGTTGGTATTGGCTGCTGGCAGTGCCTGTGCAGACCGAGTCAAAGACTTAGCCACCTTGTCTTCGCAACGCCCTAACCAATTGATTGGTTATGGATTGGTAGTGGGCTTGCAAGGTACGGGCGACGACGCCTCTGTTCCATTCACCACACAAAGCATGAAAGCCATGTTGGCGCAAATGGGTGTGCGTATCGACGGCCCTTTGACCGACTTTGAAACTGCTGCTACGGCTGCCCGTATCGATATTAAAAACACAGCCGCTGTGTTGGTCACTGCAGACCTACCTGGTTTTGCAAAACCAGGACAACGCATCGACATCAACGTCTCTGCCATCGGCAAAGCCACCAGTTTGCGTGGTGGTAGTTTGATCATGACAGCTATGCGCGGAGTTGATGGTGAAATTTATGCCTTAGCCCAAGGTGCATTGACAACCACAGGCATTGACGCGAATGCTGCGGGCTCTAAAGTCACTATTGGCGTTCCTACATCGTCACGCATACCAGGCGGTGCGATTGTGGAGCGCATTGTCGATACACCGTTTGAAACCTCAGAGAACGTGATTTTAAATATCCGCGAAAACGATTTTTCTACCACTACTGCTATCGTGAACGCGATCAATAAAAAATTTGGCGGTGATCTTGCACAAGCACTGGATGGCGTATCGGTATCGGTACGAGCCCCTAAAAACTTGAATCAACGTGTGTCTTTTATGAGCATGATCGAAGCGCTGGAAGTCACACCAGGTGAACCCCCAGCACGCGTAGTGATCAACTCACGCACGGGCACAGTCGTGATCAACCGCTCCGTGCGTGTTACAGCAGCTGCTGTCTCGCACGGCACGATCTCGGTGGCGATTACTGCCACTAATGAAGTGTCACAACCCAATGCATTTGCAGGTGGTCAAACCACCGAAGTACAAAACGCCGCCATCGATGTGGGTGAGCCCAACAAGCCGATGTTTTTGTTCCAGCCCGGTGTTGAATTGCGTCAAATTGTAGATGCTGTGAATCAAATTGGTGCTACACCCTCTGCTTTGATTGCGATTTTGGAAGCCTTGAAAAGCTCTGGAAGCCTGCGCGCCGAATTGGTCATCATTTAAGCGAGCGCACCATGAGCAGCTCCATCGACAACAACTCCACCGCAAAGTCCTATCTGGACTTTACGGGCTTGGGCGAGTTGCGTGGACAAGCCCAGCAAAACCAAGACAAAGCACTGAAAGAATCTGCGCAGCAGTTTGAAGGCCTCTTTATCCAAATGATGATGAAGTCGATGCGCGAAGCCAGCATGAAAGACGAAGAGAACCTGTCCAGCGGCATGGATACCTTCGAAAACATGTTTGATAAAGAGATCTCGGTGCAAATGGCCAAGCGCGGCTCTATGGGCGTTGCCGACTTCATGGCCAAAGCCGTGAAACAACAAATTGCTACGCCTAGTGCCGCAGAAGTGCTCAACGCCCGTCAAACACATGGTATGCCATTGCGCTCCGAATTAACTCCCATGCCGCTGAAGCACAATATGGGCAAAGCAATTCCTTTGACAGTCGACAAGATAAAACCCTTGTCTATGGAGCCTAAGTCCTTCAAGATCAATGGAGGCGGCTCATGAGCGATCTCATTGGAATTGCCAGTAACGCGGTAGGTGCCTACCAACGTGCTTTGGGTACGGTGAGTAATAACATTGCTAACGTCAACACCGAAGGCTATTCACGCCAAGACGTGGTGTTGAAAGATACCTCCCCAAGCAAAGCCGCCAATATGTTCTTCGGAACAGGTGTTGCACTGCAAGCTGTCAAGCGACAGTTCGATGCATTTGCTGAATCGAATTTACGCAACAGCACCAGCGACTTGTCTAGCCAAAAACCGATGGTGGATTACACCAAGCGCGTGATGGACATCATGGGCGACAAGAGTGTGGGCTTGAGTTCTGCGCTCGATGATTTTTTTGGCGCAGCCAATGCCTTGTCTTCCGACCCCGCTTCATCGGTCTTGCGTAGTTCTTTCTTAAGAAATTCCGAAGGTGTGAGCTCCCGCTTTGCCGAGTTATCTGGTCAATTGGGTTTGGTTGCAACGGAGACAAGTCAAGCGCTAGAGAGTACAACTAAACAAATAAACACTTTGACCAGCCAATTAGCCTTAGTCAATCAAAACATGGCGAGTTCTTCTACCGAAGACGGTCAGTCCGCAGAAATATTAGACCGTCGCGATTTGATCTTGCGCCAACTTTCAGACTTGGTACGCATCAAAACCAGCTTCAATACCAATGGCTCGGTCAACGTTGCGTTGGGCAGCACCCCCACCCAGAGCGTTGTAGTCAATGGCATGAAGTCTCGTCCTATTGGTATCGACACATCGGGGCCAGGCAAGATGGAATTGTTGTTAGACCCTTATGGCAATAGTGAATCATTGGCCTCCGCCAGTGGTGGGCAATTAGGTGGTTTGCAGACCTTTATCAACCAAGTGTTGGAGCCTGCACAAAAAAGTTTAAATTTCCTTGCCAAAACTTTTGTAAGTGAAACTAACAAAATTCAAACCAATGGTATTGATGGGTATGGTCAAACGGGCAATCCGTTGTTTTCGTTAAATCTTAAAGTCACCAATGAAGCGGAAGGCATCAGCGTTGCATTGAACGATGCCATGCGTGTAGCAACCGCAGCACAGTTTCGAGTCACAGAAGACCAAACCAACTCAAGTAATACACGCGCCAGTGTGGTGTTTACTCCCTCTCCTGTCCCCCCAGCGATTAGCAATACAGGGCTGGTGAACAACCCCAACCCTACAGCGGGCGTGACTATCAAAGTAGAAGGTGCCCGTTTGATGGCGCCTGTCACCACATTGGCGGCCGGTGTCAAAGCCACTTTCTATTTAGATGACGCCAAGCCTGGGCAACAATTGCAAGTGTTGACCCGTGATGGACGTCAGCTTTTGGGTCAAACGCTGAGTGAGACAGAAAAAGCACAAATCCTTAAACCTGAAAACGGGTTTGTGCCCGATTCCAATTACAGCGACGCTTACCTCAATAAATCTAACAAAAACGGTTACCGCGGCATGGATATTTTTTATGGCGCTATGGCCAAAGTGCGTTATACACAATTATTTGACCGAAACGGTGTAGCGGCACCGCCTGTAGCTAAAACTGCGCAGCTTGTTACGTCGCGCATTACAGATAGTGAGCCTGGTATTCAAATTCCAGCTGGTGCCACTGTGCTCAACGGTGTGACCATGCCGGCTTTAGCATCACAAATCAACATACCCTTGTCGCCTGCTGATGTGGCTGCATGGGTCAACGGCAGTTCACAAATCAAAATTACCCAACCTTCATTTAGTGAATTTTCTGTCAAAGTAGGTGGCGTCCCCATGACCATCGGCGCTTTGGACGATACCCACGGCTTGAGCGGACTGGCTCAAGATTTACAAACTAAATTGCGACTTGCAGATTTGACCGATAACCTCTCTGTTAATGTTGCCCGTAATGGCATAGATTTAGAAGTTCATGACGCATTAGCTCGATCTATAAGTGATGTGGTGCTAACACCCAGCATGAGCTATGAATCAGGCGGAGACGTAACGGTAATTAGTAGCATGACTTCGCAAACTGGTGTGAAAGCCACTGTTTTCAACGATATACGTGTGCCAGCGCAACAACTCGATTACACGCGCCCTTTAAAGATCAACGACCATACCGTTGCACCTGGTTTTAAAGACGTCGCATCGTTAGTCGCTGCCATCAACGGTACCCTCAGCATAGGCGTAACTGCCAGTGTGCAACAAGGCGATTTGGTCATCAGCGCTGTGCCAACAGGCCAGCCTATCAAAATCAACCCTACGCCTACTTTAAAAGGTGACGGTAATGCTTTAGGCATTACACCCACCACGTATAACGGTCAAGTAGTTATGAATCAGGTGGTAAGAGACTTGCACGTCTTTAGCACCAATATTGATTACAACAAAAAACTTGAAATCAATGGATCATCTATAAACATGTCGGGGGTAAAAACCTTGCAAGGTTTGGTAGATCAAATTAACAGCACCCGCAAATCCATCATTGATACTAAAGACCCAGCAGCTACTTACCCTGTTACTGAATCGTCAACAATTGCTTTCAAAGGACTAAGCTCAGGCCAATCAACAACTATCGCAGGTTTGACCTTTACAGCGTCAAAAACATTAACAGCAGATGAAGTTGCATCTGCATTTGCGAATCTACCTGATGGATCAATATCTGGCGGAGGTTTAATTAACGGAAGCTATAGCGGAACATTTAATGGGTTCAAATCGGGGCCTTCATCTATGTTGGGTGATGTAGTAGTTTTCACCAGTTCAACCTCAAATGCAAACATATCTGATATTGCTGTAGCAACTACAGGTCCCGTATTGACAGTCAATACAACAAACGGGGATTCTGGAGGTCCAATCATTCAAGTTGGAATTGGCGTAAAGGCATCTGTTGGCATCTATGGCGACTTGATATTAAGTACCTTAGATGCCAATGGATCTGATTCTATTTCCATCGGCCCTACCAATAAAGCCAACGGCATTATTGAACAAAATGCTTTAGGCCTCGAACCTATCGACTACACCTTAGACGAGCGTTTGAAGTTGCAGATGGCAGCTGACCCTACTAAATCGTCAATTCGCTTTTCATTTGGTACCTATGGAGACCCAGCACGTACCGGTTCTCCTGCAGACCTTGCAAAAGCCGGCTTGCGCACTGGTGCTTATATCGAGGGTGGTTCGGTGGATGACTTGCTGGTATTCGTGACAGGGCAGGGCAAAACCTCTGTCGCAGCAAGTTATGAAGGCGAGCCATTGAATGTGCGTGACAACTTGCGCAACCAGTCTTTGGTAGTGAAATTCACCAAACCTGACCGATACACCATCATCGACGCCAAAACAGGCACTGAATTGGCAGACCGCCATTACGACCCGAATGTATTGGAGCCACTGATTGACTTCGAAGGTTTGCAAATCAAACTCAGCCATGCACCTAATGTGGGAGACAGCTTTCAAGTCGATGGCAACCATGACGGATTAGGTAACAACATCAATATGTTGGACATAGTCGACTTGGCTAAAAAACCGGTCATCGCTGGTAAATCGTTGGCCAACACCTATATTGACCAAATTAATAACGTCGGTAACTTGGCCCAACAAGCTACCATCACACAACAAGCTTTGACCGTGGTGCACGACCAGTCGGTCGCAGCACGCGACAAAGTCTCTGGCGTCAACTTAGACGAAGAGGCCGCGGCTTTGATCCGTTACCAACAGGCCTACCAAGCGTCCGCCAAAGCATTGCAAATATCGGGCACCTTGTTTGACTCGATCGTACAAATCCGTTGATAGAGGCATAACATTATGAAAATCTCCACCACCCTCTACTTTGACCGCGCCAACCAACAGTTGGGCGATGTCCAAGGCGAACTCGCCAAAACGCAAGAGCAGCTCTCTACCGGTAAACAAATTGTTAAACCAAGTGACTCGCCTGATAAAGCCTCTTTGGTCACAAGGCTAGAGTCAGAGCTTGCGCGCCAAGCCAGCTACCAAAGCACCTTAAAAACAGTCAACACGCGTTTGCAAGCGTCGGAGACTGTCTTGAGAAACACCAGCGATGTGATGGTGCGTATTAAAGAGATCTCTATCCAAGCAGCAAGTGACACCTTGTCACCGGCAGACCGCCAATCGATTGCTTTGGAAATTGGTTCACTCAAAGACCAAATGCTGAGTTTGGCCAATACCCAAGACACCAATGGTAATTACTTGTTCTCTGGTAGCCGTGTGGGCTCACCTGCATTTTCCAAAGATGCCAAAGGCGTTGTGGTCTACCAAGGCGATGAATCGCGCATGAAGGTAGCAGTAGGTGACAACAGGCGTATGAACTTGAATATGCCAGGCTCTGACGCGTTTGTGAAAGTGGTCCGAGATGACGGCAAAGGCCATAAAGTAGGCGTAGGATTTTTCCAAGCCATTTACGACTTGGCCAACGCTGTTAAAAACTCAGACCACACCAATATGCAGCGCGGCATAGCCGAAATAGACAGTTTGCAGCAAGGCGTGAGCGATGCCACAGCGCAAATTGGTACCGATATGAACGTAGTTGATATGCAAAACAGCGTTTTGGATGAAATTACCCTGCGTCTAAAAATCACAAAGTCAGACGCAGAAGACCTGGACTACACCTCAGCCATTACCAAAATGAACAAAGACCAGCTGGCTTTGGAGGCTGCTCAGAGCAGTTTCGCGAAGATTTCGCAGTTGAGTTTGTTTAAATATATGAATTGATTGACTCAATTTTTTAATAAATTAGTCGAAACTAACGAATATGGCAACAACAACCTCTGCAACAGCTGGCGGACTTAGTTCCTCCGCAACTAGTGCTTTGAGCTCTACTCCTGAAGCTATCGCTAAAGCTAATCGTGCAAATGCTCAAAAACTTCTTTCTTCTTTGGGCGCTGGCTCAGGGGTGGATACTGCCGCTTTGGCTCAGAACCTAGTCGATGCTGAACAATTACCTCAGCAAAACGCCATTAATCAAAAAATAACTAAAAACGAGAACAAAATTAGTGGGTACGCAGCAGTTTCGTATGTTTTAGGTCAACTAAAGGATAAGTTTGATGTTTTGAAAGTTAAAAGTGACTTCAACACATTAACTGTAAACAGCACAGACAATAACGCGTTTTCTATTCAAACAGGAGCATATGCATCTACTGGGTCTTATGATGTAGAGGTAATCAGCACTGCAAAAGCTCAAAGAACCCTCAGTACAACCTTTCTTTCCGCTTCAGACACATTAAATGCTGGCGATGCCTTTAATTTACATCTATCAGTTGGCGGAGCTGCAGCTACTTCCATAAGCATAACGCCTGCAAACGCGACACCCTACGGAGTGGTGAATGCAATTAATTCCGCCAAACTTCCTGTAAAGGCGCAACTTATAAATACCGGATCTGACTACAAAATTATGCTTACCGGAGCAGTAGGCGTTGACAACTCATTTACTATGACTAGTGATTCTAGTGATTTGAGTTTTGGTACGAATATTCAAAATCCTACAAACGCATCCGTAAAAGTAGACGGAATAAGCTACACCCGTTCTTCTAATACGATTTCAGATCTAATTTCCGGCGCCACTATTACGTTAAAGGCGCCTACCAATGGGACCGCATTGGTTAGTTTAGATCGAGATACAGCCTCGTTAAAAACAAAAATCTCAGATATGGTCTCCGCTTGGAACGATGCTGGCACGATTTTAAAGTCTGTATCAGATCCTAAATCCCAATTGGATGTTTATGGCGCTACCTTAGTAGGTGACTCATCAGTTCGACAAATCCAGCAGCAGCTTCGTGGCATGGTTCTTCCTACTAATTCAAAAGTGGGTCAAAACATATCAGGGCTTTGGCAGCTGGGCATTAGTTTGACCCAAACTGGTGAACTTACGATTGACAACACCAAGTTAGATGCTGCGCTCAAGAGCAACTTCGACGGTATCGTTACTTTATTTACTAACGATAAAAACTTATTTTTATCTAGTACATCTGATGAAGCCGGTATTGGCGGAAACGCAGTTAAAAAACTCACCACTTTGCTGGGCGCTAATGGCCCAGTACTTCAACAAACACAAAATGCCAATACCCAGAATACAAAATATAAGGACGATCTAACTAAGCTTCAGACAAGGATGGACGCTTTGCTCAAGCGTTACAACACACAATTTACTGCTATGCAAAGCTTTGTTGGTGCTGCCAACAGTCAAAAGACCAGCCTAAAGAGTACTTTTGACGGAATGATGGCGTCATACACTACGAAATAAATAGTCAACTTAAAGTTATTAAACTTTGTGCCGAATATGACTGTAGTCTGATAATTCAGACGAAAAGGAATTATTTATGGCACTAAATATTAACCCGAGTGTTCAACGTATTGATCCAGCAATTATTCCTTCTGTTTCAAGGAATGGACTAGTTGGATCTAATCCAACTCCACAAACACAAGCTGTAACAAAAACAGATATTGGCTTAGCTATTAATCCTGAGCCTGTTTTGCATGCTCCAGCAGTAGTTGATAAAAATAAAGAACAAAATATTCGTAACGCAATTGATCAAATAAATACTGCTCTTAAAGATGGCGGGCGTGGCATTAGTTTTGTAATGGATAAATCGTTGAGCACTCCAATTGTTCAAGTTACACGAGATGATACTGGTGAGGTACTGTGCCAATACCCTAATGAGGCAATCATTCGTGTTGCTCACAGCATAGAAAGTCTCAAAGGTGTTCTGTATCACGGATTGATTTAAAAAAATAATTTCGTTAAAGATTTTTATCGCCATTCCGATTCTTTAACTATCAGAAATTGATTTCTGTAAATTTGTAAACCATCCGGCCTAGCTTTCCAAGCAGAGGCTAAATTGATCAACCTTCAGGAGAAAAGATCATGTCAGTTATCAATACCAACGTTAAATCATTGATTGCCCAGGAGTCCGGCCGTTCTATCGGTTTGAGCCAAGCCACATCTATGGAGCGTCTATCAACTGGATTGCGCATTAATTCTGCAAAAGATGACGCAGCTGGCTTATCTATCAGCACACGCATGGAGTCACAAGTTCGCGGATTACAAATGGCAATTCGCAATGCTAACGATGGCATTTCATTGATGCAAACTGCTGAGGGCGCATTGCAAGAAACTACTAACTCATTGCAACGCATGCGCGAACTTTCTGTGCAAGCTTCTAACGGTATCAATAACGCCGCTGATCGTAACGCTCTAGACAAAGAGGTGCAGCAACTTAAACAAGAAATTGACCGTATTGCTGAAAAAACTCAATTTAACAATATTAATATTTTAGATGGTTCGTATAAAGGTAAGCAGATTCAAATTGGCGATAAAGCAAACCAAATACTGAACCTATCCATTGACTCAGCTAAAACAACTGATTTAGGCCTTGGTAATGGTGGAGATAGCACCACTTTGATAAGTACTCGTATTGATAACTCGGCTCAGGGCGGTGAAACAACTGGTACCGCAATCAGTGGAGACTTCGGAGATGGAACCACTAAATTAATGATCAATGGCCAACTTATCAACTTGATAAAAGATGATACTAGCGGTACAGCGGATGCATTAGATATTAATGACGTAGTTACTGCAATCAATAACACGCCCAATGTAATGGTGAAAGCATCAGCATTTAACGAAGTTGTGGCTAAGACAAAGGGTAGTGGAGTAACAGCTTCTGGTGACTTTGTCATTGTGGTTACAGCTGTCGATAGTGGTGAAGACCAAACACTCACAATCGGCGAAACCAAAAATATGCAAGATTTAGTTGACCACATTAACCAAGTCGGTAGCGCTGGCACTGTACAAGCAAAATTAAACAGTGATGGAAAACTAGTGCTATTTAATAATAGCGGTGCACTGATTAATATTACAGACGGTTCAGCCGCGACAGATTATTTGGGTGGATCAGGATTCGCTAGTACTGCTACAGATTTCTATGGAATGCTTAAGTTTGATTCATTAAACGGCAAACCAGTTACTGTTGGAACAAATTGGCGTGACACAGGTGGCGCTAGGGCAGATGAGGTGACTGCTCTTCTAACGTTGGGATTACAGGCGACTGAGATAATGAGAACTGGAGTTGAGGTTGGATCTGGACCCGTGGTCTTGGGAGCCGCAGTAGCCGACGCAGACATCGTAACTGAGTGGTACAACGGAGAACTAAAGATTAATGGCGTCAATATATGGGTAGCTGGGCAGGCAACAACAGGCGCAGATGCTGCAGGTTTTGCAACCGGCGCGTATGCAACTGCTGCTGATGCTGCTTGGCAAGAAAAAGTCGACTTGATCAACATGTTTTCTGGACAAACTGGAGTTACTGCTGAGAAATATACTAACGAAGACGGTGATAACACTTTTAAATTGCGCTCTATGACCAACGCACCTATTCAAATTGAATTAGGTGATCCCAACATTACTGACGACAATGGATCAGCTGTTATTAGTGGTTATGCCTCACACGGTTTACTTGAACAAAATATTGGCGCGTCTGACTTTGACACAAATGCACCTTCTTATGGTGCAGGTGCTGGGGGATCTGCATTGTCAGGATTAAATATCCTGAGCCAAGAGTCTGCATTATCTTCGATTCAAACCATTGATAACGCTATTGAAAAGGTTTCCTTGATGCGTGCTGATTTAGGCGCTAAACAAAACCGTTTAAATAGTACGGTCAACAATTTGACCAACGTGGTCACAAATACTCAGGCTTCTAAGAGCAGAATCTTGGATACTGATTACGGTGTGGAAACTACGAACCTGGCTCGTGCACAGATTATTTCTCAAGCAGCAACAGCAATGTTGGCGCAAGCGAACCAATCAGCTCAGACAGTTTTGAGTTTGTTGAAGTAATTTAGTAGTATAGAAATAACAATAGCCCCAGTCCAATTTGGACTGGGGCTATTGTTTATTTATTGAAAAGTACTAGCTTTTTTGGTACTGCTCACAAAATAATTTTTTTAAATACTTTAAAAAATACCTAAAGTGTTCTCAATTCATGCCGACCATATAAGCGAACAGGAGAAATCATGATCGTTGAACGCATTGACCTTGAACGAATACGTAGCCAGGAAGGAATCAATACATTGGGTTCGCTCGAAGTAGGAGATAGCCTTTACTTCTCAGATTTTAAAAAAGCACAAAGCCTGCGTTCACTTTGCTATTACTTAGTGAAATCGAGAAATCTGAATTGGAAATTCACATTCCGAAAAATGGATCAAGGCTGGCGTGTCATACGCACTAATTAAAAATTAGTTATAGGCCCTTGAGTAGATAAGAAACCACTTCGCGAGACATGGTGTTAGATTGCGCAAACATTGCAGCCGCAGCATTTTGTCTAATTTGATCAGATGCCAATTTTGCAGTCTCTGATGCAAGGTCTACAGATGTCACTTGACTGTAGGCAGTAGATAAACCTGCAGTTATTCCATTATTCAAACTGATTTGTGAGTCAAATGTCTTAAGTGCAGCCCCTACTTCAGCTTGGTACCCAGCAATTGTCTGCATATCAGCTTGAAGAGCGGTCATCGCTGTTTGCGCATTACCCTGACTGGTAACGTCTCCTCCGTCGGCAGTGATGTCGCTGATATCGTATGTATTCAATGTGAATGTAGTAGCGCCATCTTCAGAAAGAATAAAATCAACCCCATCAGTATTGTCTAGAAGCGTTGTATCGGTTCCCCAAAATGCAGATGCTTGCTTGATGGTTGTTATGTCAGTTAGCAACGCTTGATAAGCCATATCGTTTGCTGCTAGTACAGTATCTTCTGAATAATTGTTGTTTGAAGAAGCTGCGATTGCGTACATATTGGACAAAATATCTTGAACTTGGCTCAGCCCAGCATCCATAGCTTGTGCCATGCCAATACCAATATTAACCCCTTGATTGATCTGAGCGTTTGCCGCGATTTGCGCTTTCAATCTTGCACCCATGCCAATGCTTGCAGGATCATCAATGGACAATTTCTGACCAGTACTAATTCTTTTAACTGAATCCGAAATTTGAGTGCTGACGCTTTGTAAAGAATTTGAAGCGTAGATCGCGTTCAAGTTGGTATTGACTTGCATGTTTTATTCCTTTGATAAATTGAAGAGCAAAATCAAGTCTAGAACGACGAAACAGCAAACGGTAAAACTTTAGCCCCTTTTGCACTTTTTGCACTTATTTAATCTTTTTGCACTTGCTTGGACTAAAGTTTTCTGCGTAGGGTAAATTTTTTTAGTCAATAATTACCCTCTTGACATTAATTTATTATTAAATAATCATAAATTAAAAGTTTATTAACTAAATATAAGTACAATTTATTTAATTAATAAATAAACTTCTTTTAAAAAAAGATCAATAAATAATGGATCGAACCGATACAAAGATGTGAAGAAAATTTATCAATTTAGGCTTAAAAAAATTACATGGCAACTGGAATTACTAATCTTGTAAGTAAGACAGCAAGTCAAATTAGGCTTTATTCACCGGCCAGTATTGCTGCGACTACCTCTACAGAAATGGCTAATCTGACCAGCTCTCAGGTTACTGCCATGTCCGCTAAGCAAGTAGCGGCAATAAGCACGGATTCAATTGCTGCACTTCAAACAGCCACACTTGCAAATTTTTCTGTAAGTCAAATACTTGCATTAATCGAAGCTCAAATTGCGGCTGTTACCACAGAACAAATCGTTAATTTGAAAACTAATCAAATTGCAGCTTTGAGCAGCAAGCAAATTACAGCCATCACAAGCAGTGATTTTGTTTTGATCACTACCAACCAATTACAGGCTCTGACAGCTGCGCAAATTAAAAAACTAACAACAGATCAAATAAAAATAATAACAACGGAACAAGTAAGCAGTCTAAAAACCTCGCAGCTAGCGGCACTAACAACGGGTCAGATGGCGGCGATCGAGTCAAAAGACTTGCAAGTATTCACCAGTAGCCAACTTCAAGCATTAAACACTAATCAGATAGCTTCATTAACAACCAATCAAATAGCCGCACTAAAGACAGAGCAGGTCAATAAATTAAAGACTTCCCAATTGGTCGCGCTTACAAGTAATCAAATAGTTGCGATCGAATCAGAAGACTTACAAGTACTCTCTAGTAGCCAAATACAAGCATTCAAGACTTCGCAAATCGCAGCCTTAACGACCGATCAAATAGTTGCACTGAAGACAGATCAGGTTAGCAGCTTAAAAACAGCTCAGTTGGCTGCGCTGACCACTGATCAAATAACTTCGCTTGAGTCAGATGACTTGCAAGCAATTACCACTATTCAAATTCAGAGCTTCACATCGCTTCAAATATCTTCTTTGACAACAGAGGAGATTCAAAAGCTAACAACCAATCAAATCCAAGCGCTTACAACACTCCAAATAGCATCATTAACGAGCGATCAAATAGTTGCGCTGCAGACAGATCAAGTAAGTCGTTTAAAAACCTCTCAATTGGCTGCGCTAACAACTGATCAAATAGCTGCGATCGAGTCAGAAGACTTACAGGCAATCAGTAGTAGTCAAATACAAGCATTCAAGACTTCGCAGATAGCGGCCTTAACGACCGATCAAATTGTTGCACTAAAGACAGATCAGGTAAGTAGCTTAAAAGCATCTCAATTGGCTGCGCTGACCTCTGATCAAATAACTTCGCTTGAGTCAGCTGACTTGCAAGCAATTACCACTATTCAAATTCAGAGCTTCACATCGCTTCAAATATCTTCTTTGACAACAGAGGAGCTTCAAAAGCTAACAACCAATCAAATCCAAGCGCTTACAACACTCCAAATAGCATCATTAACGAGCGATCAAATAGTTGCGCTGCAGACGGATCAAGTAAGTAGTTTAAAAACCTCTCAATTGGCTGTGCTAACAACTGATCAAATAGCTGCGATCGAGTCAGAAGACTTACAGGCAATCAGTAGTATTCAGATACAAGCGTTAAAAACTTCGCAAATTAAATCATTGACGACGGATCAAATAACTGCCCTGAAGGCGGAGCAGTTAAACGGTATGAAGACGTCGCAGATAGCTGCTTTAACTACAGACCAAGTAGTCGCTCTGATGACAGGTCAGGTAAGTAGCTTGAAAACTTCACAATTAATTGCGCTTACAACTGATCAAATTGTCTCGATCGCATCAGATGCTTTGCAAGCAATTACTAGTGCTCAGATACAAGGATTCAAAAATTCACAGATAGCAGCCTTAACGACCTATCAAATTGTTGCCTTGGAGACGGGTCAAGTAAATAGCTTAAAAACTTCTCAAGTGGCTGCGTTAACAACTGATCAGATAGTATCGTTAGAGTCACAAGACTTACGGGCCATCACTAGTGCCCAGATACAAGCATTAAAAACTTCACAAATAGCATCTTTAACAACCGATCAAATAGTTGCTCTGAAGACAGACCAGTTCAGCAAATTAAAAATCTCCCAGTTAGTTGCATTAACAACTGATCAAATTGTTGCGATTGAATCTGATGACTTGCAAGCAATTACTAGTATTCAGATACAAGGATTAAAAAATTCACAAATAGCATCATTGACATCCGATCAAATAGTGGTGTTGATGAGTGATCAGTTGAACGCCATGAAGGCATCGCAAATCGGCGCATTGACAACGGACCAAGTTGTTGCTATCACGACTGACCAGTTGATAAACATAAAAACGTCGCACATGGCAGCATTAACAACGGACCAAGTTGTTGCTCTGACGACAGATCAGGTGAGTAACTTGGTGACAAAGCAATTAGCTGCTTTAACGACTAAGCAAATAGCTTCACTGGAGACGGATGATCTGCAAGTGATCACTACCGATCAAATTCAAAGCTTCACATCTATGCAGATCGCTGCATTCACAACAGACCAAGTGGTTGCTCTGATGACGGATCAGATAAATACCATGAAGACGTTGCAGATAGCCGCCTTCACGACAGACCAAGTGGTTGCCCTGACGACGGACCAGGTCAGTAACTTGATGACAGAACAATTGGTTTCTCTAACGGCTAAGCAAATAGCTTCAATTGAGACAGATGATCTGCAAGCGATTACTACCGAGCAAATTCAAGCGTTAACGACGCTACAGGTTGCTGCCTTAACAACGGACCAAGTTGTTGCTCTGACGACAGATCAGGTGAGTAACTTGGTGACAAAGCAATTAGCTGCTTTAACGACTAAGCAAATAGCTTCACTGGAGACGGATGATCTGCAAGT
>CAIRQX010000130.1 GCA_903880855.1 uncultured Burkholderiales bacterium | reverse complement strand
TACGAACCTATTTATGCCGTAGCCTTGACAGATCTCGACCACGACATCGTGTTGGACCCCACATCACCCTTGCATGTGGACTTTAGTCCCGATCAACTTAACCAAATTTATCGCCAAACACCCCATGTGTTGGTAAAGGCACCACCTCCCACTCCGGTAGTGCCAGCGCAAGCCACCCACGAGGATTAATCTCGGGGGCTTAGCCACGTACGTTTATTTAAAAACGTGCTTTTCTCCAAAACTTTTGTCGTAGTCAATGGTGAGTTCTTCACCTGCATCGATTTGCCTGAGTGAAACCAATTCGCCTACTTTGGTGAATTTCAGGGTAGGCTTTTTGGAGTGGTTGAGATACACCGACATGTTCGTCGTGTTCATGCCATAGACCGGAACATCCGCCTTTTTCTTTTTGTTGTCTACATAGCAAAACATATGAATATGTTTGCGAACAGGGGTGGGGAGTTTATTGAGTTCCTCCAAAGTAATAGAGAGCTCTTTGGTTGGGAGCCAACTACGCAATGGATCGATTCCTTTGGGGATTTGGCGCAAGGCGAATACGCCAATTCCTGCAATTTTAGAAACGCCTAGGTGGCAGTACACCTCTTCGTGCAAATGCTTAAGCAAGGCTTTTTTTGTTTTTAACATGGCTAATTGGAATCGCTAAAGAAGGAACACTGGGTAGTGTCGCGCATTTAGGGGGTACTTTTCAACAATACAAGAGATACTTCTATCTAATGGTTTTGTCGGGCGTTGTTTAAGCTAGGATCTTTGGCTTATTGCCCCAAAATACAGCCCATGCAAACGCCTATTCCTTGTCTCTTCATGCGCGGCGGAACCTCTAAGGGTCCATTTTTCAAAGAATCTGATTTGCCAGCAGACATTGCAACACGTGATCGTGTGTTGTTGTCGGTGATGGGCTCACCTGACAAGCGGCAAATTGACGGTCTAGGCGGCGCGCATCCGCTCACCAGCAAAGTGGCGATCGTGCGCAAGAGTTCTAAGCCTGGCGTGGACATCGATTTTTTGTTTGCCCAGTTACAACCCGACAAAGACACGGTCGACACCACGCCTAATTGCGGCAATATGCTGGCTGGTGTGGTGCCTTTTGCGCTTGAAACTGGTTTGGTGCAAGCGCAGGGTGACACCAGCACCTTTCGGGTCTTGACACTTAATACCGATATGTCTTGTGACATCACGGTGCAAACACCTTTGTTGCCTGATACAAAAAGCCCCACTTCCACCAGCAAGCAACTTGCATCAACTGCGCGCTACGTCGAATACGCAGGTGACGCCCGCATAGACGGCGCTCCAGGTAGTTCGGCATCTATCACCATCAACTTCTTGGATACTGCTGGTTCAGTCTGTTCTTCTCTATTGCCCACCGGGCAAGTGAAAGACGCCATCACTGTGACTGGCGAGGGTTTTTCGCCATTTACTTTGGACGTCACTTGCATAGACAACGGCATGCCTTTGGTGATTTTCAAAGCCAGCGACCTAGGTCGCACGGGTTATGAGTCAGCAGTAGAACTCAATGGCGACGAAGATTTAAAAAAACGTATCGAAGCACTGCGCATACAAATCTCACTAAAAATGGGACTCGGCGATGTCGCGCAAAAAAACTATCCCAAGATGACATTGGTTGCACCACCCAGAGATGGCGGATCTATCACCACCCGTTCGTTCATCCCCCATGTATGCCATGACGCTATCGGTGTCTTGGCCGCAGTCACAGTGGGAACTGCTTGTGTGTTGAAAGGTTCTGTCTGTGACGGCTTGGCCGTGATGCAAGAAGGTGCTACGCAGCATGTCTCGGTTGAACACCCAACAGGCGAGTTCAGCGTGGCTTTAGAGACCGACCCGAATAACCCACAAAACGTCACCAAAGCCGCTTTGCTTCGTACCGCTAGGTTGCTGATGCGAGGTGAAGTGATGGTTCCGCACGCCGTTTGGGCAGGACACTAATTTTTTCAATATTTCAAAACGAGACACCATTTATGAGCCAATCTAAACCTCTCATCATCGACGTCCACGGTCACTACACCACTGCGCCCAAGGCATTGGAAGACTGGCGCAATCGCCAAATTGCAGGCATCAAAGACTCCGCGATGATGCCCAAAGTCAGTGACCTCAAGATCAGCGACGACGAATTGCGCGAAACGATTGAGACCAACCAACTCGCCAAAATGAAAGAGCGTGGCTCTGACATCACCATCTTTAGCCCGCGTGCAAGTTTCATGGCGCACCACATCGGTGACTTTCAAGTCTCATCCACTTGGGCAGCAATTTGTAATGAGTTGTGCTATCGCGTGGCACAACTTTTCCCTGATAACTTTGTGCCTGCCGCCATGCTGCCCCAATCCCCTGGCGTAGACCCAGCCACCTGCATTCCAGAATTAGAAAAATGTGTCAACGAGTATGGCAACGTGGGTATCAACCTCAACCCCGATCCATCGGGCGGCCACTGGACTTCACCGCCTTTGAGCGATAAATCGTGGTACCCCATCTACGAAAAAATGGTGGAGTACGACATCCCCGCCATGGTGCATGTCTCTACCAGCTGCAATGCATGTTTTCACACCACAGGCGCGCATTATTTGAATGCTGACACCACTGCATTTATGCAATGTTTAACGAGTGATTTGTTTAAAGACTTCCCTACTTTGAAGTTCCTCATCCCCCACGGTGGTGGTGCAGTGCCTTACCACTGGGGCCGTTTCAGAGGCTTAGCGCAAGAATTGAAAAAGCCTTTACTCCAAGACCACTTGCTCAACAACATTTACTTTGACACTTGCGTCTACCACCAGCCTGGTATTGACTTGCTCACGCGTGTCATTCCTGTCAAAAATATTTTGTTTGCCTCGGAGATGATAGGTGCTGTGCGCGGCATAGACCCAGAGACAGGCCATTACTATGACGACACCAAACGCTACATTGAATCAACTGGCAACCTCAATGCAGAGCAGCGTTATGCTGTGTATGAGGGTAACGCGCGCCGCGTATTTAGCCGGCTCGATACGCAACTCAAAGCCAAAGGCTTGTAATTCAATCCGATTATTTTCAAAAGGAATTCACAAATGACCGAATTAGGAATCGTCAAACGCAATATCGTGCGTGCAGATGCCGCGGCAGTCCAAAAGCTAGGCAAGTTTGGTGTCGCTACCGTTCACGAAGCCATGGGCCGTTTGGGGTTGATGAAACCCTATATGCGTCCGATTTACAGCGGTGCTTTGGTCTCCGGCACGGCAGTTACTGTGCTTCTACACCCCGGTGACAACTGGATGATGCATGTGGTGGCCGAGCAAATTCAACCCGGCGATATCGTGGTCGCGGCAATCACTGCTGACAACTGCGATGGATTTTTTGGTGATTTGCTAGCTACGTCTTTCATGGCGCGTGGCGCCAAAGCTTTGGTGATCGACGCAGGTGTGCGCGATGTGCGTGAACTGACATCCATGGGATTCCCCGTGTGGAGCAAAGGTATCAGCGCCAAGGGAACGATCAAAGCAACGATCGGTTCTGTCAATATTCCTGTGGTGTGTGCAGGCGTAAACATCGAACCTGGCGATGCAGTGGTGGCCGACGATGACGGCGTAGTGGTGGTGCCAGCAGCGTGGGCGCAAAAAGTG
>CAIRQX010000129.1 GCA_903880855.1 uncultured Burkholderiales bacterium | reverse complement strand
TGCGGTTTACCCAACACCAAAGACACATTGCAACGCTTAGCAATTTCTAGCGTGTTGGCTACAGCAGATGGAATGTCTGCAAACAACTCCAGCATCTGCGCGCTTGATTTGAAATATTGCTCACGTGTGAATTTACGAATACGCCGCTGGTTACCCAATATCTCGCCTTCAGAAATACACACGCGCGCTTCATGCGCTTCGTAATCATCAGGTTTCGTGAACTGCACAGGGTGCGTGGCCACCACCGGTAAATTCAAGTGCGATGCCAGTTGCACAGCAGCCACCACATGCGCTTCATCATCTGCGCGCCCAGCGCGTTGCAACTCGATATAAAAACGATGCGGAAAGATGCCCGCAATTTGTAAAGCTAATTTACTGGCTCGCGATAAGTCACCTTGCACCAAGGCTTGACCTACAGGGCCACTTTGCGCGCCAGAGAGAGCGATCAAGCCTTGCGATAGCTCTTGCAACCAAGCCAACTTGATCACGCCCACCGCTTTATGAACGTTTTGCGTCCACCCGCAGCTGAGTAATTCACATAGGTTTAGATAACCTTGTTGGCTTTGTACCAACAAAATCATTTTGGATAAATGGTTGATGTCTTGGGTCAGACTCTCCAGATAAATCTCAGCGCCAAGTAAAGGCTTCACACCAATGCTACGGGCTTGCTTGTAAAACTTAATAGTGCCGAATAAATTATTGAGGTCGGTGAGCGCCAGCGCTGGTTGTTTGTCGTCAGCGGCTACCTGCACCGCATCATCGATTCGGTTGGTCCCATCGACAACGGAAAACTCAGAGTGCAGGCGTAAATGAACAAACATAAAGTTGATTGTAGGCACACCACCTGCCCACCCAGAGGGTTTGCGTAGCCCTTATGCGTGCATGAGCACTAATGGACTACGCAAATAAAAGCATTCACTAAATTTGAATTACCCGCGCAGCTTGGAAGCAACATGCGCGACACGCTCGCCGTAGGCCTTGGCAGTGTCTAAATCGCCTTGTGGAATGTCGGCAGCCGGGCTAGTAGCACCCACTTGCGCCATCAAACCAGAGTTAGAGCCAATGCGGTTGATCGTGCCGTCATTCAGGGAAGGCTGTCCGACCCAGACCATGCCTTGTTGCATAGACAAAGTGATGAAGTACTGAATAGTAGACAGCTTGTCGCCACTGGGGCTAGCAGAAATCGTAAAACCGCCAGCGACTTTGTCTTTCCAAGCACTAGAAAACCAACGCTTAGAAGTAGCGTCCGCAAATTTCTTGAACTGCCAAGAGGCCATGCCCATATAAGTAGGCGAGCCGAAGATGATGGCATCGGCTGCATCTAAAGCGGTCCAGTCAGCGTCAGTGATGTTGCCATCCGCATCAATCGCGATCACTTGCGCCTTAGCACCATCCGCCACAAACTGCGCCACGCGCTGGGTATGGCCGTAGCCTGAGTGATAAATAACGACTGTTTTAGTCATAAAAATTCCTTAAGGGTTGAAAAAAATTAGGGCGCCAAATCAAAAACCAATACTTCTGCATCCACACCATGTGAGATCGCAATTTGGGTTTCTTTGTCTAACATAGCGGCATCTCCGGCTTTCAATGCATGTCCGTTGACTTGCACCTCACCTCGCACCAAATGCACATAGGCCTTGCGGCCTGATTGCAAAGAGAGGGTGGCAGTCTCATCGCCATCAAAAAGGCCTGCGTATAAAGAAGCATCCGCATGAATCTTCACCAACGCATCATTAGGGCCAGCAATTTGACTCAAAGCGCCACGCTTGGAAGCAGGCGGAACCGTTTTTTGTTCATACCCTGGCGCTATGCCGCGCACATTGGGCTCAATCCAAATTTGAAAGAAGTGGGTAGTCTCATTAGGCGCAT
>CAIRQX010000128.1 GCA_903880855.1 uncultured Burkholderiales bacterium | reverse complement strand
CGCGGACGATGCCGCAGCCATCTGACCCGCGTAGGGGTGACCGGCGTAGAAGCCTTGTTTGAGACCCGCAGGATGCGCGGCGTCACCGAGATTCGCGTGGCGCTGCCGGTAGAGTAGAGAAATCGAGTCGCCACGCTCAGCGCGTGCGGCTTAGTCGGACCGGGCAGCCATCCGGTTGCCCCCGACGTGAGCCTCCAAATGACCCGGATTGACCCTGCTCAGCCAGCGCTAAAGACCACGCCGCCGCTCTCTATCGTAGCGGCGTGCGTCGCTGGAAATGCGCTGGAGTTCTATGACTTCATCAGCTACGCGTTCTTTGCCGTCGCGATTGGAAATACGTTTTTCCCAGCGACGACGCCGCTAAACAGCCTACTCTTGTCCTTGGGTGTATTTGGCGTCGGCTTTTTGGCGCGCCCCCTCGGCGGAGCGCTGATCGGCGCTTACGCGGACCGAGCGGGGCGAAAACCCGCCATGTTGCTGACCATCGCGCTGATCACCTTCGGCACCTTAGGACTGGCGCTGACGCCCTCTTTTGAGCGCATCGGCTTGGCCGCCCCGATCCTCGTCGTTGCTTGTCGGTTGGTTCAGGGTCTGGCGCTCGGGGGCGAGGTCGGCCCAGCGAGCGCGTTCCTCGTCGAGATCGCTCCAGCGGGGCGGCGGGGCTTTTTCACGAGCTGGCAAGGGGCGAGTCAGGGGCGCGGCGGTGCTGACGGCGGGCCTCGTCGGTCAGGCGCTGACGGCGGCGCTCGCCCCGGCGGACATGCAGTCCTGGGGCTGGCGTTTGGCGTTTCTGGTGGGGCTGCTGATCGTGCCGCTCGCGATGTACCTGCGGCGGGCGATGCCCGAAACCCTGCACAACACGCCGACTGTCGCTGAACGCCACGGTATACGCGCGTTGTTGCGGCATCGCCGTCACTTGTTTTTATCGGTGATGGCGATCGTCGGGGCGACCGTATGCATGTTTGTGAGCGCCTACATGACGACGTTCGCGACCACCACGCTCCAACTGTCCGCGGCGGACGCCATGAGCGCGACGGTGATGAACGGCGTGTGTATGGTGGTGTTTTCCCTCGTCGGCGGCTGGCTCTGCGACCGCTACGGGCGCAAGCCCACCATGCTCTGGCCGCGGATCGCGGTGGTGTTGCTGGTCGTCCCGCTCTTCATGGGCTTGGTCGCCAGCCCCTCTCGCAGCAGCCTGTTGCTCGTGACCGCGCTGATCGCGGCGGTCAACAACATCGGCGCTGCCGCTGTATTTTGCGCGATCCCCGAGCTTTTCCCACGCGGAATCCGCGCCACAGGGATGGCGGTGACCTACGCGGTCGGCGTGAGCCTGTTCGGCGGGTCGACCCAATTTGTGCTCGCGTGGCTGTTGGGCGCGACGGGAGACGCGCTGTCGCCTGCTTGGTACGTGGTCGCGACGAGCCTGATCAGCACGATCGCGATTGTGTACATGCCGGAGGAGTAGTCAACGCCGAGCATATAAGTATTCTTGGATAAATGGTCATCCAATAGCTTCCAGTGACGATGCGCTTCAAAGTCATATCGGTTTAGGGCGTACTCCTTGGGATCGGGTGCTGCGTGTCTGAAATGAACAGATTGACCTGAAAAAGGCCCAATTCCACTGGCAATAAACATGAGCCATGAAAGCGCTTTCGCTCTATCAGGACTTTTTAAATCTGTAGGGATAAATTTTTGTTCTCTATCTGCCAAGTAGAGCAGTATTGCGTTGCTATCAAATAAGGATACAGATCCATCGACAACTGCTGGGACTTTCCCATTGGGGTTAATGGCAAGAAATTTAGGCTCAAACTGCTGCCCCTTTCGTGTCTCAACTGGAATCGCCTCATATGTAATTTCTAACTCCTCCAGTAGGAGAGCAACTTTCATGGGATTAGGAGCGGTGTTATAAAAAAATTGAAGCATGCTTGGTTCCTAAAAAATATTTGATGACAACGAAAAAAATTATTTCAATTAAGATAGTTTAGTGATAATTAATGTAGAACTATGCTTCACTGTAAAACTAATCTTAAGGAGATACAACCATGCCTAAAGCCTATCTGATCAGCGCTTATCGAGAAATTAACAACCAAGATGCTCTTGCGGCATACGCTAAGCTTGCCGGACCTGCACTCATGGCGGCAGGTGGTAAATTTTTAGCGCGAGGAATGCCTTCTGCTGTTAAAGAATCAGGCAACATGCAGCGCACGGTATTGATTGAGTTCGAGAACGTACAAGCAGCAATGCAAGCTTATGAAAGCGATGCGTACCAATTGGCCATGAAAGAACTTGTTGGTAATGCTGTTGTCCGAGATATACGGATCATCGAGGGTGTTTAATCGCTCAAATAATCTATGACTGTGTTTGACTGGGATGTTTGCCTCATATAGATTCCCAGTCTGCACCAGACATATCCGTGACATCTCCACTTGGCGAGAAAAACTTGTTCGGAATCTGAAACATTGCTAAGAACATCCCTCCATTTGGAGACCAAGCACTATGCCGACTTCCGGCAGGGCGCCAGATGAATTGACCTGCTTTGCATTCCATCCCTTGGTCTGGACCCTCCTGGTCTACTAGATGACCTTCAATGACCCAAGTTTGTTCGATCAGAACATGCTCGTGGTCAGGTAGCACCGATCCTGGAGCCATACGCATAAGCACTGTGGCTATGCCGCTCGTGCGATCAAAAAGCAATGGCTTGTAGACGATTCCTTCAAAGCGGGTTGTTTGCCAAGTTAGCGCATCTACATCTACCAGTCTTGAGGCCAATGGCCCCAGAGTGGAATGCGCGTCCACATGGGGCGTGACAGCAGTGGTCATGTTAAATCCTTGATAAAAAAGAATACGACTTCCTATTCTCCAGCAAGAAAAACATTATTTCTGGTAAGAGCGCGCTTCTAGGGAATGCCCTATGTGTAAAAAATTTATCCCCTTAGAGAATGGTCTTGTAACCATGAAGCTGATTAGGGCGATGAATGGTGCTCATTTTTAAAAAATGAATTTTCAAAAGGACTGAAATTATGTTTGCTATGAAATTTAACTGGATGCAAAGAGCTACTTCTGCTCTGATACTGGTTGCTGCAACAAGTATGGGAAGTGCGTTTGCTCAAACCAAAGGCCCCATTCGTATTGGGGTGCTTGCACCAACGACTGGGCCATTGGCTGCTCCTGGTGCCGAGATGATTGACGGTATGAAAATGTTTTGGGAAAAAAATAATTACACAGCAGGTGGCCGCAAAGTTGAGTTGGTTATTGCTGACACTACCTGTAACCCAGACCAAGCTCTCACCCAAGCGCGAAGACTCGCTCTGCAAGAAAAAGTTAATTTCCTTCTTGGGCCTTTGTGTGGCCATGAAGGACCGGCTGTAGCGCAGGTGAGTAAAGAAACGGGTATTCCTTTGGTGCTCGACCCTGCGGGCGCTGACACCAATACCAAATGGGATCGCACACCTACCGTGATTCGTACGGCTGTATCTGCTAGTCAGATCAGTCACCCTTTTGGCGACTATCTTTATAAAGAATTAGGCGCTCGCAAGGCTACTTTTATTGGTTCTGACTACACATGGGGCCATGAAGTTGCTGGCGGCATGATCCGTACTTACAAAGAGCTGGGCGGTGCGGTTAACAAAGTTATTTGGGCCCCTCTGGCAACGACAGACTACGGTGCTTCATTAGCCGCTATTCCTGCCGATAGTGATGCGGTGGTCGTCGCCTTAGCTGGTGTGGCACGTATTCGTTTCTTTGAGGCTTGGTACAACTTCGGGTATGACAAGAAATTCAAACTGCATGGTGGTTACTGGTTACACGAAGATGCTATTCCGCAAATAGATGACCGCGCAGTGGGTTTGATTTCGAATTCAGTGCATTACGTTGCTGGTATTGATACGCCAGAGAACAAAGCATTTGTTGATGAATATGCGCGTAAATATAAGAAGTTGCCTTCTTGGTTTGCTGAATCTGCTTACACATCTGGTTTGTGGACCAAGGCAGCCATTGATTCAATCAATGGCAATGTCGAAGACCGCGCCGCATTTTTAAAAGCTATGCGTACGGTTCAAGTCAAGGCGCCAAGAGGCCCCTTAAAGTTAGATGCCTATGACAATCCGATTCAAAATGTTTACGTCACACGCTTGCAAAAAGTCAAACACCCAATCTTGGGTGATGTTTTGATGAATATTCCTGTAAAAACATACCCCAACGTATCGCAGTTTTGGACTGATAAGCCTGAGGACTTTCTTAAGCGCGGCCCTTACAAGCCCTAATTATTTACGTGCACTAAATATAAATATGCTTTCCACCTATATGGTGGAAAGTTTCTTTATGAATGCCTATGAATAGTTTTATTCTTCAGACCTTCAATGGCATCTCCTATGCTGCCTTACTCTTTCTGCTCGCAAGTGGCTTTACATTGACATTTGGCTTGATGCGAATCGTGAATATGGCCCATGGAGCCTATTATTTGCTAGGGGGTTATATCGGCCTTTCAGTTGCTAAGGCGACAGGTAATTTCGGTTTTGCTTTGATTGCTGGTGGTGTTGCTGCAGCATTACTCGGTTTTATAGCTGACAAAGTATTGATTAAACGTGCTGGCGATAACCACCTATCGCAAGTTCTCATCACAGTAGGTTTGGCCTATGTCGTTGGCGATGTTGCGTTGAAGATTTGGGGCGGAGACGCCCTCAAACTTCCTGTTCCTATCTGGATGCGAGGAGTGGTCGAACTCCCAGGCGGTATTGTTTATCCAATATTTAGATTTTTCTTGACTGGAATTGGGGTAGTCGTAGCCTTATTACTTTGGCTTCTTTATCGAAAAACCCAGATAGGCGCTGCGATACGTGCAGGTGTAGACGACCGTGAGATGGTCAGTGCGACAGGCATACATGTCGATCGCCTGTTTGTTATTGTTTCTGCGCTTGCCTCGTTTTTAGCTGGATTTTCAGGGGTGCTGGGAGGTGCCTTTCTCACGGTTTATCCTGGAGCCGAATGGGAGATTTTGGTATTTGCGTTGGTGGTGGTTATCGTCGGAGGGCTAGGAAGTTTGGAAGGCGCCATGATTGGCGCCTTGATTGTTGGACTGCTCGATGCTTATGGTCGATGGCTCGTGCCCGAGATGTCTTACTTTGTACTTTTTGGTCCGATGGCTGTATTGTTACTTTTTAGGCCGCGCGGGCTGTTTGGCACGGCGAATATGACATGAAAAAAACAAGTCATATTGCTTTCGTTTTGCTGGTCATCGCGTTGATACTGCCACAGTTGGCAAGCACGTATTGGGTGACCTTGATCACGCAAGTATTTATTTTTGGCATGCTGGCGTTGTCTGCGGATCTATTGCTTGGTAACGCCGGCCTCTTCTCACTTTGTCATGCGGCTTTTTTTGCGGTTGCAGCTTATGCCACTGCTATTTTGCAAGTGCGCTATGGATGGGTCTGTGTTTGGGCGGCGTCTGCTGGTATTTTTTCTGGAACTTTGTTGGGCTGTATCTACGGCTTGTCTGTTCGCACTAGAGGTGTTTATTTTATTTTGGTTACGCTGGCGATGGGGTACATCATCTGGGGCGTGGGCTACCGATGGACGGCTTTGACGGGTGGCGATAGCGGAATAACCAATGTTCCGGCACCCGGTATTGGTGCATTCCAAATAGAAAACGCCAATCAGTTTTATTACTTGGTACTTGCTGTGGTGGTGGTAGTTGTATTTGCTTACCAAAAACTGGTGCAGTCTCCATTCGGTTTAGCTTTGCGCGGAATTAAATCGGGAGAACCTCGCATGCATAGTTTGGGCTTTAGGCCTGCTAGGCATCTCTACCTCGCATTTGTGATCTCTTCTTTTATGGCTAGCTTAGCGGGCGTGCTGTATGTATATCTCAACCGATTTGTAAACCCAGTTACAGCCTCTCTGCACAACAACGTGGAAGCTATTTTGATGGCTATTGTTGGGGGCTCTGGCACATTACTCGGCCCCTTTGTAGGTGCCGCAATGATTTTAGGGCTTCGCAATTGGGTAAGCACCTTCTTTGAAATGCATCTTGCCATTATGGGATTGGTCTTTATCGCGGTGGTAATTTGGGCGCCGGGCGGAGTGATTGGACAACTACAACGCATTGTTGAGCGTAAAAATAGTGAAGGGCAGTCATGAGTAATCCTGCGCTTGCACTTACTTCTGTCTCCAAAACCTTTGGCGGAGTGAAGGCGGTTAGTAATGTCAGTTTGCAAGTGGAGCCAGGCGAGAGGCGGGTCATTATTGGACCCAATGGGGCAGGCAAAACTTCTTTGTTTCATTGCATCAGCGGCGCTTTGCATACTACTAGTGGTGTCATTAAATGTTTTGGTGAGGACATTACGCATCTTGCTGAACCAGATCGGACCCAAAGAGGTGTTGGGCGTACCTTTCAGATCTCCAGTGTTTTCGCTGACCTTACCGTTTTAGAGAACATAGCATTGGCTGTGCTAGGAATACAAAAGAAAAAATGGAATCTATGGACGTCCGTGAAAAACTTAAATGGGTTAAGAGATAAGGCAAATGAACAACTCGATTTAGTTGGATTGCCTAATAAAGAAAATGCCTTAGTGAAAAGCTTGTCTTATGGCGAGCGTCGCCAGTTGGAGTTGGTGCTGGCATTGGTCAACGGGCCACGTCTCTTGTTGTTAGATGAGCCTTGTGCGGGCCTTTCTCCAGCAGAAAGGCAGCGCCTGTTTGGCATTATCCAAAAACTTCCTCGTTCTATCACCATGTTGATGATTGAGCACGATATGGATATTGCTTTGGGATTGGCAGATCGGGTGACAGTTTTGCACCGTGGCGAAATGATCTTAGAAGGTAGTGCGCAAGAAGTGCGTATCAATCCGCAAGTTCGGGAGGTGTACTTTGGACAAGTCTGAAACACTGCTCTCCATTCGGGACATGCACACCTACTACGAAGACAGCTATGTTCTGCAAGGTATTGGCCTAGAAGTACCTCTGGGCAAAATCATTGCAATCCTAGGTCGCAATGGCATGGGTAAAACCACCCTTATCCGTTCTATTTTTGGACTCACTCCCCCTAGACTTGGCTCGGTTGAATACAAAGGGCAGTCCCTGATTGGTCTTGCCCCTTTTCGTATTGCTCAGATGGGCTTGGCGCTGGTTCCCCAAGGGCGCCGTATTTTTAAAAACCTTTCTGTTTTGGAAAATCTTCAATTGCCGACTAGTTCCTTGGCGGGTTCTCACACTAAAAAATCTGACATGCATACAAATGAGGGCAGATGGACTAAGGAAAAAATTCTCGATGAGTTTCCGCAACTTCGTGATCGTCTCCAAAATGGCGGCAACGAACTTAGCGGAGGAGAGCAGCAAATGCTGGCGATAGGCCGTGCTTTGGTGGCGAACCCTGACTTGGTGCTCATGGATGAGCCATCTGAAGGACTTTCTCCACGATTTGTTTTGCATGTAGGCGAGATCATGAAACGTATGCGTAGCCTTGGACATGCCATCTTGTTGGTAGAGCAAAACTTGGCGCTCGCTTTGTCTGTTGCTGATCATGTGCACATCATTGCCTCAGGTCGATTTGTTTTCTCGGGCACGCCAGAAGAACTCAAATCAAGGCCTGATGTACTTGATGAGCATTTAGGTGTGTCTGGTGCAAAATCCTTAGACGATATAGGAGCCCATGCATGAGCCAAACCCATTTCTTGAATCCAACGCCTCAGACTGTGCACTGGGGACACTTCAATGCTGCTATTCCCGCTGTGCTGGAGGTTGCGTCTGGCGATGAGTTGGTGATTGATACATTTTCTGGAGGCATGTCTGAGGTGGCGGACCCAACTCTCTTTCGCCCAGAACATCGACTCATAGTGGATACCGTGCCTCAAATTCTGGGCCCACATATCTTGACCGGCCCTGTTCACGTCTCAGGCGCTGAACCTGGGGACACTTTAGAAATTCGTATTTTGGATATTGAATTAACTACCGATTGGGGTTGGAACATTATTCGACCTCTCAAGGGCGCATTGCCTGAAGATTTTCCTAACCTGAGTCGGCGCGTTATTCCGATCGATAGACAAGCCAATGTTGCGCGCTTGCCGTGGGGCGTAGATATTCCACTAAGGCCTTTTTTTGGAATTATTGGCGTTGCACCGCCCCCTGCCTATGGACTTGTCTCGTCAGTAGAGCCGCGCGAGTACGGTGGCAATATCGATAACAAAGAATTTATTCCTGGCACTTCTTTGTTCTTACCTGTATTTGTTCCAGGTGCCAACTTGTCTGTAGGGGATGGGCATGCTGTGCAGGGAGATGGTGAAGTCTGCTTGACGGCATTAGAAACTTGTTTGAAAGGACGCTTTCAAGTCATAGTGCATAAACAGTCGTTGAATTTTCCGAGAGCCATCACTCCAACCCACTACATTGCTATGGGTATGGATGTGGACCTAGACGACGCGGCTAAGCAAGCACTTCGCAACATGATTAAGTGGCTGACAGAAATTAAACCGTGGACCGCTGAAGAAGCGTATGTATTCTGCAGCCTAGCTTGCGATCTTCATGTCACGCAATTAGTCGATGGAAACAAGGGCATACATGCCATGGTGAGCAGAGGTATCCTGGGTCTTTGAAAAAATTTAAAGGTGCTTAGCTGCTGATTTGGTTTAGGGCAGCCCAAACACGATTAGAAGTAAACGGCATATCAAGAGTTTTAACGCCTCGATAAGACAGCGCATGCAAGATGGCATTGATCGCTGAGGGCATAGAGCCAGCAACGCCAGACTCGCCTGCTCCTTTGACGCCTAATGGATTATTCAGACACGGTACTTCATGATGACCAAGCGTGATGGGCGGCAGCATATCAGCGCGTGGTATGGGGTAATCCATAAAAGATGCATTCATCAATTGGCCTTGTGCGTCATAGTGAAGCCGTTCACCCAATACCTGCCCTAGGCCTTGTGCAATACCACCCAGTACTTGGCCTTCTACGATTTTGGGGTTGAGCATGACGCCTACATCGTCGACGGCTGTATGCCTGACTAACGAAACCGCACCTGTATCGGGATCAATCTCAACCTCACAGACGTGACACCCGTTAGGAAAACTCATAGTGGGAGAGACAAATTTTGCAATGTTATTGAGAGACTCCGGTATTTCAGAGGGCCGATCATTCCATTGTAAAAGTCGAGCAGGCAAGTCTAGTAATCCAATGTGTTTATCGGTGCCTTTGACTCGAAAGCTGCCATTTTTAAATTCAATATCAAACTCAGCTGCTTCAAGCAGGTGTGAGGCAATCAACTTACCCCGGCGAATGGCTTCATCACATGCAAGTGCTGAAGCGCTTCCAGACATCATGGTTGAACGCGATGCAACGGTCGCCACCAAACCTGGTGTTTGATCGCTATCACCTGCCACTAGTCGAACCTTTCCAATGTCTATACCTAAAAGCTCTGCGATGAGTGCAGGGTAGGTAGATAAATGTCCTTGGCCAATGTCTTGAGCACCAATGTGGATGCTGACGATGCCATCTTCACTGAATCTAAGATCAGCCGGTTCTTCTAGTATTCCGCCCGCCACTTCGAGAAAGCAGCACATTCCAATACCGCGCAATTTACCTTGCTGTTTAGAACTGATTCGTCGTGATTCAAAACTATTCCAATCAGACAAGGCAATAGCTTTGTCCATAACTGTTTCGAACTCACCGCTGTCATACACCTGGCCGTTGGGCGCTGAGTAAGGCATAGCATTTGCAGGGATAAGATTTCGGCGCCTCAATGCGACCTTGTCAATTTTTAAAGAATCAGCCGCGCTGTCCAGTAATCGCTCGATCATGTAGATTGCTTCAGGTCGTCCGGCGCCCCTATAGGGACCATGCGGCATCATGTGGGTGAACACCAAACGTGAACGCATTTGTATAGAGGGAATACGGTAAACGCTAGAGAGGCAGTTCTTAAGGTTGTTCGTTGCAACGATTCCCACGTATGTCGACGTGTAAGCACCTATGCCCACGATGACATCAGCTTGCAGACCAAGGATAAGTCCTTGATCATCAAAGGCCATGCGGGCACGTAAGGTTGAGTTACGGCTATGCGTATCGGTTAAAAAACATTCAAGCCGAGATGCTGTCCATTTCACCGGCTTATTGAGTACGCGGCTAGCAAACAAAATTGCAGCGTATTCAGCGTAGGTTTGTACCTTGACGCCAAAGCCACCACCAACGTGGGGTGTGATGACGCGAAGTTTTTCTGGCGGTATCTTAAATACTTGTTCAGCCAATATTTTTCGTACCAACATGACACCTTGCGTACTTGCTATCAAGGTGAATCGTTCACTGGATGAATCCCAATTCGCTATAGCGGCTTTGGGTTCTATGGAGCAAGCAGTCATAGGTGGATCTGCAAGTTCAACAGTTTGTATGTAATTCGCTTTCTTGAATGCTGCATCTGATACAGATTTATCACCGTCTTCCCAATCTAGCGCAATATTAGACGGGCAATTTTTGTGCACCTGTACTGCTGAACTTGCAATGGCTTGCAACGGTTCGATAACTGATGGCATCTCATCCCAAGAGATTTCTAACTGTTCTGCTGCGAGTTGGGCCGTAGCAGCATCATCTGCTACTACCAAAGCCACAGCCTCTCCCACGTAGCGCACCTGCGGATATGCGAGAACTGGTATGCCTGCTTGAGTCATAGGCTTGCCATCAACGCCATTAAAAATAGCCAAAGGCATGATGTGACCGACCCCAGCTTTGCTAAGGTCCTCACCAGTCAGAACCAGTTTGACGCCTGGAATAGCAAGAGCGATTTTGGAGTCTATTTTTCTAATAACGGCTGAGGCGTGAGGACTTCTAACAAAACACGCATAGAGCTGTTCAGATAAATCAATATCACTGGTGTATTGCCCTTTGCCTTGAACGAAATCATCGATTTCGTCATGGTCCCCGCGCTTGGCGGAGCTAAATCGCAAACCATCATGGTTCATATCTAAAAAGCCCAATCAACCACCCACCTTCAACATAATCTTGCCAATGTGCACTGAAGACTCCATCAATGCATGCGCAAGATTGGCTTGGGCTAATTCAAACACTTGGTGGATAACTGGCTTGACAGTGCCAGCTTCAAGAAGAGGCCATACCTGTTGTTTGAGTTCTTTTGCCATTTGCGCTTTGTCAGCTGCAGTGCGTGGGCGTAAGGTGGAACCAGTAAACGTCAAGCGTTTGGCCATGAGCGATACCCAATCTACTTCTACTTTGGACGGCTGCAAAAAGGCGATTTGTACCAATCGACCATCAGGTGCAAGAGATTGCAAGTTGCGCTGAATATAACTGCCACCCACCATGTCTAACAAGATGTTGACACCTTGCTTGTTGGTGTGCTCCATCACCACTTCAACAAAGTCTTGCGAGTTGTAGTTGATGGCGACATCTGCACCCATATCGCGACAGGCTTTGGCTTTTTCTTCATTGCCGACCGTGCAAAACACTTTGGCGCCAAACGCATGGGCAAGTTGAATAGCTGTTAAGCCAATGCCAGAGGAGCCACCATGCACCAAAAACGTTTCACCCTTCTGGAGCTTGCCACGCTGAAACACATTGGTCCAAACGGTGAAGAAGTTTTCAGGCAATGCTGCCGCCTGCAGCATGGAATAACCCTTGGGGATAGGCAAAGCCTGACCCTCAGGAACCGTGACATATTCAGCATAAGCGCCACCATTGGTGAGCGCGCATAACTTGTCGCCAACTTTCCACTGCGTCACACCTTCGCCCAAGGCAACAACTTCCCCCGAGACTTCTAAGCCAACGATAGGAGATGCACCTGGAGGCGGTGGATAACGGCCACTGCGCTGTAAGCAATCAGGTCGATTGACGCCAGCATAGGCAACACGCACCAAGACTTCGCCAGGATTTGGGTTGGGAACTGCACATTGGCTAGGAACAAGTATGTCTGGGCCGCCACCTTTTCCGTGGTCAACAAAATGCATGGTGGATGGAATGGACATGGCAGGACCTCTTAAGGATGGACATTAATTTATAAATACTGACGCATGCTTTTAGCAAGCATCCCAAATACTACAGCAGTAATCTAGACTGGAAAATAATAAATAGATGCATGTGAGACAGTTGAATTATTATGAAGTAATGCAATGCCAGATTGCACTAGATTTTTAAGGAGATTCAATGTCTAAATTACATTTCTTCGAGGATGGCGGGTATTTTTATCTAGAAGGTGGATTTCCGTATTCACAAGGCGTAATTGCTGCCCCTGGCTATTCTTTTCATCGAATTCGTTTCTCAAAGCCGCTTCCTATGAAGCAAGGGTTTACATGGATACGCAACCATCTGATTGAACAAAAAAGACCACTAACTGCACTGGCTGCCTGCGAATTGCGCTCTCCTGCAGCCTTCACCATGCAGGGGTTCAAAGACTTCAACAAGGGGTATGTCGATGTTCTTAGTGAATGGGGACTATTTCGACATCAACTCAATCCAGTCGGGCGCAGTAACTTAGCACCGCAGTTCAACCCGCCCGCTGAACCGGGTTTTTACGCTTTCACCTATACCTTGCCTGAGCAATCTGAGGCTCCTAGGGACTGGGTTATTGCAGGAAGTGGTGAGTGGCCTGAGGACCAGCCATTCCCTGAGGGGATCATTGCCAGAGGTGATCTAAGTCCTAGCGGTATTGCCGCTAAGGCGCACTACGTGCTAGACACCATGCAAGCCCGCGCTCGCGGTTTACAAGCAGATTGGTCGCGTTTGACTTCTGCACAGATATATACCGTGCATGACTTTTCACATCTCATTGCATCTGAGTTTGCATCGAGAGGAATGCTTGCGCCGGCGCTGAGCTGGCATGTGTGCAGGCCGCCGATTGAGGGGTTGGCCTTTGAAATGGATGTACGCAGTGTTCGCCAGGAAAGCGTTATCCACGTATAGCTATCCGCGAGGTTTGAGTAGCGTTCCTAAGATGCCATTGGGCATTTTGATAATGAAAAATATCAGTAATGCGCCATAGATCAGTAGATCTAGCCCATGTATTTGGTTGCCAATGAGGATACGAAGAATCTCTTGTAAGGCCAGAAGAAATACTGCACCAAAAGTAGGGCCGAGCATGACAAACATACCTCCAGCTATCACGCCAAACACTATTTGAAGTGAAATGCCCACGCCGGATACTGTCTCAGGATTGATATAGAGCTGGTATTGCGCATATAAAACACCACCCAAACAAGTCATCACAGCGGATAACACGGTGATCTGCAATTTGGTGCGTGTCACATTGATACCAATCGACGCTGCTGCGTCTTCTTCCTCGCTGATGGCTTGTAGCGCATCGCGTTGCATGCTTTGGTCAACACGCCGCCATACCCATAAAGCAAAAAGCCAGCAAGCCAGTATCAAATAAAACCAAACTATGCGCGTCGACGACTGCATAGCCCATATGGAGTAGGTTGATCCTTCTGCAATACCAGGCTTAGGGGTAAGTCCCAAAGATCCGCCTGTGATGTCACGTTCTGCAACGATCACTAAACGCACTACTTCTGCAAGAGCAAGAGTGACTAATGCAAAGTAATGCCCCACAATTTTGAAGCGAAAACAAGGGTAGCCAATGACAATAGCCACCACGACTGTGACTGAAACGGCGACAAAAGTTCCAATGAAAGGCGATAGCCCATATTGGTTCCATAACAAAACGACTGAATAAGCGCCTATACCTAAAAAAGCACCGTGTCCCAAACTGACCAATCCAAGTCTGCCCATCAAAGCCCAGCTGGTATAGATAAAACCAAGCAACAAGGACATGATGATGAGATGCATTGGGTAGGAGCCCAAGCCCAACCAAGGTGCGGCTAACAGCAATACAAGAAATACGCGAAATAGGTTGGTCGATATGGATTGCGACATACTGATTACCGCCTTTGCGTCAAGATGCCTTCAGGACGTATAAACATCATGGCAATGAAAAAAACAAATGCCAGCACATAGCCCCATTCAATTGCAATGACATAACCACCTACTGAGATGAATTGCGCAAAGATAAAGGCAGCGACAAAACCGCCCACGAGATTACCCAAACCACCCATCACGCATACCAAAAATGTGATCGGGCCAAACGTTAAACCAATAGCTGGGTGGATGTCGTACTGCAATACCAGTAGGCAGGCCGCCAATCCCGCTAAGGCACCACCCACTGCAGAAGTTAGTAGATAGATTCGACCAGGATCAACACCCATCAACGGCATGATGCCCCGGTCTTGGCTGATCGCTCTAATCGCAGTACCAGCATAGGTTTTATTGAGAAATAGATAGGTTGCTGCAATAGCAACCATAGCGACTGAAAAAGCGATTAAACGAGCCATTGACAGGCTGATATCACCCACCAAAAAACTAGGCATACGCACGCCAATATTTCTGAAGTCGACACCAAAAATGACTGTCGCGACGGCTTGTAAAAAAAACAAAACGCCACCCGTTACTAGCAACTGATTGATGGGCTCAGCGGCAAGAACGGGCCGAATGATGAACCAGTGCATCGCCGCACCAAGAAGGGCAACCCCAGCAATGCCAAAAGGAAATGCCAAATACAAAGGCCAGCCAAGCATCGTGTGTGTCCAGTAAATACTGTACATACCAATCATCATTAACTCAGCGTAGGAAATCCAAACCACATCGATCACACCAAAGATCAGATTGAGGCCTAAAGAAAGTAGGGCGAGCAAGCCCCCAAGCAAGATGCCGTTGAGTATGGCCTCGACGAGAAATATGTCAAAGAATTCCATCACACTCCAAGATAAGCTTTTTGAACTTCATCGCTGTTTAACAGCTCCGATGCTGTCCCACTTGCTCGAATTTTTCCAGTCTCGATAAGGTAGCCGCGATCAACCACTTTCAAGACTTGCTGAATATTTTGCTCAACGATCAAAACGGTGTATCCCTCGTTACGGATACGCCGCATAAGCTCAAAAATAGACTGAACAATCACTGGCGCTAGACCAGCAGATGGCTCGTCAAGTAGTAACAATTTAGGGCCGCTCATAAGTGCTCTGCCGATTGCGCACATTTGCTGCTCACCACCTGACATGGTGCCTGCTAATTGATGTCGCCTTTCAGCCATTTTTGGAAATAATGAGTACACATAGTCAAGTTTTTCGTAGCGTTTGGCTCTGGCTAATGGGGTGTATGCGCCCATTTTTAAGTTGTCTTCCACGCTAAGGCGGGGGAAAAGCCTACGCCCTTCTGGAACTTGCGCAATGCCGAGGCCAACCACTTCATGAGAGGGTAAGTCGCGATAGGAAAGTCCTTCCATATGCATGTCGCCTGCAGATGCTTCTATTAGCCGCGAAATAACGCGCAGTAGTGTGGTTTTTCCAGCGCCATTAGGGCCAATGACTGCAACGGCTTCTCCGGCTTGTATGCTCAAAGAGACATCAAACAAAGCTTGAAACGTGCCGTATCCAGCATTGATATTTTTTAACTCAAGCATCAAGTTATCTCACTGGCAGAGCTTCGCGCCCGACCTGTTGTTGCAAACTGAGAGCGTCGGTGCCAAGATAAACCTCTACAACGCGTGGGTTGTGCGCTACTTCAGATGGAGTTCCTTGTGCAATTAATTCTCCATGGTCAAGTACGAGACAGCGGTCAATGACTTTCATCAGAACACCCATGATGTGTTCCACCCATACGATGGTGATGCCACGTTCATCGCGAATGCGTTTGAGCATTTGTGCGGCTTGTTCCATCTCCGCTTCGTCCAAGCCGCCTAAGCTTTCATCTGCAAGCAGTAATTTGGGTTGTGTTGCAAGTGCTCTTGCCATTTCTAGTTTCTTCAACCCAGCAGCACCCAATACATCCACCTTAGCCAAAGGGTCGCGCGGCAAGTCAATTAGCGTGAGCGCATCTTCTGCCCGTCTGAGCGCTTCGCCACGCGTGATGGGTTGGCTTGCGCCGTAATAGGCCGCCAGAGTTGCATTTTCAAGAATCGATAATTTCCGAAATGGACGGGGAATTTGAAAAGTTCTGGCCAATCCACGCTGACAAATTTGATAGGGAGGCAAACCTCCCACGGATTGACCATCAAAAGACACCGTCCCAGATGTTGGCGAGAAAAGTCCTGCAAGCACATTGAATGTGGTGCTTTTGCCGGATCCATTAGGACCAATCAGTCCAACGATTTCACCCGGTTTGACCTCAAAAGAGATGCCATTCACGGCGGTGAAACCACCAAACTTTTTGGTTAAACCTTCAACAACCAACATCAGTTGGCGTAGGCATGGCCCTTTGGTAAGGGCAAAACAGCATCTTTAGATTTAATGGCGTTGGGCCATACAACAAAGGTGTCGTTGTTGATGTACTGATGGACTACAGGTGTAGATCTCTCGTTTTGACCAGACATAGACTGACCTGGTGGAACAAACTTAACTCCATAGCCTTGAATAGTTCCGCCTTCTGGGATGTCAGTATCCAGTGCAGACTTTCTTAGAGCCTCCGAGTCAATGCCGCCATACTTTTTGATTGCGCGAGGCAGAACGTCAGTCAAGAAAATCCAAGTTTGGTTAAAGCCCATTGAAACATGGGGAGGAATTTCATCCGCTTTGATTTCTGCTTTATAACGCTTGATCATTTCCGACGTTACAGCGCCTAAACCTGGTTTTAGAACTTTGGGGTCGATCAATTGAGCGGCTACAGGGTCAACGTTGTAGATGTAATTTGCATCTTCTTTGAATGTTGCAAATAGTTTGTCAAATTGACCATACCCAGCACCGTGACCAATAAGCGCACCCCATTTCAAGCCTTGTTCTTTAGACTGTCTTAAGAACAAGGTGATGTCGGGGTTGTAGCCCGTATGAAGAATCGCATCAGGTCGCACGCGGCGAAGTTTGGTTACAAGTGCAGACAAATCTGGTGCAGTTGCTGCGTATCCCTCTTTCAAAGTGATTTGCATTCCTAATTGCTTGCAATTCACCTCGTTGCCCATGGCTACGCCAGCTCCGTAGGGGCCGTCTTCATAAATGATTGCAACCTTCATATCACCAATCTCTTTACCGAATTTTGATTTTGAGTTTTCCGCCAAGAATTTGCAGGAAGCCTCACCCATTTGGTCAGAATGGACTTGCCCTCTAAAAATATATTTCAAATTCTTATCTTTAAAAACTGCAGATGCAACACAAACATTAGCCCACATGAATTTCTTGGCTTGGTCCAATCGTTGCGCCATAGGAACACACTGCGCAGAAGAGAACACGCCCATGACGACATCTACTTTCTCTTGATTGACAAGGCGCTCAGTCTCATTGATGGCAACTTCGGTTTTACTTTGTGCATCTACATAGATGGGAACAATCTTGTAGCCCTCAACACCACCACGCTCATTGATGATGTCAATTGCATATTTGGTACCCAAATAGCTGGCATTTGAACCTCCAGCGGCAAGTGCACCGGACATATCAAAAATTACGCCGATTTTTATTTGTTTGCTTTGTGCCATAGCCGATCCGGCTATTGCCATAGTGGCTGCGAGTAAGCCGCTGATGATGTTTTTTAACATGGTTCTATATCTCCTATGTCTGACGACTATGCCGTGGTGGCAAGCCTGTGCGTAAAGTAACAAGCAATCACCTAGAGGGCAAGGGTGGCAAACCCTGTTTTTTTCGAAATTCTTATCGCCTGAGGGGAGAGATAATTGATAGTTAGCACGGATATAGGGTTATCCTTATGTTTAAAAATTAAGGTATTACCAAAACATGAGTATCTTGAACGATTTGCTGACTTATGACTCACTTATAAGGTTGAGCGTTTTTGCGTTACTGGGTTTTATTTTTTGGTTTTTTTCTCTTTACTTTCCAATGAGTGGGTATGGCTTACAAAGTATCAGGCTTTTTGACGGAATTTTTATCTTTGTAGCCTTATTGATCGCGGGATTAGCGGAAGAGTTTTTGTTACCAGGCGTTAGGTTTATTACAGAGAGCGTTCAGCTTGGGCTGCAATCCAACGCGTTAGAAGACATCACTCTCATTGCACCAGTCAAGCTGTTTTGCTATTTAATTTGTGTAGATTTTTGTAGTTACTGGTTGCATCGGTTAATGCACAGTCACGTATTTTGGAGTTGTCATGCTTTCCATCACTCTCCAAAGGCTATCAATTGGTTATCAGGTGCTAGAGGCTCACCTTTGCATATGGCTTTCATCGTTTTGCCTGGGTTGTTATTTTCTAATTTATTCTTTATTGATGACAGTGCAATTATTTTTTACATCATCATCTTGATTGAAATCTCTAGCCAGCACCTGACGCACACTAATTTAAAGTTACCTTTTGAAAGACAGTTAGAGTGGTTTCTAGTAACTCCGAGAATGCATTTCATTCACCATAATCACAATAAAACTTATGGAGACACAAACTTTGGGTCTTACTTCTCTATTTGGGACCATGTTTTTGGGACTTATACAGACCCTTCCACAGTGCCTAATAAAGAGAGCCTTGGGTTAGATAGGGAATACACGATGTCCTCCTTAATGCTAGGTGTCAGATTGGTAGAAGCTGAAAATAAGGATCTTCTGTGAAGCTTTGGTTAACAGCGCTGTGCTTTCTCGCTGCCAATGCATGGGCCGAACCTCACTTGCAGTGTCAGTTCGAACTCAATGGGCATAGCGAAACTCATACATTTAAGCCGGTCTCTGACCCCTACCTTGCACAAAGTATTGATATCGGGGGACGTTTTCGTTTTAAGGCTGTGCTGATGACAACCGGTAATCAAGTGGATTTGGTGAATTTGTATGTGTCGTATCAAACAAGGCGACAACCAATAATATTGCAGCATTCCAAATTTATAGCTCCAGCGGTACACGGCTTTTCGCAAGCTAATGCATTGACAGGACGCGTTGCTTTGTATTCTCCTTTCCTCGGTAAGGAATTGGTGTATGGATGCAGTTTGCACGAGGCGGCGCCATGAAGAAATTCCTGCAAATTTCGATACCTTTGTGGCTATCCATTTTTGGGATGTTGCTCGCCACGCCCATAACATTTGCGCAAACTGCTGCTAAGCAATCGACGGTTTCTCTTTTGGTGGTGGGTGACATGATGCTGGCTGGCTCGCCTGGAAAGGCTATGCAGCAAGGGCGTGATCCATTCATTGGTTTTGGCAAGCTATTTAAAAGCAGTGATATACGTATTGGAAACTTAGAGTGCGTTGTAGCCACGAAAGGAACGGAAGAGCCCGATAAACCCAATACGTTTAGAGCCCACCCACGCAGTTTGAAATACCTGCGTAAATATTTTGATGCTGTGGGCTTAGCCAACAACCACTCTGGTGATTTTGGTCCTGAGGCTTTTTCTGAAATGCTGGGACTACTAAAGAAGAATGGCATTGGTTATTACGGAGCAGGCTATAACCTCAAAGAAGCGCATACACCCAAGGTGTTTGAGCGAAATGGCATTCGTATTGCATTATTGGGATACGACGAATTCCAGCCACGTAGTTTTGAAGCAGACCATGATCGTGTAGGCGTGGCATGGAGCGAAGACGAACAAGTGGTCCGCGATATCCGAGCCGCAAGAACCGAATGGCGAGCCGACATCGTTATTCCTGTGATGCACTGGGGCTGGGAAGGTCCAATTTCTAACGAACGACAACGCCAATTAGCACGCTTGATGATTGACGCTGGTGCTGACGCTGTTATCGGTGGCCATCCCCACCAAGTCCAAGATACCGAGCGTTATAAAAATAAACCTATTTTCTATAGCCTTGGCAACTTTGTATTTGATGGATTCAATTTGCCCGAAAACAACCGAGGTTGGGCGCTACGTATGGAGCTGGATAAAACAGGTGTTCGCACCTGGCAAATCCACACTGCAGCCATCAGCTCAAAAGGTATCCCAACCCCTACCAAACAAGTCCTTCACTTTGATAACACCATGATCCAAAGCTTTGCACCCACAGGAAAACTTCGCGCTGGCATTAACGTCGGAAATCCCATTTTGGCCAAACTCGATGCTGTTACCCAAAAACCAACGGGGGTGTCGGTCGATTTGGCAACAGAACTCGCTAAACGATTGGGCGTACCTGTGGAATATGTAGTGTTTGATGCGGCTGGCAAATCTGTTGAGGCCCTATCCACTGAGAAAGTCGATATAGGCTTTTTTGCGGTTGATCCCATGCGTGCAGATGCCATCGCTTTCACGGCACCTTATGTGTTGATAGAAGGCAGTTATTTGGTACATAAAAACTCTCCCTTGCAACGCAATGAGGAAGTAGACCGCACAGAGCATTCCATCGTCGTGGGCAAAGGCAGTGCCTACGATTTATTTCTTACTAGAGAGATAAAACAAGCCAAGTTAGTGCGTAGTCCCACATCGCCCACGGTAGTGGATATGTTCGTAGCGGGAAAACATGATGTGGCTGCAGGCGTCAAACAACAACTCGAGTTAGATGCCAAACGCTTGCCGGATCTGCGTTTATTGCCTGGAAGTTTTATGGTGATCTCCCAAGCCATGGGCGTTCCCAAAAAACGCGGTGCGGAGGCAGAGAAATTTCTACGGACTTTTGTGGAAGATATGAAGGCCAGCGGATTCGTTCAGCAAGCTTTGGAGCGCCACAAGATTGAAGGCGCCTCTATTGCGCCACCAAGTCGTTAAATATTTTGTAAAAGTTAACGACTTGGTGTGGCCAGCCAAACTCAATCAGTTTGGCAGCATGCCTTTGGTAACAATAAAGTCGACCACATCTTGCAAACCTGTGAGTGTTCGCAAATTGGTCATCACAAAAGGCTTCAACCCTTGCGTGTTAGTGCGCATACGAATGGTGTCAGCTTCCATCACGGACAAATCTGCGCCAACATAAGGTGCCAAGTCGGTTTTGTTGATCACAAACAAATCGCTTTTGGTGATACCAGGGCCACCTTTACGGGGGATTTTTTCTCCAGCAGCAACATCGATCACGTATATCGTCAAGTCGCTCAACTCTGGGCTGAAAGTCGCGGCCAGATTGTCACCCCCGCTCTCGATGAAAACCACATCGGCATTGGGAAACTCCACCAACATGCGGTCAATCGCTTCTAGATTGATAGACGCATCTTCACGAATGGCAGTGTGGGGGCATCCACCAGTTTCTACCCCCATGATGCGCTCAGCTGCTAATGCACCGCTCACAGTGAGTAAGCGTTGGTCTTCCTTGGTATAGATGTCGTTGGTGATGGCTACTAAGTCGTAGCGCTCACGCATCGCTTTGCAGAGCATTTCAAGCAAAGTGGTTTTGCCTGAACCGACAGGACCACCAATGCCGACACGCAGAGGCGGGAGTTTTTTGGTGCGTTGCGCGATGTTGTGGAGTGTGCTCATGATCTGAATAATCTCGAATATTGGGTTTCATGTTGCGCTGACAAAATCGCCAGCATGGGTGAGAACACTTGTCGCGTCTCGTCAGTCGTGGCTAATGCCTGCGAAACAGCCTGCGAAATATTTTGCGACATCGCTAATAGTATGCGCTGACCGGAGTTTTGCCCCAATGGAACCGACTTCAGTGAGGCTTGCACCATGTTTTCGGCCCAGCCAAACGCATAACTTTGCAAACATTGCTCTATGGGCGCACCAGTCAAGGACAAAGCCAAAGCGAATGTGAGGGGGTAGGTGGGTACGAGTGCATTGCACAGGTCAACGCTTTCTGCGTCGACAGTGTTTTGATTGCGAAGCCACTCCAGCATGGATCGCCCCATTTGCTCAGACTGCAAACGCAATTCAGCCGTCTCGCGCGTCGCATGCACCCATTGACTCAATTCTGTAAGTCGTTGTGCATCACGTGCTTGCCAAGCCATCACCATTTGTGCGAGTGCCGCCATATCACCCCGGGCTTGTGAATGGTGCAATTGGTCTAGTAGCCAAATGCATGCGCTTTCTTCGTCGTGCACCAAGCCTTTGTCAATCGCCGCCTCTAGCCCTTCAGAGTAAGAGAAACCGCCGATAGGCAAAGCAGGGGAAGCCAGCCACATAAGCTGAATGAGCGGTGGCGTTTCCAGAGAGTATTTAGTAGGCGATTGAAGCTCAGTGCTCATGCGAACCGTGCCCGTCGTGGTCATGCCCGTGATGGTGGTGTGCATGATCATGTCCATGGCTATGACCAGCGCTGCTGTATGCGCCGCCCTCTGGTTCAAATGCCTCGTGTACTGTGTGCACCGTCATATGCATCGCACGCAACATCTCGGCTAGTACATGGTCAGGTTCAATTTTGAGGTGATCCGGTTTCAACTCAATCGGCACATGGCGATTACCAAGATGATAGGCAGCACGCGTCAAATCAAACGGGCTTCCATGGATGGTGCATACAGTAATGCGCAGAACTTCTTGCTCAGCCGCATTCACCTGAATCAGTGAGCCGTCTTCAGCGACCAAGACATCTCCACCACGAATAACCGTGCCTCTGCTCAAGAAAACGCCTAAGGTTCTGCCAAGTGAGTCAGTAGTTTCAAAGCGGCTTTTTTGTCTGACATCCCAATCTAGCGATATAGAGCTTGCGCGCTTGAGCAAAACACTCGCAAGCCCCTTACCACCAGCAATCAATTTAGAGCAGGCAAGCATCAAAATAGAAAGTAGCGTTGCGTCATCGGCAAACTATGCGCAGGTTCGCATGTCAACAAATGTCCATCCGCACGCACTGCGTAGGTTTGTGCATCTACTTCCATGCGCGGCGCATAGTCGTTATGGACCATGTCGCGTTTACCAACATTGCGTATGTTTTTGACAGCGCTCAAAGTCTTGTTCAAGCCAAACCGAGAACCAATGCCTGCAGACAAACTTGCTTGCGAGACAAACGTAAGAGAACCACGCGCCAAAGCACCACCAAAAGCACCAAACATGGGGCGGTAGTGCACAGGTTGTGGTGTGGGAATGGACGCATTGGGGTCACCCATGGCGGCCATCGCAATAAATCCACCTTTCAAAATGACAGCGGGTTTGATGCCAAAGAAAGCGGGCTTCCAAATGACCAAGTCTGCCCATTTACCGATTTCGACACTGCCCACTTCATGGCTAATGCCGTGCGCAATCGCGGGGTTGATGGCGTATTTGGCAATGTAGCGTTTGACGCGAAAGTTGTCGTGGCGGTCAGAGTCACCTGGCAATTTGCCACGTTGCAACTTCATTTTGTGCGCGGTTTGCCAAGTGCGAATAATCACTTCGCCCACACGTCCCATGGCTTGGCTATCTGAGCTAAACATGCTGATGGCGCCTAAGTCGTGCAAGATATCTTCAGCTGCAATCGTCTCTCGGCGAATACGGCTCTCAGCAAACGCTAAGTCTTCAGCAATGGCGGGGTCCAAGTGATGGCAGACCATTAGCATGTCGACGTGTTCGTCTAGCGTGTTGATGGTGTAGGGGCGTGTGGGGTTGGTAGAAGAGGGCAACACATTGGCTTCGCCCACCACCTTCAAAATATCAGGGGCGTGTCCGCCACCTGCACCTTCGGTATGAAAGGTGTGGATGGTGCGGCCTTTGAATGCCGCTACCGTGTCCTCAACAAAACCAGATTCGTTCAAGGTGTCGGTATGAATAGCTACTTGTGTATCTGTCGCCTCGGCCACGTTTAAGCAGTTATCAATCGCGGCGGGTGTCGTGCCCCAGTCTTCGTGCAACTTAAGACCAATCGCGCCTGCATCGATTTGTTCATGCAGGGCATCCGGCAAAGACGCATTGCCTTTGCCTAAGAAACCTAAATTCATAGGGAAAGCGTCTGCGGCCTGTAACATGCGCTCTAAATTCCATGCGCCTGGCGTGCAGGTTGTAGCAAACGTACCGGTAGCTGGACCAGTGCCGCCACCAATCATGGTGGTTACGCCACTGGTGAGTGCTTCTTCAATTTGTTGTGGGGCGATGAAGTGGATATGGGTGTCTATACCACCCGCAGTCACGATATTGCCTTCGCAGCTGATGATCTCTGTACCTGGCCCAATCACAATGTCAACACCTGGTTGTGTATCTGGATTGCCGGCTTTACCAATTGCAACGATGCGGCCGTCTTTTAAACCGATGTCGGCTTTCACAATGCCCCAGTGGTCCACGATAAGTGCATTGGTTAAAACCGTATCTACCGCACCACCTGCTTGCGCACCACTGCCGGTACCGTCGCGTGTGCGTTGGCTTTGCGCCATACCATCACGAATGGTTTTACCACCACCGAATTTCACTTCTTCGCCGTAACCGCCGGCACGCAAGGTGAAGTCTTCTTCGACCTCAATCACCAAGTCGGTATCCGCCAAGCGAACTCTATCGCCCACAGTAGGACCAAACATTTCAGCGTAAGCGCGTTTGCCAATCGTTGCCATGCGAATTTTTCCTTGCGCTTAATTTATTTGGATAAAAGAGGGCCATTGGTCAGGCCGCGAAAACCAAATACTTGCCTGTTACCAGCGTAGTCCACTAGTTCAACGGTTCTTTGTTGGCCTGGTTCAAATCGAACAGCAGTTCCCGATGCGATGTTCAAACGCATGCCCTGTGCTACTTTGCGATCGAAACCAAGGGCGGCGTTGGTCTCTGCGAAGTGGTAATGCGAGCCAACTTGAATAGGACGATCCCCCGTGTTTTGCACAACGATCGTGGCAGTGCGTCGATCAGGGTTAAGGACATGTTGGCCCTCGTCAATGAAAAGTTCACCTGGTGTCATGCGTGCCTCACTTGTCGCGGCCATTGAGCCACCAAATAAAAATGCCAATACACAGTGCCATGAGAAACCCCCACACATCACTGGCGTGGTAATGGGAGGCGCCTTCAATGCCATGGCCTTCATGGGCCTGCGCAGAGAGCGCTAGCAAGCAAAGTAGGGATAAAGCAAATCGTTGCATAGCAGTCTCGCTTTTTAAACAATGGGTTGGTGCACGGTGACGAGCTTGGTGCCATCAGGAAAAGTGGCCTCTATTTGGATGTCTGGAATCATTTCTGCCACGCCGTCCATCACGTCGGCGCGGGAGAGTATGGTGCGCCCATCGCTCATGAGTTGGGCAACGGTTTTACCGTCTCGCGCGCCTTCCATCACTGCGGCACTTATGAGAGCAACGGCCTCTGGGTAGTTGAGTTTCAATCCGCGGGCTTGGCGACGTTCCGCCAAAAGTGCGGCCGTAAAAATTAGGAGTTTGTCTTTTTCGCGAGGTGTGAGTTCCATAGCTTCATTTTCATGCAACTTGTATGCCTTGCGATTGTGCAGAAAAATTTCTTGCATTCCGAGTTGTGCACGAAATGATGCGCCAAAGATTGCACAAACCTGGTGCGCGAACCATTGTGATGCATTTTCTTGGTGCTAATTTCCTCAAGATTCGCATTCCTATATATACAAAGAGTTCAAGTTCTAGGGTTCTTGAAGTTGGCACAGGGCTTGCGAAGAGTTATTTAGCGAGTGATTTCAACCCGCACTTACCAACCTTTTTTGGAGTTCAACCCATGATGAATCGTCGAGGAAATCTCAAAGCCCTGGCCGCAGCCGCAGCGCTGTCGGTAGGATCGTTTGTCGCAGTGCCCAATGCATTGGCACAGAACACGATCAAAGTTGGCGTCTTGCACAGCTTGTCTGGCACGATGGCCATTTCTGAAACAGTGTTGAAAGATACTGTTTTGATGGCGATTGACGAGATCAATGCCAAGGGCGGCGTACTCGGCAAGAAACTCGAACCTGTGGTCGTAGACCCTGCCTCTAACTGGCCTTTGTTTGCTGAAAAAACCAAGCAGTTGCTCGGTCAAGACAAAGTCTCCGTGATCTTCGGTTGCTGGACTTCTGTGTCACGCAAATCAGTGTTGCCAGTCGTGGAAGAGATGAACGGCTTGTTGTTCTATCCCGTGCAATACGAAGGTGAAGAGCTCAGCAAAAACGTGTTCTATACAGGTGCAGCACCTAACCAACAAGCGATTCCAGCGGTTGACTATTTGATGAGCAAAGACGGCGGTGGTGCCAAGCGTTGGGTATTGCTCGGTACCGACTATGTGTACCCACGTACAACCAACAAAATTTTGCGCGCTTACCTAAAGAGCAAAGGCGTGAAAGATACCGACATCGACGAAAAGTACACGCCTTTCGGCCATTCTGATTACCAAACCATCGTGGCTGACATCAAGAAGTTTTCTACCGGTGGTAAAACAGCTGTGGTTTCGACCATCAACGGTGACTCCAACGTGCCTTTCTACAAAGAACTCGGTAATGCTGGCTTGAAGGCCAAAGACGTTCCAGTTGTGGCTTTCTCAGTGGGTGAAGAAGAGTTGCGCGGTGTGGACACCAAGCCTTTGGTCGGTCACTTGGCCGCATGGAACTATTTCATGAGCATCAAGAACCCCACCAACGATGCATTCATCAAGAAGTGGAGCGATTACGCCAAAGCCAAGGGCATCGCTGGTCATAAAGACAAGCCTCTGACCAACGACCCGATGGAAGCCACCTACATCGG
>CAIRQX010000127.1 GCA_903880855.1 uncultured Burkholderiales bacterium | reverse complement strand
TAAGAAAGCCCCAGGTGTTAGTTTTGGTTGGTCTGCCAGGCTCTGGCAAAACTACCGTCGGCCGCCAGTTGGCCAGACGGCTCGCCATCCCTTTTGTTGATTCGGATCACGCCATTGAAAGCCGTTTAGGTTGTTCGGTGCGCGAATATTTCGAGCGCGAAGGGGAGGCTCGCTTTCGCGACATCGAATCTGAAGTTTTGAATGATTTAAGTCAGAACTACAAGGGTGTTCTCTCCACAGGTGGTGGGTCCGTTTTACGACCAGAGAACCGCCAACTTTTGCGTGAACGTGGCCATGTGTTCTATTTGCGCTCGACGCCTGAAGAAGTGTTTCGTCGCTTGCGCCATGACCAGAACCGCCCCTTATTACAAGTCTCAGACCCCATGGCGAGACTGCGGGATTTGTTTGATGCGCGAGATCCCGTTTACAAAGAAGCTGCGCACTATGTGATTGAAACCAATCGCCCGTCTGTATCAACATTGGTGAATATGATCATTCGGCAATTGGAGCAAATTGGCGAACTGCCTACTGCCCCAAATACTGGGGCCAGTCCGCGGTCTATGAACGCTCGCCCCTAAGCTGGTCCCTCTCAAAGAAAGAATTTTTCGTGAGTACTTCCCTTGCACCTATTCAGATCCAGATTGATCTAGGCGAGCGCAGCTATCCCATATGGATTGGCCCGCAATTGATAGACAACCCGGGTACATGGACCAACTTACCCAAGGCTGCGACAGCGTTGGTGGTGACCAACGAGATAGTCGGCCCCCTTTATGCAAAGCGTTTGTGCGCTGCTTTGCAGTCCCACTATGGTCAAGTCATGACCTTGGTATTGCCAGATGGTGAAGGCCATAAAACTTGGCAAACCTTGAATTTGATTTTTGACCAACTGCTAGAAAAAGGTGCTGACAGACAAACCGTATTGTTTGCACTAGGTGGTGGCGTGGTGGGTGACATGACCGGGTTTGCAGCTGCTTGCTATATGCGTGGAGTGCCTTTTGTGCAAGTGCCCACCACCTTGTTGTCGCAAGTGGATTCGTCTGTGGGTGGAAAGACTGCCATCAACCATCCATTGGGTAAAAACATGATCGGTGCGTTTTACCAACCGCAACGCGTGGTGTGTGACTTAGATACTTTGCAAACACTGCCACCGCGTGAGTTGAGTGCGGGTTTGGCGGAGGTCATCAAATACGGCCCGATTGCAGATATGGAGTTTCTAGAGTGGTTGGAAAATAACCTAGATGCGTTGATGGCGCGCGATCCAAAAGCCTTGGGCTATGCCGTTCAACGCAGTTGCGAAATCAAAGCGTATGTCGTGTCGCAGGATGAGCGTGACGTGGGCATGCGCGCCGCTTTGAATTTTGGTCACACATTTGGACATGCGATTGAAGCGGGCTTAGGTTTTGGCGAATGGTTGCACGGAGAAGCCGTCGGATGTGGCATGGTGATGGCTGCACACTTGTCCCTGCGTTTGGGTTTGGTGGATATGGATTTTGTTAAGCGACTTACCCATCTGTTAGATCGCGCGGGTTTGCCTGTCGTGGGTCCGCAATTAGGGGCTGACAATTACTTGCACCATATGCGTGTAGACAAAAAAGCCCAAGGCGGTGAAATTCGTTTCGTCTTGATCGATCCTCCAGGTCGGGCCGTGGTGCGTGGTGCGCCAGATACTTTGGTGGCAGACGTCATCAACCATTGTTGTGCTGGCTAATTTCGCCTGCCATCCTGAGTCCACGCGTGGCAGACGCCATGCGGAGTCAGACGCCAATCCTCTTTCGCATGGATTGCGCAACCCCCACCAACGCGACCGTGACCGCATCGTGCATTCCACGGCGTTTCGTCGCTTGGTCTATAAAACGCAAGTTTTTTTAAACCACGAAGGCGATTTGTTTCGCACGCGCATGACGCATTCCTTAGAGGTAGCGCAACTGGGCCGATCGATTGCTCGCGCTTTGGGTTTGAACGAAGACTTGGTCGAAGCGATAGCCTTGGCCCACGACGTGGGGCACACACCTTTTGGCCATGCAGGGCAGGACGCGCTCAATGCTTGTATGGCAGAGCATGGTGGCTTTGAGCACAACCTACAAAGCTTGCGGGTAGTGGATGAACTCGAAGAGCGTTATCCCGCTTTCAATGGCTTAAACTTAAGTTTCGAGACGCG
>CAIRQX010000126.1 GCA_903880855.1 uncultured Burkholderiales bacterium | reverse complement strand
GACCCAGACCCCGTTCCTACGGTTACTTATAAGAGTAACGGCCGTCTGTTGATCATCGGAACGCTAGATGTTGCAGAGCCCGTGGCCGCTATGTTGGCGGATAACTTGCAGGTAACAGTTTTTACGCAAGGCGATACATCTCAAACTACTCGGGATGGCGCATCCAATTTGGGTGCACAGTCGCTACTAGCTATCAGCACCCAAAATCGAAACCACCCCGTATTAGGCGGTGAGATTGTCAAGTTAGACGGATGGTTAGGTGCGTTCAAATTAACTTGGAAGCGCAGTAACCCGATTGATTTAGACGTCTGCACACGTTGTAACGCATGTGTTGCCGCCTGCCCTGAGCAAGCCATTGGTTTGGACTACCAAATTGACCTCAACAAGTGCACCTCACACCGCGACTGTGTGACGGCATGCGGTGTAGTGGGGGCGATCAACTTTGACCGCCAAGCTGCCGAAGAGCTTGCTGAATTCGACATGGTGCTCGACCTGCGTGCGCACAGCGCGTTTAGCCAACACGCTTTGCCACAAGGCTATTTCCGTGATGCCATGACGGCCACATTACTTAAGGTGCGTGAGTTGGTGGGTGAGTTTGAAAAGCCCCGCTTCTTTGCTTACAAACAAAAACTCTGCGCGCATAGCCGTAATGAGCAAGTAGGCTGCAATGCTTGCATCGACATTTGCTCGGCGGAAGCTATTCGTTCCGACAAGTCGCGTCAACAAATTGTGGTCAATCCCAACCTCTGTGTTGGCTGTGGTGCTTGCACCACCGTGTGCCCGACTGGCGCTTTGACTTATGCCTATCCTGCGGCCAGTCATACCGGACTCAAACTTAAAACACTGCTCAACACTTATTCCAAGGCAGGCGGCAAAGACGCTGTTCTGTTGCTTCACAGCCAAGGCAAAGGCCAAGCGTTGATAGAAGAGGTCGGTCGCGCAGCGCAACTGCGCCTCGCCCAAGGCTTGCCAGCACACGTCATTCCATTGGCCTTGTGGCATACCGCCAGCACTGGGTTAGACGTTTGGTTAAGCGCTCTGTCGTATGGTGCCGCGCAAGTGTTGGTCTTGATGACAGATGAAGAAGCGCCGCAATATTTTGAAGGTGTGCAAGCGCAAATGGCGCAAGGCCAAGCGCTTTTGGAAGGATTGGGATACACAGGTAAAGGGCAAGTTCCCTTGCAGTTGGTGCAAGCGGGTAATGCGCTGGAACTCGACGCTGATTTGCAAAGACTGACAGTCGGCGCACAGCGTTTAAAAGCCAAAGTGCCAGTCGCACCATTTGCAGTAACCGCCGAAAAGCGTGGCACTTTGGGGCTAGTGATAGACCATTTTCTTGAACACGCGCCTGCTCTCAAAACACCTAACCCACCAGAAGCATTGCCACTACCCCAAGAGGGTGCCTTGTTCGGCACGGTCAACATCAACAAAGAGACTTGCACTTTGTGTATGAGTTGTGTGAGTGCGTGCCCCGCGCAAGCCTTGCAAGACAACACCCAAGCGCCTCAGTTGCGTTTTGTAGAAAAAAACTGTGTGCAATGCGGTTTATGCGTGACGACTTGCCCTGAAAAAGCGATCGATTTAACCTCTCGCCTTTTACTCACCCCGCAGCGCAAAGAGGTGCGTGTGCTCAATGAGACCCAGCCTTATGGATGCATCCGTTGTAAAAAACCTTTCGGTACCCTCAAAGGGGTGGAAGCTATGTTAGGCAAATTGGCTGGACACGCGATGTTCCAAGGCGCCGCTTTGGAGCGACTCAAAATGTGCGGCGATTGCCGTGTGATCGATATTTACTCTGCCGGCGACGAACAAAAAATCTCATGACAAATCCACCTTCTAGCTCTGCCTTGGATGAAGAAACTGCGCGCGCCGAGCTCTATGGCGTGATCGCCGAACTGTTTTACGCACCAAGCCGTGTTGAGTTGCTGGCGCAATTGCGCGTTGCAGCGACTGAGGCACCAGCAGCAGGTGGATTTTTGGAAGAGCCGTGGCGACAGCTTGTAGGCGTGGCCCGCGAAATGGACGACGCGGCTATTCAAAAAGAGCATGACGCTTTGTTTGGTGGCGTGGGCAAACCTGAGGTCTACGCATTTGCCTCGCATTTCATCAGTGGGTTTTTGAACGAAAAGCCTTTGGCAAAGTTACGCGAAGACTTGACCGCATTGGGTTTGACCCGAGATGCCACGACGATGTCGGAGACGGAAGACCATATTTCGTATGTGCTTGAAGTCATGCGCTTCTTGGTGGCTGGCGACGATGTAGCGGTTTCCAACCTCACCCAACAAGCTAAATTCTTTGCCGCCCATGTGCAACCGTGGGTCCCTGCTTTTTGCGATGCGGTGCAAGCCAACCCTAGGGCGCTTTTTTATGCGGCATTGGCAGAACTGACGCGTTCGTTGGTGAGCGTCGAGGCGCAGGCATTTGATTTGATGGTTTAAGGTTTTTTCGATAAGCGTAAATGCGCTTTCGAAAAAGCGACGCAAGAGATTTATTACTCCTAACTGACAATCGTTATTCGTCATCTAGGTGACTGCCTAGCGTTATTACCTAGTCATTAAGGGTCTAAAGGTCTTAAAGTACTGGATGAATCCGTATGCATACGGATATTGCGAGGAATTCCATATGAAAAAAGCACAACCCAACACCCCAGCCCTTGAACAATCCGCGCCTTCGCGACGCGGATTTTTTATGGGCGCAGCTGCTGCAAGCGCAGCAGCCGTAGCTGTAACCACCTTGCCCAATATGGGTGGCCAGCCTTCGCAAATTGCAAAACTTCCTCCCGCACCTGAGAACGGTGGCGGCTACAGCTTGAGCGAGCATGTGAAACGCTATTACCAGACCACCCGCGTCTGAGTTCAGGAGCCACTATGTTGTTGACACGTAAATCATCTTCTTCCAACGCACCAACGCAGCCTGGTCAGTCCGTCTTTGTGGACCGACTCCAGCGCGGTTTGTCGCAAGCTCTACCCACATTAGATCGCCGAGGCTTTTTGCGCCGCTCTGGTTTAGGCGTTGGTGTTAGCCTGGCAACTACCCAACTGAGTTTGGTGAAAAAAGCCGATGCCGCCAGCGCTGGTGCTGGTGACGGTACTGGAAAAATCGAAGTCAAACGCACGGTGTGCACCCACTGCTCCGTGGGTTGCGCGGTTGACGCTGTAGTGGAAAACGGCGTCTGGGTGCGCCAAGAGCCTGTGTTCGATTCCCCCATCAACTTAGGCGCGCATTGCGCCAAGGGCGCTGCATTGCGCGAGCATGGCCATGGCGAGTTCCGCCTGCGTTACCCCATGAAGTTGGTCAACGGCAAGTACGAACGCATCAGTTGGGACACGGCGCTGAACGAAATAACAGCCAAGTTGCTCGACTTGCGCAAATCCAGTGGGCCTGACAGCGTTTACTGGATTGGTTCTTCCAAGCACAACAACGAACAAGCCTATTTGCTGCGCAAATTTGTGAGCTACTTTGGCTCTAACAATTGCGACCACCAAGCCCGAATTTGCCACTCCACCACGGTGGCGGGTGTTGCCAATACTTGGGGCTATGGTGCGATGACGAATTCGTACAACGACATGCAAAACAGCAAGGTCGCTATGTACATTGGTTCCAATGCAGCGGAGGCTCACCCAGTGTCTTTGTTGCACATGCTCCACGCCAAAGAAAACGGCTGCAAGATGATCGTGGTCGATCCACGCTTTACCCGCACTGCTGCTAGGGCTGACGAATACGTGCGTATCCGTTCAGGCTCTGATATCGCCTTCTTGTTCGGCTTGTTGCACATCATTTTCAAGAACGGCTGGGAAGACAAAAAGTACATCAACGACCGTGTCTACGGCATGGACAAGGTCAAAGAAGAAGTCTTGGCCAAGTGGACGCCAGACAAGGTCGAAGAAGCCTGTGGCGTGGGCCCAGAGCAATTGCTCAAAGTGGCGACGTGGTTGCATGAAAACCGTCCTGGCACCATCGTCTGGTGTATGGGTCAAACCCAGCACACGATTGGTAACGCCATCGTGCGTGCCTCTTGTATTTTGCAGTTGGCTTTGGGTAACGTGGGCAAGTCGGGTGGTGGAACCAACATCTTCCGCGGCCACGATAACGTGCAAGGCGCGACCGACGTTGGACCTAACCCAGATTCTTTGCCTGGTTACTACGGCATCGTAGAGGGCTCTTGGAAACACTTTGCCAAAGCATGGGGCGTTGAATTCGATTGGCTCAAAGGCCGCTTTGCTAGCCCTGCCATGATGAGTAAGCCTGGCATTACCGTTTCACGCTGGATCGACGGTGTTCTTGAAAAGAATGAGTTGATCGATCAAGAAAGCAACCTCAAGGGCGTATTTTTCTGGGGCCACGCGCCTAATTCGCAATCTCGCGGATTAGAGATGAAGCGCGCAATGGACAAGTTGGACTTGTTGGTCGTGGTCGATCCTTATCCTTCTGCTACCGCTGCGATGGCTGCCATGCCTGGTAAGCCAGAAGATGCCAACCCTAACCGCGCGGTCTACTTGCTTCCCGCCGCCACCCAGTTTGAAACCAGTGGCTCATGCACTGCTTCGAACCGCTCTTTGCAATGGCGCGACAAAGTGATCGAGCCTTTGTGGGAGAGTCGTTCTGACCACATGATCATGTACCAATTGGCTGAGAAGCTTGGTTTTGGCAAAGAGTTGGTCAAAAACTACAAACTGCAAAAAGTCAAAGGCATGGACGAACCCATGCCCGAAGAAATCTTGCGCGAAATCAATAAGTCGGTCTGGACGATTGGCTATACCGGCCAAAGCCCAGAGCGTCTCAAAGCGCATATGCGCAATATGCACCTTTTTGACGTCAAGACTTTGAAGTCCAAAGGCGGCAAAGACAAAGAAACGGGCTACGACTTCGGTGGTGACTACTTCGGCCTGCCATGGCCATGCTGGGGCACGCCAGATCTGAAGCATCCCGGTTCACCTAATTTGTATGACACCTCCAAACACGTCATGGAAGGCGGCGGTAACTTCCGCGCCAATTTCGGCGTAGAGCGTGAAGGCAAAAACTTGTTGGCAGAAGACGGCTCCCACTCTTTGGGTGCCGACATCACCACGGGCTATCCAGAACTCGACCACGTCTTGCTCAAAAAGCTCGGTTGGTGGGACGAACTCACCGATGCTGAAAAGCCGTTGGCCGAAGGCAAAAACTGGAAGACCGATAACTCGGGCGGCATGATCCGCGTCTTCATGCAAAACCATGGTTGCCACCCATTTGGTAACGCCAAGGCCCGTGCCGTGGTGTGGAATTTCCCTGACCCGATCCCTCAGCACCGCGAACCGCTCTACGGTACGCGTCCAGACTTGATGGAAAAGTACCCCACCCACGCCGACAAGAAAGCGTTCTGGCGTCTTCCCACCTTGTTCAAAACCGTGCAAGACAAAAACATCGCAGACAAAGTGCATGAGAAGTTCCCGCTCATCATGACGTCTGGCCGTTTGGTCGAATACGAAGGCGGCGGTGAAGAGACGCGCTCCAACCCATGGCTGGCTGAATTGCAGCAAGACATGTTTGTGGAGATCAACCCCAAGGCAGCTTCCGATCGTGGCATTCGCAACGGCGAGCAGGTGTGGGTGACCTCACCTACTGGTGCACGTATCAAGGTGATGGCGATGGTCACACCCCGTGTTGGCACTGACACGGTGTTCTTGCCCTTCCACTTCTCAGGACGCTGGCAAGGTGCAGATATGTTGGCGCATTACCCTAAAGGTGCGGCGCCCATCGTACGGGGGGAGGCGGTCAATACGGCCACCACCTACGGCTACGACAGCGTCACCATGATGCAAGAGACCAAGACCACCGTTTGCAACGTTGAGCGTGCTTAAAGCGCCGCGTTAAAGGAGAAAAATCAATGGCACGCATGAAATTTATTTGTGACGCAGAGCGTTGCATCGAATGCAACGGTTGCGTCACCGCTTGTAAAAACGAACACGAAGTGCCGTGGGGCGTGAACCGCCGTCGCGTCGTCACTCTGAACGACGGTGTACCTGGCGAGAAGTCCATCTCTGTCGCTTGCATGCACTGCTCTGACGCACCTTGCATGGCGGTTTGCCCAGTCAACTGCTTCTACAAAACCGACGAAGGCGTTGTGTTGCACGACAAAGATACCTGCATTGGTTGCGGTTACTGCTCTTACGCTTGCCCATTTGGTGCGCCTCAGTTCCCTTCACAAGGCACATTTGGCGTGCGCGGCAAGATGGACAAATGCACTTTCTGTGCTGGCGGCCCCGAAGCGAATGGCAGCCAAGCCGAGTTCGAAAAATATGGTCGTAACCGTTTGGCCGAAGGCAAATTGCCAGCATGCGCTGAAATGTGTTCCACCAAAGCCTTGCTCGCAGGCGACGGCGACGTGGTGGCCGATATCTTCCGCAACCGTGTTGTCAAGCGCAACAAAGGCGCTGAAGTGTGGGGCTGGGGAACTGCTTATGGTTCTGCCCAAGCCGGTCAGAAGCCGCAAGCTGAGGTAGTCAAAAAATGATCAAACCTACCCTTGCTCTTTTGATAGCGACCAGCGCAATGGCTTTGAGTGCTTGCGGCGAAAAAGCCCAAATGCTCGGAACCAAAAACGACGCCACCGCTTTTAGCGGTGTGACCAATGCCTTTATCGAAAAAGGCTGGCAAGCCGGTGATAAAACCAGTTGGGAGCGCCAATTGAACGCACGCGCTCAATACGGCCAAAACGACCACACCCGTTCACCTTAAAAAGGGGAACCAAGATGCCTCGTTTCATCACCTCATTTTTACTAGCCGCTCTTCTCGGAGTCGTTGCGCAAGCCCAAGCGCAAGACAAAGCCGCACCAGCGGTGAAAAGCGCCAACATCATGGACGTCAAGCCTGATGCGGACCAAGCTGCTGGGTACGCCGAGCAAACCAATGCCGAGCGTGCCATGGCTCAACCCGGCAACAATGCACCGATGTGGCGTGATGTTGGCAAGGGCGTGGCGGGCTACAGCAGTTTGCCTGTGCGCGAAGCGCCTGAAGCAGGGGTGCTGATACAGCCGTTTGTCGAATATCCCGGTTCACGTTTGACCAATGCTGGCGAAGCTTGGCGTCAAGTACGAAACAACTGGATCATTCCTTACGGCGGTTCACTTTTGTTCATCGTGGCGCTTGCCATTGCGATCTTCTATTGGCGTAAAGGCGCCATCCGTTTGCATGGCACCCCCACAGGGCGTGAGATTGAGCGTTTTACGCCATTCGAGCGTTCTGCCCACTGGAGCAATGCCATCGCGTTTGTGGTGTTAGCAGTCTCTGGCTTGGTGATGGCGTTCGGCAAATTTATTTTGCAACCGGTCATTGGCGACACTCTTTTTGGTTGGCTGACCTATGCGCTGAAAAACGCGCACAACTTTGCCGGCCCCTTGTTTGCAGTGTCTTTGACTGTGGTGTTTTTTACTTTTATCAAAGACAACCTGCCTGCCAAAGGCGACTTGGTTTGGTTGCTCAAAGGCGGCGGTATTTTGAGTGGCAAAGAAGTCCCTTCGCACCGCTTCAATGCGGGTGAAAAAGTGGTCTTTTGGGGTGGCGTGTTCTTGTTGGGTGCGGTGGTCGTTGCCTCAGGATTTGTCCTAGACAAGATCGTCCCTGGACTGATTTATGAACGTGGCACCATGCAGGTGGCCCACATGGTCCACGCTGTGGCAACTGTATTGATGATGGCGATGTTCATTGGACACATCTACATTGGCACGATCGGTATGGAAGGCGCCTACAGCGCCATGCGCACCGGCTATGTCGATGAAACTTGGGCCAAAGAACACCACGAACTCTGGCACGCTGATATCCAAGCTGGCAAGATTCCCGCGCACCGAAGTCCAGAGCCTGGTGCGAACACCACAGCGCACGCTTGAATGCGTTGAATAGGAGAACAGATATGAACAAACCCCTTTTACCAACACTGCTTGCAACTCTCTTACTTGCATTAAGCACCGCAGCCTTCGCCAAACTGCCGCCACCCAATGACGAGGCCAAAGCCAAGGCCGCTGAGGCAGCAGCCAAAACAGCCCACACTGCCAAAGCAGACGGGTATTTGCTCTGCAAGTCGCAAGACAAAGTAGCCGCGCATGTGCAACGCACCAACAAAGCCAAAGCCGGTAAACCGGCTGCGACACCTCCTTGCGCCGATCCTGGTAAGTTTGTCTACACCCCTCCAGAAGCCACGCCTACTGCTGCAGTGGCGCCTGCCGCTACACCGGCCGCGACTCCAGCGGCACCAGCTGCCGCCCCTGCCCCAGCCCCTGCGAAAAAGTCTTAAACCTTAACTCCAAGCGTTTATGGGCCGATGCCAACAGGCACCGGCCCTTTTTGTTGTAGCCTCACATCCCATGTTGCCCCGTCTGACCCAAGCCCAAGCCTCTTTGACACGCGCGGTACAAGTGATCAATGAGCATGGTGTGCAAGACACCATCTCGATTCCTGCTGAGCGACCTTTGACGGTCTATGTGGACAAACGCGAACTCGTGACCTTGATGACCTTAGGCGCACATCCAGAGTGGTTGGTGCTCGGTTACTTGCGCAACCAGCGTTTGGTGTCTAGTGCACAAGAGGTCGAAAGCATCACCGTGGATTGGGACGCGGGCGAGGATGGCGCTGGCGTTGCTGCCGTCAAAACCCATCATGGGGTTGACGATATGCAAGCGCGCACCGAACACCGTGTGGTGACCACCGGTTGTGGGCAAGGCAGTGTCTTTGGTGGATTGATGGATGAGATAGATGCGCTCACCGTGCCCAACGCCACCATCACCCAATCGCGCTTGTACGCCTTGCTCAACGCCATTCGTGTGCAAGAGAGCACTTATAAATCCGCTGGCTCAGTCCACGGTTGTGCTTTGTTTGCTGGTGAGCGCATGCAACTGTTTGTGGAAGACGTGGGGCGCCACAATGCGATCGACACTATTGCTGGCTGGATGTGGATGCAGGGCATTCAAGCGGATCAAGATTCAATTTTTTACACCACTGGCAGGTTGACCAGCGAGATGGTGATGAAGTCTGCACATATGGGTGTGGCCATAGTCGTATCACGGAGTGGCATCACGCAAATGGGGTTTGATTTGGCCCAACGTTTGTCACTGTGCACGATTGGCCGGGCAACTAACAAACACTTTCTTTGTTACACGCAAAGCGAGCGCTTGGTTTTAGATGCCAAGCAAAGTTAAAGCTGAAACTCGGACTCGAACATAAGAGAGATATGGCAGACACACAACCAACACCGCACCACGGCGCCGCTTGGTGGCACCTCGCATGGCGCACGCTTTGGCGTGACGCGCGCGCGGGCGAGTTGCGTTTGTTGGTGCTCGCCGTTGCATTGGGCGTTGCATCTTTGAGTTCGGTCAGCTTTTTAGCTGATCGATTGAATGCAGGTTTGTTGCGTGATGCAGGGCAATTGCTCGGTGGAGATGCGGTTGTCGTGAGCGACCAGCCAACCCCGAGCGGATTTATCAAACAAGCAAAAACTCTAGGTCTAAAGGCAGTGACCACCTTGAGCTTTCCCACCATGGCGCGGGGTGAAACTTCGGCAGAAGATAGCAGTGCAGGTAAAAGCCGCTTGATTGCCTTGAAAGTTGTAGACGACGGCTACCCTCTGCGTGGGCAACTTAAATATGCAACGTCTGATGGTTCTGAAACTGTAAATACCGAACAAGTCATCAAAGCCCCTATCACGCACGAAGCTGAAGCCGCATCAAAGAAAAAAAGTAATACACAAAAAATTCCTCAACCAGGCGAAGTTTGGGCCGAAGCCAGCGCTTTAGACGCATTAGGTTTAAAGGTCGGTGGCGCAATGTGGCTTGGCGACAAGCGCTTGTCTGTTGGCGGTGTGTTGTTGCAAGAGCCAGATCGAGGTGCAGGTTTTATGAACTTCGCGCCACGCGTGATGATGCACCGTGCAGATTTAGACGCTACAGGTTTGGTGCAACCTGCCAGTCGCATCACTTGGCGTTTTGCTGTGGTGGGTGAACCAGAGACTGTTGAGCGATTTGTCAATTGGGCCCAAGAGCAAGTCAAGTTACCTCAGGTGCGTGGCGTTCGCGTCGAGTCATTGGCCACCGGCCGGCCTGAAATGCGCCAGACCTTAGACCGTGCGGGTAAGTTTTTAAATCTAGTGGCTTTGCTGGCGGCTTTACTTAGCGCTGTTGCTGTTGCGTTGGCTGCACGGTCATTTGCATCCAAGCGTTTGGATGATTGCGCCATGTTGCGTGTCTTGGGGTTGAGTCAAAGGCAAATTGCAATGTCTTATTGCGGCGAGTTTGTGTGCGTGGGTTTGTTTGCCAGTGCTATTGGTTTGTTATTGGGTTACTGCGTGCACTTTGTTTTTGTGCAATTGCTGGCTGGCTTGGTAGAAACCGCTTTGCCTGCAGCAACTTGGTGGCCAGTAGTGTATGGACTTGCCACGGGCTTGACCTTGTTGTTGGCATTTGGCTTGCCGCCTGTGTTGCAACTGGCAAGTGTGCCTGCGCTGCGTGTGATTCGTCGAGAAGTAGGCGAGCCTAAAGCAGTCACTTGGGCCGTCAGTGCTGTGGGCTTGATAGGGTTTGCAATTTTGCTAGTGGTAGCCAGTAGAGACCTCTTGTTGGGTTTGATGGTAGTAGGTGGTTTTGCTGGTGCTGTGTTGGTATTTGCTGGCATGGCTTGGTTGGCAGTGAAGTTGCTGCGCCGCAGTGTGACCGAAGGTAAATCGCCAGCGTGGTTGATGTTGGCTACCCGACAAATCAGCGCGCGTCCTGCTTATGCGATGGTGCAAGTGAGTGCTTTGGCGGTTGGTTTGTTGGCTTTGGCTTTGTTGGTTTTGTTGCGAACAGATTTAATCAACAGTTGGCGTAATGCGACGCCAGCCAACGCTCCTAATCGCTTTGTGATCAATATTCAACCTGCGCAATCGGAAGCGTTTTTAGATGCATTGAAACAAGCGAATGTGAACAAGTTCGATTGGTACCCCATGGTGCGCGGACGCTTGGTAGCGGTCAATAGCCAAGGAGTAAGCGCCCAAGACTATTCTGAGGAGCGCGCTAAACGTTTTGTCGACCGTGAATTCAATTTGACCTTTAGCGACACATTGCCTGACAACAACCCCATCATTTCCGGAGAGTGGCAACCAGAAGAACCCAACGCCATGAGCGTTGACGAACTATTAGCCAAAACCTTAGGCTTGAAGGTCGGCGATGTCTTGCGCTTTGACATGGCTGGGGTGTTGCATGAATCACGCATCACGTCTATACGCCATGTCGATTGGGCATCAATGCGCGTGAATTTCTTCGTCATTTTTCCGCGCAGCCAAATGGACGATGTACCAACGACTTTCATTGCTGCATTTCGTGCGCCGGAACTTCAGGGCTTCGATAACAACTTGGTCAAGCAGTTTCCCAACGTAACAAATGTTGATATGGGTGCCGCCTTGCAACAGGTGCAAGGCGTGCTGGAGCAAGTGGTGGGTGCAGTAGAGTTTTTATTCCTATTTACATTAGCTACGGGCTTAGTGGTGTTGTTCGCCGCAGTCACAGCAACGCGCGAAGAGCGTGCGCGTGAATATGCCGTGTTGCGTGCTTTAGGTGCATCAAACCGTTTGTTGGCACAAGTGCAACGGGCTGAGTTAGCCGGTGTGGGTGCGTTGGCTGGATTTTTAGCAACCAGTGTGGCTGTTGCCATGGGCTGGGGTTTGGCGCGCTATGCGTTTGAATTCAGTTGGAACCCAAGCCCTTGGGTGCCCTTGGTGGGTGCTGTGGTTGGTGCATTACTTGCGTTGGCAGCAGGATGGTGGGGTTTGCGTGAGGTGCTCAGCCGACCCGTTGTACAAACTTTGCGACAAGCGCAGTCGGTTTAAGAGCGGGTGTTCGGTCAAGCGCCTATGTATTGCGCTGTCAGATAGATTGACTTGGACCTAGTAGGACAAGTAACGCACCACCCCCTCCATCAGAAGGCTTAGCTTGTACAAACGCTAACACCTCATTTTTTTGTACCAACCAGCGCTGGACTTTCGATTTAAGTACAGGCTCTTTGCCAGGAGAGCCCAAGCCTTTGCCATGTACCACGCGGACACAGCGCCAACCCATGCGCTTGGCGTCTCGGATAAATTGCCCCATCGCATTGCGCGCTTCGTCGCTGCGCAAACCGTGCAAATCGATTTGTCCTTGGATACTCCATTCCCCTTTGCGTAACTTGCGTGTTACGTCGGTACCAATACCTGGTCGTCTAAAACTCAGTTGGTCATCGACGTCTAGTAATGTGCTGATATCGAACTCGTCACTCATGCTCTCGTGCATCACGGCTTCGTCGTCTAAGTCTTGCTGTAAAGGGCGTGTAGAGGGGCGTTGTGGCGCTGACCAAACACGCTCTTGATTGGCAATAGGCGAGACCTTACCTACTGCGCGCGTAAATAAATTACGTTCTGCTTCCGCGCGCTTTGCTTGGGCGATACGCGCTTGTTCTGCTAATTCATTCGCCTTGGCGTTATCTGCCAATTTTTTACGCATGGCGTCAAGGTCTTGCAAAGACTTGGACTTCATATCAAGCCCTCCTCTGCCATCGACAAATATTTGCCTTGTGCCACGATGATGTGGTCGCGAACCGTGACATCAATCACCCCCAAAGCCTCTTGCATGGTTTGGGTCAGCTCGATATCTGCTTGAGAAGGGCGGACTGCACCGCTGGGATGGTTATGCGCCAACACCACGCCATTGGCGCCAAGTTGCAGTGCGGTTTTTGCCACCTCGCGTGAATAGACCATGGCTTGCGACAGTGAGCCACGAAACATCGGTTGGTAAGACAACAAACGATTTTGGGCGTCCAAAAAAAGCACGGCAAACACCTCATGTTTGAGTTGGGCTAACTCGAGTTGCAAATATTGTTTGACTATGGCGGGTGAGTGCATCACCTCGTTTTCCCGCATCTCTTGCGTCAATGCGCGACGGGCAATCTCTAGCACCGCAAGCAATTGTGCCCGCTTGGCTGTACCTCCCATGCCTTTGAAGGTTTTTAATTCCTGCGCATTGGCGTGAACCAGACCTGCAAAACCTCTGAAGCCTCGCAAAAGGTCGCGCGCCAAATCGAATACATTCTTTCCAGTGATACCCGTTCTCAATAGCAAGGCCAGCAACTCCGCATCGGTCAAAGACGCGGGGCCGAGCGCCAAAATTTTCTCGCGTGGCCGCATATCTGGCGGTAATTGCTGGATCGATACCGTGTCTTTCATGGGAGCTAGAGCTTTCTACAATAGGCATTCTGTCAATCCATTACGTCATGTCAGTTTCAACCCACCACCCTACCATCGGCCACGGATCTTTTTTGACCTTGCACTACCGACTTTCGGGACCGCAAGGTGACGTGATCAATACGTTTTCTGGTAAGCCAGCCACCTTGTCTATTGGGGCCGGTGCGTTGTCGCCAGCAGTTGAGCAACGTTTGCTGGGCCTTGAAGAAGGCGCTCACACCACCTTTGAATTGGCAGCAGGCGAAGCCTTTGGTGAGCGCAATCCTGACATGCAGCAATGGGTCAGCAAAAAATTGCTCCACGAAATGGGCGAAACAGATGCGCAATATGCTGTTGGTGATGTGGTGCAGTTTCCTGCACCCACTGGGCAAGGATCTTTTGCAGGCGCTATTCAGCAAGTGACGGATGACTCGGTCTTGTTTGACTTTAACCATCCACTTGCTGGCCGAGCCGTCACGTTTGAAGTGCAAGTCATTGGAATTTTGTAGAGACTTTTATGCAAAACTTTAAAGAAATCGTATTGGCCGAACCTCGGGGCTTTTGTGCGGGAGTTGACCGTGCCATAGAAATCGTCGACCGAGCTCTGCTGAAATTTGGTAAGCCCGTGTATGTGCGTCACGAGATTGTTCATAACACCTATGTGGTCGAAGACCTAAAAAACCGTGGTGCCATCTTCATTGAAGATCTGAACGACGTACCTGCAGGTGCCACCTTAGTCTTTAGTGCGCACGGCGTACCGAAATCAGTTGAGGCAGAGGCTACGCGCCGGGGTTTTACTGTGTTTGATGCTACCTGTCCTTTGGTTACCAAAGTGCATGTGGAAGTCGCCAAGTTGCACAAAGAAGGATATGAGTTTGTGATGATTGGCCACAAAGGCCATCCTGAAGTTGAAGGCACGATGGGCCAATTGGCTGATGGTATTTATTTGGTGGAAGACGTTGCAGATGTCGCACATATCCAACCCAAACAAACCGATCGCCTTGCCGTTGTAACGCAAACTACATTGAGCGTGGACGATGCAGCAGAAATTACAGAGGCTGTGGTGGCACGCTTTCCAAGTATTCGGCGCCCCAAAATGCAAGATATTTGTTATGCGACCCAAAATAGACAAGATGCTGTCAAGGTGCTGAGCGCAGAAGTCGATTTGGTCATCGTCGTAGGAAGCCCCTCCAGTTCCAACAGTAACCGCCTGCGTGATGTCGCACAACGATATGGTGCCGAGAGCTATATGGTTGACACCGCCGCAGAACTACAAACCGAATGGTTTAAAGGCAAGACCCGCGTTGGCCTCACAGCTGGCGCTTCAGCCCCCGACATCTTGGTGCAAGAAGTCATCACCCGTATTCGTGCTCTAGGCGCAGTGTCTGTAAGGACATTGGATGGTATTCAAGAGACTATTAAATTTCCTTTACCTAAAGGATTGAAGTAAATGTTAGAAATCACCCTATTGCGTCGCGACTTACCGCAAGTTATTGCGCGACTTGAAACCCGTAAGTCGCCGCAAGTCTTTTTAAATGTCGAGGTATTTCAAGCTTTAGAGAACGAGCGCAAGACAATGCAGACCCGTACTGAGGAATTGCAATCGATACGCAATACTGTGTCTAAACAGATTGGTATTCGCAAATCAAAAGGCGAAAGTGCCGATGCTGAAATGGCGCAAGTTGCAGATATCAAAACCGAACTCGAGCAATCTGCTGCGCGTCTTGATATCTTGCAAGCGGAGTTACAAACCTTGTTGCTGGCAGTGCCTAACTTGCCCAATGAAAGCGTACCAGTGGGTGCCGACGAGCACGGCAATGTGGAGTTACGCCGCTGGAGCGCCACTGGTAAAGACCCACAGCCTTTGGCATTCGCACCTAAAGACCACGTAGATTTAGGCGAGCCACTAGGTTTGGATTTCGACATGGGTGTGAAACTCTCTGGCTCACGCTTTACCGTGATGAGGGGTCAAATCGCCCGCTTGCACCGCGCACTTGCGCAATTCATGCTCGATGTACAAACCCAAGAACACGGCTATACCGAGTGCTACACGCCTTACATCGTCAATGGCGACACTCTGCGTGGCACAGGCCAGTTACCAAAGTTTGAAGAAGATTTATTTGCTGCTAAAAAAGGCGGACAAGAAGGTGAATCCGCTGAGAACCATGCGCTGTATTTAATTCCTACCAGTGAAGTCACGCTCACTAACTTTGTGCGCGATGTGGTGTTGGCAGAAAGTGATTTGCCACTCAAGTTGACTGCGCACACACCTTGCTTTAGATCAGAGGCTGGCAGTGCAGGGCGCGACACGCGTGGCTTGATTCGCCAACACCAGTTTGACAAAGTAGAGATGGTGCAAATCGTGCATCCCGACCACAGCGAGCAAGCCTTGCAAGATATGACAGCGCATGCGGAAGCTATTTTGCAAAAGCTAAAACTCCCTTACCGCGTGATGGTGTTGTGCACAGGCGATATGGGTTTTGGTGCAAGCAAAACCCATGATTTAGAAGTGTGGTTGCCTGCGCAAAATACCTATCGTGAAATTAGCTCGGTTTCTAATTGCGAGGCGTTTCAAGCGCGGCGCTTGCAAGCACGTTTTAAAAATGCGCAAGGTAAAAATGAACTCGTACACACCCTCAATGGTTCAGGTTTAGCAGTGGGACGCACATTGGTGGCTGTTTTAGAAAACTACCAGCAAGCAGATGGAAGCGTCAGCGTGCCTGAAGCGTTGCGACCATATATGGGTGGTGTTTCAGAGCTTTGTGCTTAGCGCTTTTAGTTTAAAAGCCGATGGTTAGAATCACTAGTCGACATACAGCATTTCACGCGGAGAAGTGGCAGAGTGGTCGAATGTACCTGACTCGAAATCAGGCGTAGGGGCGACCCTACCGAGGGTTCGAATCCCTCCTTCTCCGCCAAGCTATTGTGTCTAATCATGAATACCAGTCTACTGCTGCAAAACACGACTAACTGGCCGCAGTTTTTCTTCCGCGATCCATTGCCCGAAGACCTATCTGAAGTACTGCCAGTTTTTTTAAAGCAACGCAGTCAAACCTTTATTGAAACTGTTCCGTATTCTTTTACAAAAGCACAAACACAAGAATTTAACGCTTGGTATTGGTCATCAGAAGGACAAGATGTTTTGCGCTTGGCCTGTAATGCTTTGTGGAAGCAAATGGCTACCCATGCGCAAAACGCCCAGCCAGCGCACGACGCGCGTCATGCGATGTACAAAGTGCCTTCTGCTGCTTTGGCATACATACACGCCGAGCAAGTGGATGGTTGGGAGCGCGTCGGAGTACTAGGTGCTTTGTTACACGACCATGGCCGTTGGCCTGAAGAGCGCATTTATGGCGAACCACTGCAAAGCCAGTTGCATGCACAAATTAGCTTTGTGCTTGGCCAAGAGTGGTTAGAACCTTTTGATATGCCTACTCCAGTGAAGCAGCATATTCTTCTATCAGCCCTTCGACACACCTCAGGCGCTGATGCTTCAGACCCGATGCCTCTCAAGATTACTGTCAGTGCTGATCGCGACCAGCTGTATGGCCCCGAGTTTGCATTGCGCATAGTGCACCATATTGACAAGAAGAATGGTGACTTTGGTAGTTTTTATGGTGAAAACAAAGCCAGATCGGTACTCGACAAAATCCGCCATATGGCTTTGCATCGATTGCCCGGCCCCTTGTTTTCTAGAAGCGAATATGTGGACTTGCTTTGGAGGCAAACAGTTCAATTCCTAATGCTGGCGTACGGGCATGATGCGCAATTGATAGATAAGTTTGTATCAACGCTGAAGGAGCATCCTCAACTTACGCCTTTGAACTATTCCCCTACGGACGTAAATGATTGGCTTGAGGCTAGTCGTGTGTTTGCTAGTTCGCACATTGAGAATCAGCGAACACTTCTCGATGAAATCAATACCTTGTTATCTGCCAAGCACATTGCGTCTGATGAAGATTATCGAAAACGAGTTTTTAAAAAGATGCACTATTCTCCTGAGGTGGACAAGCAAAGGTCTATAGCGGCTGCGCTAGCTTGGACTAATCAGAGTCGGCTTGAGCTTGATGCAATGGAGGCGGAGCAAATGGAGAATTTAGCAAGCGCTTTTGCTGACGATATGCTGCTCACTACTATGCTGGGCAACTTAACTTCCGACGCGCTTTCCAATGGATAGGGCGTGGTGTGGATGCTCTGGGGTATGTATAGTTCATTGAAATACCAATAAATCACAACCTTCCACAGATGTACATCCCTGCACATTTCGCCATTACAGACCCCCAAGTGCTTCACCGCATCATGGGAGAACACCCTTTGGGTGTTTTGGTGACATCTTCGGCTAGTGGACTAGACGCCAATCACATTCCTTTTGAGTTCAATCCATCCGCTGGTAAATTAGGCGTTTTGACTGGGCATGTGGCTCGAGCCAATCCTTTGTGGCAACAATGCTTGCAGGGCGCTGATGTGATGGTGATTTTTCGAGGTGATGAGACCTATATCTCTCCCAATTGGTATCCCAGCAAGCACGAAACCCATCGCCAAGTGCCCACGTGGAATTACGAAGTGGTGCATGTATTTGGACGATTGACAGTGCGTGATGATGAAAAATTTATGCGTAGTGTGGTCTCGCGCTTAACGCGAACACACGAATCGCAGGAACCTAAGCCATGGAAGATGGGCGACTCAACACCTGAATACATCGATGGCATGCTCAAAGCGATTGTCGGAATAGAAATAGCGATTGAGCGTTTTGAAGGCAAGTCCAAACTTAGCCAAAACCGCGAGCCGCGTGATCTACAGGGTGCCGTGGATAAATTGCTTGAACAAGGCAAAACTTCCATCGCACAAGCGATGGTGAAGACTTTAGGTAAATAAAAATCAATATTGGCTAGCCGGTAAATCTACCTGCATACCATCCATCGCTTCGGTTAGCGTAATTTGACAAGACAAGCGGCTATTGGTTTGACGTGCGCAAGCGGCAAAGTCGAGCATGCCGTCTTCATCATCACTCATGGCTGGTAATTGGCTAAGCCAAGGCTCACGCACCATCACGTGACAAGTGGCGCAGGTCAATGTGCCACCGCAGTCTGCTGCGACACCTTCAATATTGGCGCCTACTGCGGCTTTCATCAAACTCTGCCCAGATTTGACTTCAATCGTCGTGCCAGAGTTGACGTTCGTATTTCCGAATAAAACAATTTTTACCATGCTTGTTTAATAGTAAGTTAGAAGGTTGTGTATATGGAGTGTAAAAGTGCAATGGAAAACTAAATGTAAATTTAGTTTGCATAAGACATTAAATACGGCTGAAATACTCACGCCTTTGAAATTCTAATTTGTCTTCAGCAGCATCAAATCGTTGTTGCTCAGAATTTTTTATACGGGAGTAATAACGTAAAAATTCTGCGCCAAATCCTTCACGCATAGCGCTATCCTCTTGAAGGGTCAGCAAAGCATCGCTTAGATTATTGGGAATGCGAACCGCTTGTCCATTCAACGCTTCATTGCCATCGCCATAAGGTGAATTCGTTGCTAATGGCGGTATCAGTTTTTCTTGTATGCCTTGTAGACCTGTATGAATTTGCGACGCCATATAAAGGTAAGGATTAGCAGCAGGCTCACCTAAGCGGTTTTCTATGCGTGTAGATTTGTCGCCCGCTTGTCCTATGACACGTAGCATGGCGCCACGGTTATCGCGTCCCCACAGAATAGATTGCGGCGCTAAAGCGTTAGGTCTAAATCGTCCAAATCCGTTCACAGTGGGCGTGCACATCGCAGTCATGCCTTGGGCGTGTTCCAGCAAACCAGCAAGGTAATGTGTACCTACATCAGATAGTGTGTGACGTGCATCGTTATCTTGTGTGTCGGCTTGCGGGGCGTCACGCATGAAGGCATTGCGTCCTGACTTTATGTCTATAAGTGACTGGTGGAGGTGCCAGCCGCTAGACATGATATTGTCAAACGGCGGCCGGCACATAAAGGTGGCGTAATAGCCAGCACGCCTTAACGCTTGGCGCACCGCGCTGCGAAATAACACCATATTGTCGGCAGCGGTGAGTGCATCGGTGACGTCGAAAACAGCTTCTACTTGGCTGGGGCCGAGTTCAATTTCTAATGACAGCAAAGGCAAACCCAAGGCCTGCGCAGTGTGCTGAACGATGCGAAGCGGTTCCTCCGCCATATCAAACCAGTTCTCTGAGAGAAGGTTGAAGCCTGGGTGGATCAAACTTACTTCGGGGCATAGGCCTGGCCAAGCTGCGGTGCTGGGGTCTAAGTCAATGCCGTGTTTGGCATCGCGCAATCGATAGATATGAAACTCCACTTCTAAGCCGCACACCATTTGCAAACCCTTGTTTGCGAGTTTGTCTAAAGCAGCTTGCAGTTGGAAGCGCGTGTCATACAAAACACTGTCGCCATTTAGAAAAACGGGTTGACATTGAATCCAACCAGTTTTTTCAGCCCAAGGTAGCACTTTGAAGCTGTTGGGGATGGGTTTTAAAAGTAGGTTGTTGGCGAATTCAAAACCAGGCAAATCTTGTGCAATGCTAGGTTCGAACACTTTGAATGCAGTTCGATCAGATGTGTCTTTTAGCATCAAGGTGCTGACCATGCCAACACCTTGGTCTAACGCCTTAATCGCAGCGGAGGCCGTGAGTGTTTTGCCGCGTAACGTGCCGTGTGTGTCACACCATGCAAAGCGCACGAGTTCTAAACCTTGGTTTTTGATGAGCTTTGCTACGTTCATTTTTTCTTTGCGTCTAAGCTGGCATTCCAAGGCGCTCCGATACGCTTCTTGATGACTTCTTGTTGCCACCAGCTTTCCCAATCTTTTGCAGGTGCTATGCCGTCTACGGTATCTGGGCCAAAACGCAGCCCAGCTACTTCGGGTTGTGCAAAGCCGAGCGGAAGTTTGCCGGCTTCTACATCGTCGATAGCTTTGATTAAGTTCCGACGATTTGCCATGACGGCTACGTCACTGGTACCTAAGTGCTCGCGTGTGCGGTCTTGAATCGGCCCCATGCTTTCGCAAGCCCATTGGTCGTGTACGTTGATGTCGTTCTCGCCCATGCCTAAATAGGTGCGTGTGTTTTGTTCTTCGGCACTGAAGCCCCAGTTGTTGTGGCGACCTGATTTAGGAACGTAGTCTGGCAAGCTAATGGCATTCAACCGTTGGTTACGCATGGCTTCTTTGTCTACAGGCCCAGCGAAGCTGGTAAAAACCGAATACCAATAAGTTTTTGTGTCATCAACTGGTACATGCATCTGGGTGATGGTCATGGTCTCAGAGAGCGGAATGACAAACGTATGCGGAAATATTGCGTTGGTCACACGTACATGGGTGAGTGCATCTGTCATCGGGCGCAAAGAAGTCAGTCGCATGCCAAATGGCATAGGCGCAACGCTGATTTGGGGCTGATCGAATTCACGCATGACTTTTGTCATGGGCCAGCGCTCGCCATTGATATCGCCCGCACTAGCACCCCGGAATTGTTTCCCGTAGGTGTCATCCAAAGATTCATCAAAAAAGAAGCGATGCAAGAAAGATGCGTGCGCAGGATCAACGCCCACTTCAAATGCTTGTAACCAGTTGCATTGCCATAGGCCTTTGAATGCAAAGGTATGGGTGTTGGGTGCGATAAAACAGTCAAGTGCCGGAAATGGCGGTGGGGCTGTGCCTTCAGTGCCTAGCCAGCCAAACAAAATCCCACTACGCTCAATTAGTGGATAGTTGCGTTGTTTGACAAGGCTGCAAAGTTTGCTGCCATCGGGTTCAGCTGGTGTTTCGATGCATTGGCCATAAACGTCGAACTTCCATCCATGAAAGGGACAGCGCAGGCCGTCTCCTTCGTTACGTCCAAAGGAAAGATCTGCGCCACGGTGGGGGCAGTCTCGGTCGAGTAAACCAAACTCACCTTGAGCGTTTTTAAACAACACTAAGTCTTGGCCGAGAATGCGTACTGCCTTGACTGGGCGTATCCCCATCCTAGGGTCTAGGGTAGAGTTGAACTCATCGATCAGCGCAATAGGTTGCCAATAGTGACGCATCAAATTGCCGCATGCGGTAT
>CAIRQX010000125.1 GCA_903880855.1 uncultured Burkholderiales bacterium | reverse complement strand
GTTGTAGGACAGCAATTTACCTGGGCTGGAAGCGTGCACAGCTTGCGCAAATTCGCGGGCAAAGCCGATGTCTGGCACACCGGTTTCGCACCACACCAAGTCGGCGTAAGGCGCATAGGCAACGCCTCGGCTGATGGCTTGCTCCAACCCGTTTTTGACGCGGTAAAAGCCCTCTTGGGTGCGTTCACCCGTGAGGAATGGTTTGTCGTTGGCATCGTGGTCGCTGGTTACCAAGTTGGCGGCCTCGGCGTCTGTGCGAGCCAACACGATGGTGGGCACGCCCATTACGTCTGCAGCGAAACGTGCTGCTATGAGTTTTTCGCAAGCCTCATGCGTTGGCACCAAGACTTTGCCACCCATGTGGCCGCACTTCTTGACGGCCGCCAATTGGTCTTCGAAGTGCACGCCAGCTGCTCCTGAGGAGATCATGTTTTTCATCAATTCAAACGCATTGAGCACGCCGCCAAAACCTGCCTCAGCGTCTGCCACGATGGGCAGGAAGAAGTCGACAAAGTCTTTGTTGCCTGGCTCAATACCGCGACCCCATTGGATTTCGTCTGCACGCTTGAAGGTGTTGTTGATGCGACGCACCATGGTGGGCACCGAGTCATATGCGTAGAGCGATTGGTCTGGGTACATGGTTTCAGAGGTGTTGCCGTCTGCGGCGACTTGCCAACCCGACAGATACACGGCTTCTAAGCCTGCTTTGGCCTGCTGCATGGCTTGACCTGCAGAGATAGCGCCAAAGGAATTCACATAGCCCTTTTTGGCTTCACCGTTGATCAGGCGCCAGAGCTTTTCAGCGCCACGCTTGGCCAATGAATGCTCGATGTTCACACTGCCGCGCAGGCGCACCACGTCAGCTGCGCTATAACCGCGTTTGACGCCCTTCCAACGGGGGTTGGTCGCCCAGTCTTTCTCTAAGGCAGCGATTTGCTGGGTGCGGCTGAGTTGTTCGTTAAGGGATTGGGGCATTTTTCACTCCTAAAGGTTAAAAAGAAACTCATGTCAGCGCTCTTGGTGTGGAGCAGCATGGTGATCAGTCTAAGTCTTATAGAAGAGTCAGCACGTATCATATGTCTTATATAAGAATTTTATTTTTCTTATATTTATCAATGACTTATTTTATATTTTTTGAATTATGAAGTTAAATTATCACAATACGACAATTTTTCCTTCCATTGTATTTTCATAATTTCATAATTCAAAATTAATTTATTGCATTATGAAATTAACTGCAACCTAAGTTCGAATAACACGTCAAATGCGACAAATTCCTCCCTCGAAAAAACTTGCGTTCTCGAGTGAAAAATATGCTTTTCCCCTTGGAAACGGCAATTTTCTCCAGTAGCATCAAGCCCGCTCGGAAGATTCGTCTTAGACCGGGTTACGAAAATCACTTCTAGAAGGAAATTAAAAATGGCAACTGCAAAAAAAGCAACGGCTAAAAAAGCCGCTCCTGCTAAAAAACCCGCTGCAAAGAAAGCAGCCCCCGCTAAAAAAGTCGTAGCGAAAAAAGCGCCAGCTAAAAAGGCTCCTGCCAAAAAGCGCACGCCTAACGCTGCGTTCATGAAAGCGATGACACCTAGCGCCGCATTGGCTGCAGTCATTGGCGCCACACCTGTACCCCGTACAGAAGTGGTCAGCAAGTTGTGGATCTACATCAAGAAGCACGGCCTGCAAGACTCTGTCAACAAGCGCAACATCAACGCTGACGAGAAACTCAAAGCCGTATTCGGCAAAAAACAAGTCACCATGTTCGAATTGGCTGGCTTGATTGGCAAGCACCTGAGCTAATCACTAGGTCTCCCATAGAAAAAGGCTGCCTTGGCAGCCTTTTTCTATTACTCTCAACCCCTAAGCCATCGCGCTGAGCTTATTTGCATTCGCGCTTGCTTTTGAGTTCTTCCCTGCTCTTGCGTTAACGCTACTTAGATTTGCCTAGCCTAGCAATAGCCGCCTCACGGATCGTAGTGAGCGAGGCGCGCGTCGTGATCACGTCTTCATCGATCATCACCTCAATCAAAGTCCCCTCTTTGCGATCTACGGCCGCCTTAAAAGCCGCCTCAAATTCATCGGTGCGGGTAATGCGCACGCCCGCGTAGCCATAGGCTTGGGCCAACTGGGCGAAGCTTGGGTTCTTCAAATACGAACCGCTAGAGTGGTTGGGATAGTCGCGCTCTTGGTGCATGCGAATAGTGCCGTACACACTGTTGTTGAGTAAAACAATGATGGTCTTAGCACCATGCTGCACCGCAGTCGCTAACTCTTGACCGTTCATCAAAAAGTCGCCGTCGCCCGCAATGGTGAAAACGGTTCGCCCCGTCAAGATACTGGCTGCAATACCGGCAGGCACGCCATAGCCCATGGATCCCGAGGTTGGTGCAAGTTGCACTTTATGCCCATGCGACAAACCACGGTGCTTATGAAACCTATGTAACCAGCCAGAAAAGTTGCCGGCACCGTTCGTCAAGACCGCATCGTCAGGTAACAGTTTGCTGATAACACCAATAATGGCTGGCATATCAATGTCACCTGGCAACTTCTGTGGCTGCATATTGGCGACGTAATCAGCATTGGCTTCTGCTGTCCAAGCTTGCCATGGCACATCCTTAGGCGCGTCGAGCACTTCCAAAGAACGCGCGGCTGCATTCATCGTGGCCATCATGGCCAAATCAGCGTGGTAGACACGGTTGAGTTCTTCCGCGCTGGAATGGATATGCACCAATTTTTGGGTAGGTTTGGGGGCTTGCAACAAGGTGTACCCACTGGTCGTCATTTCGCCTAAGCGGGTGCCGATGGCCAAAATCAAATCACTATCGCGCACCCGTTGCGCCAGCTTGGGATTGATACCGATGCCTACATCACCCGCATATTGGGGGTGGTGGTTGTCAAAGGTGTCTTGAAAGCGGAAGGCGTTTCCGACGGGCAACTTCCAGTTTTCGGCAAAACGCTGCAAGGCTTGGGCAGACTGCGGGGTCCAGCCACTGCCTCCGGCGATGACAAAAGGCTTTTTAGCGGCCAACAGCATCTCGCGCAATTGACGCAAGCCGCCTGGATCGCACCAAGCCTGCACTGCTTCAACCCGTGGCACAGGACGCGCCGTGACCTCGCGCACCAACATGTCTTCCGGCAAGACAACAACTACAGGCCCAGGCCGTCCATTCATGGCGGTGGCAAAGGCTCGGGCGATGTATTCAGGCACCCGCTCAGGGTCATCAATGCGCTCCACCCGCTTGGCCATGCCACGGGTACTGGGGCCAAAGAAGTTGAAGTAGTCCAACTCTTGAAACGCTTCGCGATCTCGAAAGTCGCTGCCCACGTCACCTACAAACAAAATCATGGGCGTGCTGTCTTGGAAAGCCGTGTGGAGGCCTACAGACGCGTTGGTAGCCCCAGGCCCGCGCGTGACAAAACAAATGCCGGGACGACCGCTTAAACGCCCCTGCGCGTCAGCCATATAGGCCGCGCCGCCTTCTTGGCGGTTGATCACAAATTGAATTTGGTCACGGTACGCATGGAAGCCGTCCAACACCGCCAAATAGCTCTCCCCTGGCACGCCAAAAGCGTGGGTCACGCCTTGCTCGACCAAACACTCCACCAATAAATGGCCTGCAATTTGTTTCTTCATTTTTTGTCTTCCTAAATTCTTCAACTGTTTTTCACTAATTGGGAGCGCTTACCCACGCCCAAAGCCACCAAGACACTTAACAACATGACACAGGCACCGCCCACCAAAGTGAGTCCGTACCAACCGCGGTCCATGAATACACCAAACACCAAAGGCGAAGTGGCAAAGCCAACATCGAGTCCGGAATAAACCATGCCGTACACGCGCCCCGTAGCGCCTTTGGGCGTTGCTTTTTTAATCATCATGTCGCGTGATGGGCCACCGACTCCAATCGCGAGTCCTGTCGCAGCCAAGATGACCATAGCTAAAGTTCCATTGAACCAACCGCTCCCACACAAAGCCATAAAGATGGCGGCCACAGTCATACAGGTCGCTACCACCCTATCGCTGTGGCTAGGCCAACGGGCAGCTACAAAACCGCCCAAAAACATGCCCGCTGCCGCACACAGCATGTAGGCAGTCAAGGTCAGTGTGGCCGCCTCAAAGCTCACGTGGTGCATAGCTTGCAGGATAGAGACAGAGAAAGTCTGCACGATGGCCAAGGTCATGGTGGAGAGAAAGAAAAAAGCAAAGCACCACCACACCACAGGAATTTTCAGAAAAGCCAGGGAATGCGCTGCGTGGGGATCGTTCGCTTTGCGATCGGCTACATGGGTCAGGATGGCGTCACTTTTCCACACCAACAAAGCCAATATGCCAAGAAATACGCAAGCAGCCGCCACATAAGCAGTGCGCCAGTCATACAAGCTGCTGATGCCGACCATAAAGAGGGGCGCGACTGCCCAACCCAAATTACCCGTCAAACCATGTGCGCTGAAGGCGTATCCCAGCCGCGGTGGAGACACCCTTTGGTTGAGGATGGTGAAGTCCACAGGATGGAAAGAAGCATTGCCCACCCCAAATAGCGCGGCTGCCACCATCAACCCACCATAGCTTTGTGCAAAAGAAGCAGCCATACATGCCGACGCAAGTGCTGCCAAAGCAAAGTACATCACAGGCCTAGCGCCCAAACGGTCTACCAAAAAACCTGCAGACGCTTGTCCAACCCCAGACACCACAAAAAACACCGACATCAGCAACCCGAGTTCGGAATAACTAAAGCCGAATGCCTCTATGAATTTCGGAAACATCAGAGGCAAAAGCAGATGCGAAAAATGGGAGCTGGCATGCGCCAGACTCACCAATCCAATCACAGTGGCATCGTCTTGCCAAGAGGCATCAGTCTGGGTGATCGTCGTCATGGGGCGTGATCCTACCCTTTGCGCCTTGGAAGCGCGTCAGCAAGGGGACAGGTTTACGACCCAGCCACCTTGGTAAACGCAAACTCCCCAGGAGCGCGCACGGGATCCACACTGACCGCAATCCCGTCTTTAGGCATAAATTTGCCTTCGAGCAGAAGTTTGGACAGCGGATTCTCGATGCGCTGCTGAATTGCACGCTTCAAAGGTCTGGCGCCATAAATCGGGTCGAACCCGACTTTGGCCAATTCCGCCAAAGCTTGTGGCGACACTTCAAGCGATAGATCCATCTTGCGCAAGCGCGCAGACAAGATAGCCAACTGGATATCAGCAATACGCGCAATGTGCTGGGCATCCAAACCATGGAACAAGACAGTCTCGTCGATACGATTTAAAAACTCAGGACGGAAATGCGTTTTGAGTTCGTCCCACACCGCGTCTTTGATGTCTTGCGGATCTTGCCCGACCATGCTTTGGATGATGGGCGAACCAATGTTAGAAGTCATCACGATGACCGTATTTTTAAAGTCGACCGTACGTCCTTGGCCATCGGTCAGACGACCATCGTCTAGAACCTGTAACAAGATGTTGAAAACATCAGGGTGGGCTTTTTCAACTTCGTCGAGTAGTAACACGCTGTACGGTTTGCGACGCACGGCTTCGGTCAAATAACCGCCTTCGTCGTAGCCCACATATCCAGGAGGCGCACCGACCAATCGGCTGACCGAGTGCTTCTCCATGAACTCGCTCATGTCGATGCGAATCATGTGGTCTTCGCTGTCAAACAAAAAACCAGCCAAAGCTTTGCACAACTCGGTCTTTCCGACGCCTGTGGGGCCTAGGAACAAGAAAGAACCTGTTGGACGATTCGGGTCGCCCAAGCCGGCACGTGAACGGCGGATCGCGTTGGACACGGCAGTGATCGCTTCATCTTGGCCGACCACCCGTTGGTGCAATTTGTCTTCCATTTGCAGTAACTTGTCGCGCTCGCCTTGCATGAGTTTGGAGACGGGAATGCCAGTGGCGCGCGCAACCACTTCGGCGATTTCTTCGGCGCCAACTTGTGTGCGCAATAACCGGTGCACGCCGTCTTTGGACAGCTTGTTGCTTTCTTTAGCGTTTGCTTCTTTGAGGCGTTTTTCCAACTCAGGTAACTTGCCGTATTGCAACTCAGCCACTTTGTTGAAATCACCTTTGCGTGTCAGTTCTTCGATTTGGAAACGGATGCGGTCGATCTCTTCTTTGACTTGCGCGCCACCTTGGGCAGAGGCTTTTTCTGACTTCCAAATGTCATCTAAGTCGGAATACTCTTTGCCGACTTTGATAATCTCTTCTTCGAGCAACTCCATGCGCTTGATTGACGCTTCATCTTTTTCTTTACGCACCGCTTCACGTTCAATTTTGAGTTGAATCAAGCGGCGGTCTAACTTGTCCATCACTTCAGGCTTGGAGTCAATTTCAATTTTGATTTTGGCGGCCGCTTCATCGATCAAATCAATCGCTTTATCAGGTAAGAAACGGTCGGTGATATAGCGGTGAGACAACTCCGCAGCCGCCACGATGGCAGGGTCGGTAATTTCAACGCCATGGTGGACTTCGTACTTTTCTTGTAAGCCACGCAAGATCGCGATCGTGGCTTCCACAGACGGTTCGCCAACGATGATCTTTTGGAAGCGACGCTCTAAGGCGGCATCTTTTTCGATGTACTTGCGGTATTCGTCCAAAGTCGTGGCGCCCACGCAATGCAACTCACCGCGCGCCAAGGCGGGTTTGAGCATATTGCCCGCATCCATCGCACCTTCGGCCTTACCCGCGCCGACCATGGTGTGCAACTCGTCGATAAAGACAATGGTTTGGCCTTCGTCTTTGGCCAATTCACTCAGCACAGTTTTTAAACGTTCTTCAAACTCACCGCGAAACTTTGCGCCTGCTAACAAGGACGCCATGTCCAAAGACAAGACGCGTTTTCCTTTGAGTGAATCAGGTACTTCACCCGCCACGATACGTTGCGCCAAACCTTCGACGATGGCGGTTTTACCGACGCCAGGTTCGCCGATCAAGACCGGATTATTTTTGCTACGACGTTGCAAAACTTGAATCGCGCGACGAATCTCGTCGTCGCGACCAATCACCGGATCTAACTTGCCTTGGCGGGCACGCTCGGTCAAATCCATGCAGTATTTCTTCAAGGCTTCGCGTTGGCCTTCTGCATCCGCACTTTGTACTTTCTCTCCACCGCGCACGGTGGTCACTGCCACCTCTAATGCTTTGCGGTTTAAGCCGTTGTCGCGCGCCAATTTGCCCCACTCTGCTTTGTTGTCGCACATGGCTAACAAAAATAATTCGCTAGCAATGTATTGGTCACCGCGTTTGATCGATTCTTTTTCGGCCGCTTGAATTAGCGAGATCAAATCTCGGCCCACTTGCACCTGCTCTTGACCTTCGACTTTAGGCAAGCGATGCATGGCAGTTTCAGCTGCAGCTTGCAAACCGTGCACATTGGCACCGGAACGCTCCAACAACGACTTAGGGCCGTCATCTTGGCGCAACATCGCCACCAGCAAATGGGATGGTTCGATGTAGGCGTGGTCGTTGCCAATAGCCAAGGTTTGCGCCTCAGACAGGGCTTCTTGGAATTTGGTGGTCAGTTTGTCAAGACGCATGAAAGCTCCGGATCAGAAAAATGAATTACCTACTAACTGAGGCGCATTGTTTGTATTTCAAGCGGTCTTGGCGCTTTAGACCTTGACTTACATCAAGCAAGGAGCACAAGCTTCATTCTTACAAATCGCAAAAACCAATCTCAAAACAATGCCGCCATGCAACATGGCAGGCCTGTCAGACGTTCTTGATCTCGATACCCCAGCGGGCCAAGGCCTTGTCATCGCTAACCCGCGCATCCACCCAGCGCGAACCATCAGGCGTGACTTCTTTTTTCCAAAAAGGCGCTTGGGTCTTGAGGTAATCCATCAAAAACTCACACGCCTGAAAGCTCATGCCGCGGTGTGCCGAGGTCACGGCAACCAACACAATTTGGTCTTGGGGTTGCAACAATCCAATGCGGTGGATCACACGCGCCCCGTGAATATCAAAACGCTTGGCGGCCTCTTCCATCATCGCGATGATGGACTTCTCCGTCATGCCTGGGTAGTGTTCTAACTCCATACTGGAGACATCACTACCTTCATTGCGCTCGCGTACAGTGCCAACAAAACTGCATACGGCACCAACCCGCGCATCGTTGGCACGCAACTGCGCAAGCTCATGGCTCACATCGAAGTCTTCGGTTTGGATTGAAACGCTCAAGCGCATGTCAGCCGCCTGTTACGGGTGGGAAAAAAGCCACTTCGCAGTTGTCTTGTAAAAGTGCTGTTCCATCGCATACCGATTGGTTCAAAGCCATCCTTACAGCACGCTCTGAAGACAAGGCTTCTTGATACGTAGTTCCTCGCGCCAGCAAAACGTCACGCAGTGCGGCAACCGTTGTGGAATCGGTCTCAATCACTTCACTACCGTGTCCTATAGCTTCACGAATAGACGCAAAGTAGCGCACCGTCACCCTCATGCCATCCACTCCGCAAAAGAAATAAATTGCACCGTGTCGCCTGGCTTGATAGCTTGGCCAGCGGGGTTATCCACCACACCATCGCCCCACACAGTAGAGGTCAACACACCTGAACTTTGGTTAGCAAACAAATCCAATCCGCCTTGCGCGTTGTGTTTGACACGCAAGAATTCACGTCGCTTGTCAGCACGTGGCCAGTCGAAATGGGCGATGCGCGTAGAGCGTTGAATATCTTTGTGCCGTGCGCCTTGCAAGGCCAACAAAAAAGGCCGCACCAATAACAAGAAGGTGATGAAGCTTGACACTGGATTACCGGGTAAGCCCATGAAGTGGCATGGGCCACCTTCTGAATGGATGCTTCCATAGGCAAACGGCTTTCCAGGTTTGATTGCCAATTGCCATAAATTCAAATTACCCAAACGTTCTACTGCTGGCTTGATGTGGTCTTCCTCCCCCACCGACACGCCACCGCTGGTCAATATCAAATCGTGCTGCTTGGCTGTGCTTTGTAACGCTGCCACCGTAGCTTCTCGTTGATCGGGCACGACACCTAAATCTGTTACCTCGCAACCTAATCGTTGCAACATGGCACGCAAGAAAAATCGGTTGGAGTTGTAAATGGATCCCACGGGCATCTTGTCTGGCGCGATGTCGCCCGGCATCACCAATTCATCACCCGTAGAAAACAAAGCGACACGTGGGGGTCGCGTCACTTGCAATTGCGCCAATCCAACGCTAGCGGCCATACCTAAGGATGCAGGCGTGAGTCGATCGCCTTTTTGCAAAACTTTGGCGCCGCGCGTTACGTCTTCACCTGAGCGACGAATCCATTGGCCCAAAGCGACTGCAGAATTCACGCGCACTTGGTTGTCATCGAGTGGTTCGCAGTCTTCTTGCATCACGACCGCGTCTGCACCCTCTGGGATAGGTGCTCCAGTAAAAATGCGTGCGGCTTCACCCGCGTGTAATGTTGTCCCGTGGGAACCGGCAGGAATACGTTGCGTCACTTTTAAAACGGCATTAGTTTTTACACAGTCAGCAAAACGCAACGCATAGCCATCCATCGAACTGTTGTCTTGTGGCGGCACCTGCAAAGCAGAGACGACGTCTTGCGCGAGCACACGACCATCGGCATCAAAGGTAGATACCGTTTGCGTTTCAGTGAGAACCTGCGCGTGCGCCAGCAATTGAGGAAGCGCTTCGTCTAACGTCAAGAGTGGGGGTCTGCTCATAAACTAAATTCGGTTGTATTCAAAACGGTCGGCATTGGCCAATAGCCATTCGCAGATGGCATCAGGTTGGTTCAAATCCATCACGGGTCGCTCGGTGGGCGATGGCAGAAGCTCAGGTGAGTCGGTAGCAATAGCCACGACAAAATCGTCGTCAGCATAACGCGTTGGCTGTCCAGACGCGTGACGCCACACTTCCACCTTCAGCACATCGCTTTGCTTGAAACCTTCTACCAATACCCAGTCGACGCCGTCATATACCTCTGCCAACAATTGGTGCACTGAAAGTTGTGTGGGTTGCTCAAACTGCCGCTGTAAGACCAAACGTTGGTCGGAGGCTACAACCACTTCAAATGCACCAGCCTCTCGGTGCCGCCAGCTGTCTTTACCTGGGTGGTCAATGTCGAAGTTGTGGTGTGCATGCTTGACTACGGAGACCCTTAAGCCGCGAAGTCGAAAAGCACCTATCAACTGCTCGACCAAAGTAGTTTTGCCAGATCCTGAGAAACCTGCAAACGCAACGACCTTCATGCGCTCTCGCAATGCAAAGCGATAAAACTTTTGATTTGTTCCACGTCGGCTTGCATCACATGCACACGTTTTGGCAAAAGTTCGATGCCTACGAACTTATCAGGGCATATTGGCGATTGACCTAAGGCCTCTTGAATGGTCTCGGCAAATTTGATCGGCAAAGCGGTTTCCAAAACAACCATGGGAATGCCAGGCTTCACATACTCACGCGCCACTTTCACGCCATCAGCAGTGTGGGTATCAATCATTTGATGGTGTTGCGCATACACAGATTGAATCGTGCTCAAGCGATTGGCATGGGTGCTCTTACCGCTGATGAACCCAAACTGCTTCGTAGCCAATGCAAAGCGGGGATGTTGGCTTAAATCAAAACGACCGTTCTTGGAGATCTGGGTGGAGAACAAATCACGGGTCGTATTTGCATCACGTCCTAACAAATCAAATACAAAACGTTCGAAATTGCTGGCCTTAGAAATATCCATCGACGGGCTGGATGTTTCGTGCGTGTCGGCACTGCCACGCACACGGTACACCCCGGTTTTGAAAAACTCGTCTAAGACATCGTTTTCATTTGTTGCCACAACCAAGGTATCAATGGGCAAGCCCATCATGCGCGCCACATGGCCGGCGCAAATATTGCCAAAATTTCCACTTGGCACGGTAAAGCTGACTTTTTGTGAGTTACTTGAAGTGGCTTGTAAATAGCCCGCGAAGTAATACACCACTTGCGCTAGCAAGCGCGCCCAATTGATGGAATTGACCGTTCCAATTTTGTATTTGGCTTTGAACTCCAAATCATTGGAGACGGCTTTCACTAAATCTTGGCAATCGTCAAACACACCTTCAATCGCAATGTTGTGTATGTTCTCATCCATCAAGCTAAACATCTGCGCCTGTTGGAACGGGCTCATACGCCCGTTTGGACTGGTCATGAAGACACGCACGCCGCGCTTGCCACGCATCGCATATTCCGCTGCGCTACCGGTGTCACCACTGGTGGCGCCAAAGATATTGAGTTCCTCCCCGCGGCGGGCCAATTCGTATTCAAACAAATTACCCAGCAACTGCATGGCCATATCTTTAAAAGCCAAGGTAGGTCCATTAGACAAAGCTTCTACCAACAGGCCATCACCCAAGGGACGCAATGGCACGATTTGTTTTGTGCCAAAGACAGCCTCTGTATAAGTCTTATTACAGAGCGCCCTCAAGTCATCCGAGGGAATGTCATCGATGAACAGCGACAGCACCTCAAAAGCCAATGCGGCATAGCCTTGGGTTTGCAAAATAGTACGCAAGCGTCCTAGGTGCGCATCGTCAATTTGCGGATAGTGCTCGGGCAAATACAGGCCGCCATCAGGTGCTAATCCTTCGAGCAAGATGTCACAAAACTTCTTGCGCTCAGGATGCCCGCGCGTCGACAAATACAACATCAGTTCAACTCTTCTTTACGAATACGGGTGATGGGCGCCAGCACTGTGCTGAGTTGTTGCATCTGCGCTAAGGCTTGGTTCATCTTGGCCTCCACACAGTCGTGGGTCAGGATGATCAAGTCGGTTTGGTTCTCGCCCTCACCGGCCTCACGTTGCAACACGGCATCAATGCTGATAGCGGCTTGCGCAAAGATGCCGGTAATTTGCGCCAACACACCGGCTTGGTCTGCCACGCGCAAACGCAAGTAATAACTGGTGACCACCTGTTCCATGGGCAACACAGGCAAATTGCTCATCGCTTGGTCAAAGGTTTCCGGTTGGAATGCCAAATGGGGCACGCGGTTCAACGGGTCCGCCGTGTGCAATCGTGTGACGTCTACCAAGTCTGCAATCACAGCACTGGCTGTGGGCTCGCTTCCAGCACCTTTGCCGTAGTACAGCGTTGTTCCGACTGCATCGGCTTGCACCATCACTGCATTCATGGCGCCTTCTACATTGGCGATCAAACGCTTGGCAGGCACCAAGCAAGGATGCACACGCAATTCAATACCAGTAGCGGTACGCTTAGAAATACCCAAGAGCTTGATGCGATAACCCAACTGTTCGGCATAGCGGATATCTTGCGCTTCGAGTTTGGTGATGCCTTCGACATACGCTTTATCAAACTGCACAGGCACGCCAAAGGCAATCGCAGCCATGATGGTGGCTTTGTGCGCCGCATCGACACCTTCAATATCAAACGTAGGGTCTGCCTCTGCATAACCTAAAGCTTGCGCTTGTTTGAGAACGTCACCAAAGGCCAAACCTTTGTCGCGCATTTCAGACAAGATGAAATTGGTCGTACCGTTGATGATGCCCGCCACCCAATGGATTCGGTTGGCACTCAACCCCTCGCGCAAAGCTTTGATGATCGGTATGCCGCCTGCAACAGCCGCCTCAAATGCCACCATCACACCTTTTTTGTGCGCAGCAGCAAAAATCTCTGTGCCATGCACAGCCAACAAGGCTTTGTTGGCTGTCACCACATGCTTGCCGGCAGCAATCGCTTCGAGCACCAATTGTTTGGCGATGCCATAACCACCGATGAGTTCGACCACGATGTCGATGTCTGGATTGGCAATCACTAGTCGCGCGTCATTCACCACTTTTACAGCGTTGCCCACAATCTCTTGGGCACGAGCGGTGTCCAAGTCAGCGACCATCGTGATTTGTATAGGGCGGCCAGCGCGGCGTTGGATTTCTTCTTGATTGCGTTTGAGCACTTCAAAAGTGCCACTGCCTACGGTGCCAATGCCTAAAAGGCCAACTTGTATCGGTTTCATGCTGCTCGGTTGTTTCGGTAGTTTTCTAAAAATTTCGCCATGCGAGCGATAGCTTCGCGCAACTCATCTTCATGGGGCAAGAAAACCACACGGAAATGGTCTGGGTTGGGCCAATTGAATCCCGTACCTTGCACCAACATCACTTTGGTGTCTTGCAGCATTTCTAAAAAGAACTGTTGGTCGTCTTTAATTGGATAGACCTTGGGGTCTAAGCGGGGAAACAAATACAGGGCGGCATGCGGTTTGACGCAAGTCACACCCGGAATAGCGGTGATGAGCTCATAGGCCAAATCACGTTGCTTGCGCAAACGGCCACCCTCACCCACTAAGTCATTGATGCTTTGGTAACCACCTAGCGCAGTTTGAATCGCCCATTGGCCAGGCACGTTGGCGCACAAGCGCATGTTCGAGAGCATATTCAAGCCCTCGATGTAATCGGCTGCAGGCTTTTTGTCGCCAGAAACAATCAACCAACCTGCGCGGTAACCGCAAGAACGATAACTTTTAGAGAGCGAATTGAATGTCAAAGTCAGCACATCTGAGCTCAAGCTTGCAATCGGTGTGTGTTTGACGCCGTCATACAACACTTTGTCATAGACCTCGTCCGCAAAAATAACCAAGCCGTGTTCACGCGCTAAGTCAATGATTTGTTGGAGCAAGGCATTTGTATAGAGCACACCAGTAGGGTTGTTCGGGTTGATCACCACAATCCCTTTGGTATGGGGAGTTATTTTTTTGCGAATGTCTTCAATGTCTGGCATCCAACCATTGGCTTCGTCGCACAAATAGTGCACAGGTGTGCCGCCTGACAGGCTCACTGCAGCAGTCCACAAGGGATAGTCAGGCGCCGGTAAAAGCAACTCGTCGCCATCGTCTAACAAACCATTGGTCGCCATGACGATCAATTCGCTGGCACCGTTGCCTAAATAAATATCGTCTAGTCCAACGCCCTTGATGCCTTGGCGCTGGGTTTCGTGCATCACCGCTTTGCGTGCCCCAAAAATACCCTTGCTGTCTGAGTAACCCGCCGAATTGGGCAAGTTTCGGATCATGTCTTGTTGGATTTCTTCGGGGGCATCAAAGCCGAATACGGCTAAATTGCCGATATTGAGTTTGATGATTTTTTGACCATCCTCTTCCATTTGACGGGCGCGGTCCATGATGGGCCCGCGTATGTCGTAACAGACGTTGGACAGCTTGTTGGATTTTTGAATGGTTCGCAAAGTCCCTCCAAGGGCTCTTTTATAGGGTGAAAACCTATAATTTGACCACAGTTCCCCCTCCTCCCCCTATGAAACTCCAACCCGATCGCATCGACACACTCTCCGTGACTGGCTATGGCCCAGGTTGGATCGGCATATCAGGAGAAAAAGTCATGCGCAGTGTGGTGATCACCTCGCATGGGGAACAAATGAACTGGGACTGCAACCGCTTTTCCGAACTTACCCCCGCCCACTTTGCGCGTTTGGCAGATTTATCGGTAGAACTCGTGATTTTTGGTAGCGGTGCACAGCTTCGCTTTGTCCAACCCGCCTGGGTTTCCCCATTGATGCAACGCGGCATCGGCATGGAAACTATGGACACTTTTGCCGCCTGCCGGACCTTCAATATTTTGGCGGGCGAGGGTCGCAAAGTAGCGGCAGCATTGGTTATCGAGGCCTAATCAAGACTTTTATGGTGGTTTAGCGCTCCGTTTGTCTAATGGGGAACAAGGCATAGGAGCCTTGATTGGATTTTCCAGTTAAAATTGCGGGTTGCCGTTGGTGGGCGCGGTCTAGACAGTCGCCCTATCTTTTTGGCCTTTCCCACTGTCACACCTGATTGAGCGCTATGGCAATTGTCGTCAACAAACCCCTCCCTGAATTTGAAGCCAACGCCACGGGCGGCATCAAGGTGTCAAATTCCTCTCATAACGGCCATATGGTGGTCTTGTACTTCTACCCCAAGGACAACACGCCAGGATGCACCACCGAGGCCATGCAGTTTCGCGACAAATACAAAGACTTTGCCAAAGCCGGTGCCATCGTCTTTGGCGTATCACGCGACAACATGAAGTCCCATGACGACTTCAAAACCAAACTCGAATTGCCTTTCGAGTTAATTGCCGACACAGAAGAAAAAATGTGCCACATGTTTGGTGTTGTCAAAAACAAAATCATGTACGGCAAAAAAGTCAAAGGTATTGAGCGCAGCACCTTTTTAGTCGGCTCTGATGGCACGCTTAAACAAGAATGGCGCGGACTCAAAGTGCCAGGTCATGTGGACGAAGTGTTAAAAGCTGTAAAAGCCCTGAAGAAAGCTGGCGGATAACTGACACAAATCAGCCAAATTCATAGGTTATAGTGTTTCCATGACACTGCAAGTTGTGAATGTTTCTTTCAATAAAAGCCGCCTCGGCCTCCAGGCGGCTTTTTCACTTCTTGCTCATCTGCATCATGTTTCAACTCTCTAGTCTATTCACTCATGCCCCTGCCACCAGCACCCTCTAAACGCGCCTCCCTCCTCAATACCGAAGCATTTGATGCCCCTGCCAAAACCCGACTAGCCCGTCGTCCCAGTGAACAAGAAGAGTTAATCGAAAGACAAGCCCACAGCCCCTCGGTTGAGGGCTTTGATCGCTCAGGTGGCGGTGAATTGCTGCAAGAACTCATGACGCCTGAGACTTATCCAGGCAAAGCGCAAACCACTGAACGTAGATCAGTCCCCACTGCCCGTTCGGCAGCAAAGCCAAAGAAGACAAAAAGCACTGGGCCCACCAAGTTATTTGTGCTCGATACCAATGTATTGATGCACGACCCGATGTGCCTCTATCGTTTTGAAGAGCACGATATCTTCTTGCCCATGATCGTGCTGGAAGAACTCGACAGTAATAAAAAAGGTATGACAGAGGTCGCACGCAATGCGCGCCAAACTAGCCGCTCGCTTGATGCATTGGTCGCACACCACCACGATGCGGACATCACAACTGGTATTCAACTTAGCGGGACAGGCCACCGAGAAGTCGGCGGTCGTTTGTTCTTTCAAACCCAGCCGCTGAATTTCACGCTACCCCCTAGCCTGCCGCAAGGCAAAGCGGACAACCAAATTTTGGGCGTGGTAGAAGCACTACGCGTGCAATATGCGCCTCGTCCTGTGGTGTTGGTGTCTAAAGACATCAACATGCGCGTCAAAGCGCGTGCACTTGGTCTTTTAGCAGAGGACTACCAAAACGACAAAACGCTAGAAGACGGCGACTTGCTGTATTCAGGCGCATTGGCCTTACCGCATGACTTTTGGATCAAACACGCCAAGTCTGTTGAGAGTTGGCAAAGTGGCAGCCAAACCTTTTACCGTTTGAGCGGCCCTATCGTTCCTGAATTGCATATCAACCAGTTTGTGTATTTCGAGTCTCCTGGTGAACCTAGCTTGTATGCGCGCGTGACCGAGATCCGTGGCAAAACCGTGGTGCTGAAAACACTGAAAGATTTCACACACCTTAAAAATGCAGTGTGGGGCGTCACCACCCGCAACCGTGAACAAAACTTTGCAATGAATTTGCTGACTGATCCTGAGATTGACTTTGTCACGCTCACCGGCACAGCGGGCACGGGCAAAACTTTAATGGCACTAGCTGCTGGCTTGACCCAAGTGTTGGACGACCGCCGCTACACCGAAATCATCATGACGCGTGCCACAGTTAGTGTTGGCGAAGACATTGGTTTCTTGCCTGGTACCGAAGAAGAAAAAATGGGCCCTTGGATGGGCGCTTTGGACGATAACTTAGAAGTGCTGGCCAAAACTGAGACCAGTGCAGGTGAATGGGGTCGTGCGGCGACTAATGAGTTGATTCGCAGTCGCATCAAGATCAAGAGCTTGAACTTCATGCGCGGTCGTACCTTCCTCAATAAGTATTTGATCATTGACGAGGCGCAAAACTTGACGCCCAAGCAAATGAAAACCTTGATCACCCGTGCGGGTCCCGGTACGAAAATTATTTGTATGGGTAATTTAGCGCAGATCGATACGCCTTACTTGACGGAAGGCTCATCCGGTTTGACCTTTGCGGTAGACCGCTTCAAAGGTTGGCCACATGGCGGGCATATCACGCTGGCACGTGGTGAGCGCTCTCGCTTGGCAGACTTTGCCAGCGACGTGCTTTAAATTTACTCGCCTACGAAAATTTAATAATCGCCGTTGCTGTAGCCGCTTGCCAAGCTCTCGAAGCGGGTGATCGGTTTTAGGAAAGCCAGTTTCACTGTACCCGTCGGGCCGTTGCGGTGTTTGCCGATGATGATCTCGGCCACGCCAGGTTCTTTGGAGTCTTTGTTGTAGTAGTCATCACGGTAAATGAACATGATGACGTCCGCGTCTTGTTCGATTGCGCCAGATTCGCGCAAATCACTCATCATGGGGCGCTTGTCGGTGCGCGTCTCGACGCTGCGGTTTAGTTGAGAAAGTGCAATCACAGGACACTGCAACTCTTTCGCCAACATTTTTAATCCACGCGAAATTTCACCAATCTCTGTCGCACGGTTGTCTCCGTTACTGCTGCTGGTGTTACCGCTCATCAACTGCAAATAGTCGACGACGATCAAACCTAATTTGCCACAAGTACGCGCAAGTCGGCGCGCATTCGCGCGAAGCTCCATCGGTGTGAGACTTGGCGTCTCATCGATATGCAGCGACACATTGCGCAACTTCTCCATAGCCTCTGTTAACCGTGGCCATTCTTCTTGGTTCAATTTCCCTGTGCGTAAGCGCTGCTGGTCAATACGTCCGATAGAGCCAACGATACGAATCGCCAATTGCGATGCGCCCATTTCCATAGAGAACACTGCAACTGGAAGACCTTCGTTCAAAGCAACATGCTCAGCAATATTGATGGCCAACGCTGTTTTACCCATAGAAGGACGTGCGGCCAGCACGATCAAGTCGCCCGCCTGCATGCCAGAGGTCATTTTGTCAAAGTCAACAAAGCCTGAAGGCACGCCAGTGATGTCGTTGGGGCTATCCGCCATCTGATTAACGCGGTCCAACAAAATCACGGCCAATTGGTCCATGCTTTGAAAGCCCTGCTTCAAGCGAGAACCTTCTTCGCCGATTTGGAAGATTTTTTGCTCTGCCTCGTCCAAGATTTGCGGGACAGGTTTGCCTTGTGTATTGAAAGCGTTGGTCGCTATCTCGTCACTGGCAGTGACGAGTTTGCGCAAGATGGAGCGTTCGCGCACGATTTCTGCATAGCGACGGATATTGCTTGCGCTCGGAACATATTGCGCCAGCGAATTCAAATACCCTAGGCCACCGACTTCTTCTGCTTTGCCAATGGACTGCAAATGTTCGTAAACGGTGATGACATCCGCAGGCCGAGAGGCGTTGACGAGTGCTTGAATCGCTAAATACACTTGCCGATGTTCGTAGCGATAAAACACGCCCTCAGAAAGCAAGTCAGCGACCTGCTCCCATGACTTGTTATCAAGTAATAAGCCCCCCAAGACACTCGACTCCGCCTCCATCGAATGCGGTGGTATGCGCAGTTGCGCAATTTGCTGGTCGGCTGAAAAGCCTTCGTCAAAGTTGGATAGAACGGCTGACATGGTGTTTTCGTAAAACGTACATCCTAAGCCCTGACAAGCTCAAAACCTGAGGATAAAGCTGTGGATAAGCAGTGCGTTTGTTGGGGATATCAAAAGAAAAGCCGCTCAAAAGAGCGGCTTTCCAGTCTGCTGAATTAGCTTAATCCGTTTGGATTAATGCATTCGCATTAAACAGCTAGTGCTTTAGCTTTTTTTAAGCGGTCTCGCCATAGACAGATACAGTGATTTCCACTACCACGTCAGTGTGCAAAGCCACACTCACCGTGCTGTCGCCTACCAATTTGATAGGGCCTGTAGGCATACGGATTTGTGACTTGGCCACTTCGTAGCCGTTTTTGGTCAACTCTTCGGCAATGTCGAAGTTGGTAACTGAACCGAACAGGCGACCGTCCACACCCGCTTTTTGGCTGAGCTTGATGGCGGTACCACCAAGCTTGTCGCCTTGGGCTTGCGCAGCAGCCAATTTGGCAGCGGCAGCTTTTTCTAGGTCAGCGCGGCGCACTTCGAATTCTTTGATGGCCGACTCAGTGGCGCGACGTGCGCGGCCTGAAGGAATCAAGAAGTTACGAGCGTAGCCGTCTTTAACTTTGACGACTTCGCCAAGGTTTCCAAGGTTAACGACCTTGTCGAGCAGAATGATTTGCATAGTCGTAACTCCTTAGATCTTGTGCTGGTCGCTGTACGGGACCAAGGCCAAGAAGCGTGCGCGCTTGATGGCGGTGTTGAGTTGGCGCTGGTAAATCGCGCGGGTGCCGGTCAAACGGGCAGGAATGATCTTGCCGTTTTCAGCGATGAAGTCACGCAAGGTGTCTACATCTTTGTAGTCGATTTCTTCTACGCCAGTGACAGTGAAGCGGCAAAAACGCTTGCGCTTGAACAACAGCGATTGGGTATTGCGCTTAGGGCGCTTGTCTTTGTTGAATTTCTTAAATGTGGCCATGATCGGGCATCCTATGAAATGTTCTGAAAATCTTGAATATGAAAAACAATCTGTTTGCTGTTGCGCGGTGAGGATATGAATCCGGTGAACCTGAACTCTTGACCCAAGGGTTGCTGAACCAATCGCTCAGCCACCCTGCCTAGGGCCACTGCTTTGAGATTTGCTTTGGCTTGCCTAGTTTGTCCAGCTTCTTGTACGTCAGACCCGTGTTCGAGTCGCATATCAAGGGCGGGCAATCCGGCGGGGGTGTATCGCATGGCCGAAGCCTCTACGATGCAAGCACTCAAAACCAGTTGGTTCACACCTCGCAATAACTGCAGGGTTAAGCCGAGTACTCAGCCTGTTGTGATTTGCGGGCTTCCTCGCGCTCCACGGTTTTCATCATCGAAGATGGACCGGTATCTGCTTTTTTACGCAAAACAGTGAGGTGACGCAAGACAGCATCGTTGAACTTGAAAGCGTGTTCCAACTCCGTCATGACGTCTTGGTTGGCTTCAATATTCAGGCAGATGTAGTGGGCTTTGGCCAACTTGTTGATCATGTAGGACAGCTGACGGCGGCCCCAATCTTCAACACGGTGAATGGCACCACCACCAGCGGTGATCATGCCTTTGTAACGCTCGAGCATGGCGGGAACCTGCTCGCTTTGATCCGGATGGATCAACAAAATGATTTCGTAATGACGCATAGACACTCCTTATGGATGGAGCTGCTCGCGGCGTCTGTCGCAATGCAGCAAGGTGGAAAGCCCTCGATTGTAGTCTATTTGGCTAACATTTTCCAGGTTTCGATCACGCTGTCAGGGTTGAGCGAGATGGAGTTGATGCCCTCGTCGGCCAACCAGTGGGCAAAATCGGGGTGGTCGCTGGGGCCTTGGCCGCAAATTCCGACGTATTTGCCCTGGGCCTTGCAGGCGGCAATCGCTTGTTTCAGCAGTACTTTGACAGCAGGGTCGCGTTCGTCAAAGTCGGCAGCCAGCAGCTCTAAGCCTGAATCACGGTCTAGACCGAGCGTGAGCTGGGTCAAGTCGTTAGATCCAATGGAAAAGCCGTCAAAGAACTGCAAGAACTCGTTGGCCAAAATCGCATTGCTGGGCACTTCACACATCATGATGATCTTGAGTTCGTTCTCTCCGCGTTGGAGTCCGTGCTGTGACAACAGTTGGGTGACGCGCTCTGCCTGCTTCAAGGTGCGCACAAATGGCACCATCACCTGCACATTGGTCAAGCCCATGTCTGTGCGAACTCGTCGCATGGCTTCGCACTCCATAGCAAAAGCTTCCCGAAAATCTTCACTGATGTAACGCGCAGCACCCCTGAAGCCCAACATGGGATTTTCTTCTTCAGGCTCGTAGCGGCTGCCGCCAATGAGTTTGCGGTATTCGTTGGACTTGAAATCCGACAAACGCACGATCACCGGTTTAGGCCAAAAGGCCGCAGCGATAGTGGCCACGCCTTCAGCCACTTTGTCGACATAGAAAGCGCGTGGCGAAGCATGACCACGCGCCACAGATTCGACAGCCTTCTTTAAATCGGCATCCACATTGGGGTAATCCAGAATCGCCTTGGGGTGCACACCAATGTTGTTGTTGATGATGAACTCCAATCGCGCCAAGCCTACGCCGTCGTTAGGCAACTGGCAAAAATCGAATGACAACTGCGGATTGCCCACGTTCATCATGATCTTGGTTTTGATCTGCGGCATGGTTCCGCGCTCTACTTCTGTTACCTCAGTCTCAAGTAAACCGTCATAAATATGTCCGGTGTCACCTTCTGCACAACTCACCGTGACCAAGGTACCTTCTTTGAGATGCTCAGTGGCATCGCCACAACCTACTACGGCTGGAATGCCTAATTCGCGCGCAATGATGGCCGCGTGGCAGGTGCGTCCTCCTCGATTAGTGACGATCGCACTCGCGCGCTTCATCACGGGCTCCCAATTGGGATCCGTCATGTCAGTGACCAACACGTCGCCTGGTTGCACTTTGTCCATTTCACTGATGTTGTGCACCAAGCGCACGGGACCAGTTCCGATTTTTTGCCCAATTGCACGGCCATGTGCAAGCACCGTGCCGTGCCCTTTAAGTTTGTAGCGCAGTTCCGATTGGCCTTTTTGCTGACTCTTGACCGTCTCGGGGCGAGCTTGCAAGATGTACAGCAAACCGTCGTTACCGTCTTTGCCCCATTCAATATCCATGGGTCGGCCGTAGTGCTGTTCGATGACCAATGCATATTGGGCGAGTTGCTCCACTTCAGCGTCTGTCAATGAATAACGGTTACGCAACTCGGTGGGTACATCGGTGGTTTTGACCAAATGCCCGCTGGCTTTTTTTTCTTCAGGCGAAGAAAACTCCATTTGAATCAACTTAGATCCCAGATTGCGTCGGATCACCGCGCGCTTACCCGCCTTGAGCATTGGCTTATGCACATAAAACTCGTCTGGGTTGACTGCGCCTTGCACCACAGTCTCGCCCAATCCGTAGCTTGATGTGATGAACACCACATCTTCAAAACCTGATTCTGTGTCGATAGTGAACATCACGCCGGCCGCGCCTAAGTCAGAGCGCACCATGCGTTGCACGCCTGCGGACAAAGCCACATCGGCGTGGGCAAAGCCTTTGTGCACGCGGTAACTGATAGCGCGGTCGTTGTAGAGCGATGCAAAGACTTCTTTCATCTTGTGCAGCACTTCTTCAATGCCGACCACATTTAAGAAAGTTTCTTGCTGCCCTGCAAAAGAAGCGTCGGGTAAATCTTCAGCGGTAGCAGATGAACGCACCGCAAAAGACGCCTGCGCATCGCCAGCACTAAGTGTGGCGAATGCTTCGCGAATGGATTTCTCTAAATCTGCTGGATAAGGTTGGGCCAAGACCAAGCCGCGAATTTCAGCACCAACCTGGGCCAAAGCGCGCACATCCTCAGTATCTAAAGCAGTGAGCTTTGCATTGATTTTGTCGGTCAATCCATCGTGCTGTAAAAAAGCACGGAATGCGTGCGCTGTGGTGGCAAAACCCGTCGGTACACGAACGCCGGAGGGAAGTTGGGAAATCATCTCGCCGAGGCTGGCATTTTTGCCGCCCACCGACTCGACATCGGTCATCCTCAGGTTTTCAAACGGAACGACCAGGGCGGTCGCAGAAAAAAGTGCTGACATGGGAGAGCTCCAAAAGTTAAAACGTGCGAGGCCATGCAGCGAGCGCTACTTTGTACTTTTATGCGTGTGGGGCTTATCTGCATGGCGAAATTCGGATAATCTGGGCATTGTAGTTAGCCAACCCTGTTTTTTAGGAAACCAACAACCATGCCAAACCCAACCGTATTTTTTATCTCTGACGGCACGGGTATTACTGCTGAAACCTTTGGTAACGCCATCTTGGCGCAGTTTGAACTCAAGTTCAGGCATGTACGCTTGCCATTTGTCGACTCGGTCGACAAAGCGCACCAAGCGGTTCGCCAAATCAACCACACCGCTGAGATAGAGGGACGCAAGCCCATTGTGTTCACTACCTTGGTGGATGAAGATGTACTCAAAGTCATTCTCGACGGTAGCAAAGGCATGATGCTCGATATGTTTGGCACCTTTGTGAACCCGCTAGAAGCCGAACTGGGTATCAAATCTAACCACCGCATCGGTCGCTTTTCAGATGCCAGTAAGAGCAAGGAATACCATGACCGCATCGAAGCTATCAATTTTTCTCTGGCACATGACGACGGCCAACTCAACAGTGACTTAGAAATGTCCGATGTGATCTTGGTGGGCGTCAGCCGCAGCGGTAAAACGCCGACCAGCTTGTATTTGGCCATGCAACATGGGTTGAAAGCAGCAAATTACCCGCTCATACCCGACGACTTTGAACGCAAGCAGTTGCCCCCTGCATTGGCCCCATTCAAAAAGAAACTATTTGGTTTAACGATCCAGCCCGATCGTTTGAGTGAAATTCGCAACGAGCGTCGGCCTAACTCGAACTACGCCAACCTTGCCAATTGCCGTTACGAAGTGGCAGAAGCGGAATCCATGATGCGCCGCGCTGGCATTCGATGGTTATCCACCACCCACAAAAGCATTGAAGAGATCGCCACAACTATTCTGCAAGAAATCAGTCCAGAGCGATTGACTTATTAAACAGTCAACAGTTCTTTACAACCCTAAAGCTGCAATACCTGCTTTGGCAATCTGGGCGTCTTCGTTAGATTTCACGCCACTCACACCCACTGCGCCAATACATAGGCCGTCTTTGATGATGGGCACACCACCTTCGAGCATGCCCTGTAAGTAGGGCGCACTCAAAAACGAATAACGACCATTGTTGATGGTGTCTTCGTAAACCTTGCTTTCGCGTCGGCCCAATGCGGCCGTTGTAGCCTTAGCTGGTCCGATGTGCGCAGAAATCGTCGCAACGCCATCCATTCGGTGCATTCCCAACAAATGTCCACCATCGTCGACCACTGCAATCACCACGGCCCAGTTATTTTTGACTGCTTCTGCCTCTGCGGCTGCAAGAATAGTTTTTATGTCAGAAGACTCTAAATAAGGTTTGTTTTTCATAACGAATCTATGTTGAAGAAAACTATTGAGAACGCATTGCTTTGGATTTTTTAAACGCAAAGACATGCTAACTATTGATTTAGGGCAAAGCATACCCACATATTCCCATGTAAACCCTTGCAAAAACTAGGATTTACACCAAGCTTTTTAAAACCAATTGCCCTAAAATGGGTGAATCTGCATGTGCAGGTATTTACAGGAGATCGTGACATGAACGACCATATCCAATCAGTCGAATACTACGACGTCTTATCGTCCGAAGACCGCAACCGCGTCTTACGCAATACCTATTGGTTGCTTGCTGTCAGCATGCTACCAACAGTTTTAGGTGCATGGGTCGGAGTGGCCTCTGGTATCAGCTACGCCTTGTCTGGCGGCCTGGGCATTATTCTGATGCTCGCTGGGGCATTTGGTTTCATTTATGCCATTGAAAAGACTAAACATTCTTCCACTGGGGTTTATGTTTTATTAGGTTTCACCTTCTTCATGGGTCTCATGCTCTCGCGCATGATTGCTATGGTCTTAGGTTTCAAAAACGGCGCCGAGTTGGTAATGACCGCTTTTGGCGGCACTGCTGGTGTCTTTTTTGCAATGGCAAGTCTGTCTTCTGTCATCAAACGCGACATCTCTGGCTTAGGCAAGTGGTTGATGGTTGGCGTCGTTATTTTGATGGTGGGCAGCATTATTAATATTTTCGTAGGCTCATCGACAGGCATGTTGGTTATCTCAGTCTTGTCCATGGCCATCTTCAGCGCTTTCATGTTGTATGACCTCAAGCAAATCATGGACGGCGGTGAAACCAATTACATCAGCGCCACACTCACTCTTTACCTTGACATACTCAACGTATTCCAAAGCTTGTTGGCTTTGTTGGGTATCTTTGGTGGTGAACGCGAATAACTTAGTTATTTTTTAACAAACAAAAAGGGGCTTAGAGCCCCTTTTTTATTTATCTAAGAATTTTGCAATTTGATGGGGGTAAAGGCCTACAACATAAAGCAACTTTTAATGCCTTAAGTTGATAAATCAAAAACTGCCATGCTCTCCACATGGGCCGTATGCGGGAACATATTGACTGCACCTGCAGCACTGCAGGTATATCCGGCAGCATTGACTAACAAACCTGCATCACGAGCCAAAGTAGCAGGGTTGCAACTTACATACACAATGCGTCGAGGCGGCTTCCACCCTTGCTTTAAATCTGGTTCTTGATGTAGGGCTGCCAAAGCTTGCGCTAATGCAAATGCGCCTTCGCGGGGCGGATCGACTAGCCATTTATCAGCTGAGCCATCGGCCACCAATAACTCAGGCGTCATATCAAACAAATTACGCGCAGCAAATTGTGTTGGAGCGAAAGTTGTCTTACGTTGTGATTGATTCCACGCTAAGTTGTCACGTGCGCGGGCAATCAAGGCATCACTACCCTCAATACCCAGCACTTGGCCCGCCATGGTGGCAATAGGTAAGGTGAAATTTCCTAAGCCACAGAACCAATCAATTACGCGTTCATCGGCTCTTGCGTCGAGCAAACGTAAAGCACGCGTCACCAAGACGCGGTTGATATGCGGATTGACTTGCGTGAAGTCTGTAGGTCTAAAAGGCATCGTCACGCCAAACTCTGGCAATTCATATGCAAGTTGTTCTTGAAATTGCCCATCTAACAAAGTAACTGTATCGGGACCTTTGGATTGAAGCCACCACTGCACATGGTGTTTCGTTGCGAAAAGCTTGAGTAAATCAATATCGCCGTCAGACAGAGGCTCTAAATGACGCAAAACTAAGGCCGTCACATGGTCGCCACATGCCAGTTCAATCTGAGGGCATGTAGCACGGGCTTCTAAGCTTTCAATCAAAGCCCTCAAAGGCATCAGCAATGTATTTATGTGCGGTGGTAGCACCGGACAAGTCTGCATATCTGCCACATAGCGACTTTTACGCTCATGAAAACCCACTAACACCGTACCTTTTTTGAGAACGTCGCGCACCGACAAGCGGGCACGGTAGCGATATCCCCAAGCGGGTCCATAAATGGGACGCAAAATATTTTCAGGCTTGACCTTACCCAAATGCCAGAGGTTGTCTTCCATGGCGCGCTGCTTGACAGCCACTTGCGCATTGGCTTCTAGATGTTGCATTTTGCAACCCCCACAAGCACCCGCATGCAAACCAAAATGCGGACATCCCGGGCGCACACGTTGGGAGGACTCTTGTACTACTTCAAGTAAAGAGCCTTGCTCCCAATTATTTTTCTTGCGATGAATATTGGCGCGAACCGTCTCAAATGGCAACGCGCCCTCTACAAAAACAACCTTTCCGTCTTCCCGATGCGCAACACCTTGCGCTTCGAGGTCCATCGACTCAATCTGCAGCGCGCTATCCGTCATCAATTGGCGGGCAAATATTTGGCTGGGTCGACGGGTTTACCTTGGCGACGAATTTCAAAATGCAACTTCACCTGATCGGCATCGCTGTTACCCATCTCGGCAATTTTTTGACCGCGCTTGATCGCTTGGTCTTCTTTCACCAACAAAGATTGGTTGTGCGCATAGGCAGTTAAGTAGGTGTTGTTGTGTTTAAGAATGACCAAATTACCGTAACCACGCAAACCAGAGCCTGCATAGACCACCTTGCCATCTGCAGCAGCTAGCACTGGATCCCCTGCTTTTCCGGCAATGTCTATACCTTTGTTTTTGACTTCATCAAACCCGGCTAGCACATTGCCACGCGTTGGCCATTGGAAAGAAACCGTGTCTTCCGCCGAATCAGTATTGGCTAAGTTGTTGGTTGGTGTTGATGCATTAGAAGGATTAGCAGCAGAAGCAGGCGGCCTGACAGAAGCAGTATTCGAAGCAGGCGCTGGTGCACTGGCTGTATTTGCAGGTGCTGGACTCGTCACGACGTTGGTGGAAGACACAGGACGCACAACAACACCAGTTTCTTCGGGCGGCGTGACGCGTAAGACTTGTCCTGTTTCGATCAGATTGGGGTTCTCAATGTTGTTCCAGCGGGCAATATCACGCCAACTTTGTCCGTTGTCCATGCCAATTCGGATCAATGTGTCGCCTGACTTGACGCTGTAGTAGCCAGGTTTGCCAGCGTTATCTGCACTGGCGACCATCTTGGCAGGTGCACGCGCAGCATTGGGAGAGCGGTCTTCTACAGGTGCGGGACGATTTTTATTGGCGCAACCAGAGAGCACCATGGCACTCAACAAAGCCAACAACAACCAATATCCCGCAAGTCTCATGCACATTTCTCCTGCATCAAGCAATCCCCGATTTTAGGGGTACGAAGAGAACAGGCTCTAACAAGACTTGCTTCAATCCTTGCGCAGTCTTATCGATCACCACCAAGGCCTGTTGCCCTGAGGCATCTTGCATGGGCGCCACAATCCGCCCGCCTACAGCGAGTTGGTCTATCCAAGTTTGCGGAATGGCTTCGCCCCCAGCGGCGGCAATGATGGCGCTGTAAGGCGCACCTTTGGGATAGCCCAACATGCCATCTCCAAAAATCACATGCACATTGGGTAGGCGCATAGGTCTTAAGTTTTCGCGGGCCTTGTCGTGTAATCCGCGCAAGCGTTCGATGCTGTAGACCTCACGCGCCACTAACGACAACACAGCGGCTTGGTAACCACAGCCAGTACCAATTTCGAGCACACGTCCCATCATTTGCCCTTGCACGCCAGGCGCTTCTCTGAGTAAAGCAATCATGCGAGCAACGACATTGGGTTTTGAAATGGTTTGACCCAAACCTATGGGCAAACTGGTGTCTTCATAAGCTTGGTTGGCTAATGCACTGTCTACAAAGAGATGTCGCTCGATCCGCCCCATAGCCTCGAGCACACCTGCATCTTCAATACCTTGCTGCGCTAGTTTTTGAACCATGCGGGCACGGACGGTGGAAGAATCTAATCCAAAACCGATAGCGATGTTGGATGGAACAACTTTAGGCACAGGCGATTTGCTACCCGTATCGAGTTTGGCGGGAAAACTCGGCCGCTCTTTCATCCAAGGCGTCCGTTCAAACGCTGCCCCCATGTTGCAAGGCTATCGTGCTCGGTTAAATCCACTTGCAAGGGCGTGACAGAGCAATGGCCTTCGAAAGTGGCGTGGAAATCTGTACCATCGCTATCGTCTTTGGCGGGGCCAGCACTGCCAATCCAATACATCGTGTCACCCCGCGGACTGGTTTGGGTGATCACGCGCTCTGCTGCGTGGCGTCTACCTAATCGTGTTACCTTGAGTGGTTTGATTTGATCCAAAGATTTATTGGGCACATTCACATTCAATAACCAAGCGCCATTTCCAACGAGCTTGTTGGCAATCACGTCTTGAACTAGCGCGCGTGCTTTGGCAGCAGCAGCATCAATATGTGCCCAACCTTTTTCTACTTGCGAAAACGCAATCGACGGAATGCCAAACAAATAGCCTTCCATCGCAGCGCCCACCGTACCAGAGTAAATCGTGTCGTCGCCCATATTGGCGCCGTTGTTGATTCCTGAAACCACCAAATCAGGCTTGTACCCCAGCAAACCCGTCAATGCGATATGCACACAGTCTGCAGGTGTGCCATTAATATAGCGAAAACCATTGCTGGCTTGATGCACATACAAAGGCGAATGCAAGGTCAACGCATTGGATTTAGCGCTATTGTTTATCTCAGGTGCGACCACCTCCACGCGCCCCAAATCTTTCAGGGCTTCATACAGAGAAACGATACCAGTGGCTTGATAGCCATCGTCGTTAGAAATCAAAATATTCATGCAAGCTTTCAAAGACGAATGATTGTAGGGTTACCCCGTGACACTTCCAGTACGAATTACAAATCCCCTATCATCTCCACACATATTTAAAGGAGATATTTGTGCACGCATGGCTTTGTGAAAACCCTATCGGTGTGGATGCCCTCACTTGGAAATCGCTTCCCACTCCTGAACCCAAAGCAGGTGAAGTGCGCATTCGCATTGAAGCCGCGAGCTTGAATTTCCCCGATCTCTTGATCGTGCAGAACAAATACCAAATGAAACCGCCCCTGCCCTTTGTGCCCGGCTCTGAATATGCGGGAATCGTTGAGGCTGTGGGCGAAGGTGTCACCCATTTACAAGTTGGCCAAGCGGTGGCATGCCTGAGTGGCACCGGTGGCTTTGGAACACACACATTGGCGCCCGCTAAACTCTGCATGCCTTTGCCTGCCGGTTTCGGATCGGTCGATGCAGCGGCCTTCATCATGACCTATGCCACATCGCACCATGCCTTGTTAGACCGAGGGCAACTCAAAGCGGGTGAAACAGTGTTGATACTGGGTGCTGCTGGTGGCGTAGGCACTGCCGCCATTCAAATTGCTAAGGCCTCTGGTGCGCGCGTGATTGCAGCGGCCTCTACACAAGAAAAGTGTGATCTATGTGCTGCGCAAGGAGCAGACGCAACCATTAACTACAACAAAGACAATTTTCGTGAACGACTCAAAGAATTGACTGACGGCAAAGGACCTGATGTTATTTACGACCCTGTCGGTGGTGACTATGCAGAACCCGCATTCAGATCTATCGCATGGCGTGGACGCTATTTGGTGGTGGGATTTGCAGCTGGCCCTATTCCAGCATTGCCCTGGAATTTGGCTTTACTCAAAGGCGCGTCTATCGTGGGTGTTTTTTGGGGCGATTATTCGCGCCGTGAAAGTGCGGCCAATGCGGCCATGATGCAAGAGTTAGCGCAGTGGTATGGCCAAGGAAAAATCAAACCCGTGATTCACAAAACCATGCCTATGGCAGAACTCAAGCAGGCTTATGCGGAGATGGGCTCGCGTGGGGTAATGGGTAAGTTGGTGATGGTTAATTAGTTGATTGAACTAGTTCAATCCACCAAGTCACGCAAAAGTCTCAGCATCTTTGAACAAAGGGGCTTGAGCATCTTTGACAGCCAATTTAGGGTCAAAGTTAAAAGGCCACTGAATTTTTAAATCTGGGTCTGACCACAAGACACTGCGCTCGTGCTCTGGGTGGTAGTAGTCGGTAGTTTTATATAAAAATTCTGCTGTCTCACTGAGCACCACAAAGCCGTGGGCAAAACCTTCAGGCACCCACAACTGGCGTTTGTTCTCTGCACTCAAATGCGTGCCGACCCATTTGCCAAATTGCTTGGACGAACGTCGCATATCCACCGCAACGTCATACACCTCACCCTGTGTGACGCGCACCAATTTACCTTGCGGATGTTGAATTTGATAGTGCAATCCACGCAAGACACCTTGACTAGATTTACTGTGGTTGTCCTGCAAAAACTGCACGTCCAAGCCCGTAGCATGCAAAAAATCACGGCTATTGAAGCTCTCAAAAAAGAAACCGCGTGCATCTCCAAAAACCTGGGGTTCCAGAATTAAAACGCCGTCAAGCGATGTGGGACTAACTTGGTAAGGCATGTGGTTATTTCAGTAAATTCAAAAGGTATTGGCCATAGCCGTTCTTTGCCAATGGCGTAGCTAGTTTTTCTAATGCGGCAGCATCGATCCAATTTTGGACAAAGGCGATTTCTTCTGGGCATGCCACCATCAAGCCTTGGCGTTTTTGCAAAGTAGCAATAAAGCTAGCCGCCTCCATCAAACTTTCATGCGTGCCAGTATCTAACCATGCAAATCCGCGGCCCATGATCTCGACACTCAACTGCCCCATCTCTAAATAGCGTTTGTTGATATCTGTGATCTCTAGCTCACCACGGTGCGAAGGTTTGACATTGGCTGCAATGTCGCAGACCTGTTGGTCATAAAAATACAGGCCTGTTACGGCGTAGTTAGATTTTGGTTGTGCAGGCTTTTCTTCAATGGATAAAGCACGCTGGTGTGCATCAAACGCCACTACACCATAGCGCTCAGGGTCCGTCACATGGTAGGCAAATACGCTCGCACCATGCTCTCGAGCATTCGCGCTTTGCAATTGCTTGACCAAGTCATGGCCATAAAAAATGTTGTCGCCTAAGACCAACGCGCTGGGATGGTTGTTCACAAAGCTTTTACCAATGATGAAGGCCTGGGCTAATCCATCTGGGCTTGGTTGAACCGCATATTCAATATGCATGCCCCACTGACTTCCATCGCCCAATAAATCTTTAAAGCGCGGGGTGTCTTGTGGTGTGGAGATCACCAAAACTTCGCGGATGCCACTGAGCATCAAAGTGCTAAGTGGGTAATAAATCATGGGCTTGTCATAGACCGGCATGAGTTGTTTGCTCACCGCTTGTGTCACTGGGTAAAGGCGGGTGCCTGAACCGCCAGCCAAGATGATGCCTTTGCGTTGCTTAGTCATGGTTTTATGCGACTTGAATGGAAATGAGGATTTGATTAGGACTAGGGTTGAAAAGCGAGGCAGTTAGACCAACCTGCTTAGATCAAGACGTCTAGTATGGCATCAACCCCCACCTGCCATGCAGGCAACTCTGTGCCAAAGGTAGAACGTATTTTTTCTGTATTCAAACGCGAATTGGCAGGACGCGGTGCTGGCAATGGATAGGCACTGGTTGGTATGGGCTCGATCGATTCAGGTTTGCATGTCAGATGCGCGCCGCGTTTTAAAGCACCAGCGATGACATATTGCGCATAGGCATGCCAAGAGGTTTCGCCAGTAGCCGCAAGGTGATAAGTTCCAAATCTTGCATCCTCTTGCGCAGCAGGCAACATAGTTTGCAAAAAATCGACAGTAACTTTTGCCAACACCTCAGCAGAGGTAGGCGCTCCCATTTGATCTGCCACCACCTTCAAACTATCTCGCTCGGCAGCCAATCGCAACATAGTTTTTAAGAAATTATTACCATGCGCACCAACCACCCAACTGGTACGCAATATCAAATGCTTGTGGCAATGCTGTCGAACTGCGCATTCGCCTAGCCATTTGCTTTGTCCGTAAACAGATAAAGGATTCGTTTGGTCATCCTCTGACCAAGGCGTATTGCCAGCACCATCAAAAACATAATCAGTTGAGTAGTGCACTAGCACGGCATTTATTGATTGAGCCAACTCAGCCAATATGCCAACGGATTGGGCATTGACTTGCAAAGCAATGGCTTGCTCGGTTTGGGCTTTGTCCACTGCGGTGTACGCAACAGCATTCACTATGACGTGGGGTTGGAGTTTTTGAACAACAGGCAATAAGGTATCGCGCAAAGCAAACGCATTGGAAAAATCTGCTTCGCTACGCGTAAGGGCTTTTACTTCACCTAGCGCTTTCAATGCACCCCCGAGCGCAAATCCAAGTTGGCCATTCGCGCCCAATAATAAAACGCGGTAACTTGAGTTGCTATCTAATGGCATTACTCACGCACCATAGTGCTTATCTAGCCATTGTCTATATGCGCCACTCGTCACGCCTTCGACCCACGATTGGTTGGCGAGGTACCACTGCACGGTTTTGCGAATACCGGTCTCAAACGTTTCGCAAGGTTTCCATCCGAGTTCACGCTCCATTTTGCTAGCGTCCATCGCGTAGCGTCTGTCGTGGCCAGGGCGGTCTTTTACATAAGTGATTTGCTCTGCATAGGGTTTGCCATCTGAGCGAGGTTGCAACTCATCCAGAATATTGCAGAGGGTGTTCACCACATCCAGATTGGCCTTTTCATTCCAGCCACCAATGTTGTAACATTCACCCACTTTGCCGTCTTCTAAAACGCGCGCTATTGCACGGCAGTGGTCTTCTACGTACAACCAATCACGCACTTGTTGGCCATCGCCATAAATGGGAAGAGGTTTTCCTGCCAATGCATTCAAGATGACCAATGGAATCAACTTCTCGGGGAAGTGATACGGGCCATAGTTGTTGCTGCAATTGGTAGTAAGAACTGGCAAGCCATAGGTGTGGTGCCAAGCACGCACCAAATGGTCGCTGGCAGCCTTGCTTGCAGAGTAAGGGCTGTTAGGTTCATAGGGATTGGTTTCCTTGAAAGGTGCATCCGTAGCTGACAAAGTTCCATAGACCTCATCCGTGCTCACATGTAAGAACCTGAATGACTGTTGGTTTACGTCTCCATGGCTCTCTGGCAAATTGGTCCAGTACGCACGCACACTCTCTAATAAATTGAAAGTACCCAATACATTGGTTTGAATAAATTCTCCAGGCCCATGGATCGAGCGATCGACGTGGCTTTCTGCGGCAAAGTTCAACACTGCACGCGGTTGGTATTGGGTGAGTAAATCTGCTACCAACTCACGGTCTCCTATATCACCGTGTACAAATACATGACGTTTGTCACCTTTGAGATCATCTAGGTTCGCCAAGTTCCCGGCATAGGTCAATTTGTCTAAGTTGATCACCGACTCATTGGACGAGGACAGCCAAGTGTGAACAAAGTTACTACCAATAAATCCCGCACACCCAGTTACCAAAATTGTCATTTCGAACTCTCTGAATTTACGCGCCCATATTTGTCTTCAAAACGCACGATATCGTCTTCACCCAAGTAAGAGCCCGATTGCACCTCAATCAAATGCAAAGGAACTTTGCCAGGGTTCTCGAGTGAATGGACGATACCAACAGGTATGTAGACCGACTGGTTTTCAGTGACCATGCGCTCTACTTCACCTATTCGTACCAAGGCTGTTCCAGAAACCACCACCCAATGCTCTGCACGTTGGTGGTGCATTTGCACCGACAACTTTGCCCCTGGATTGACAGTGATGCGCTTGACCTGAAAACGCTCGCCATGGTCCACAGAATCGTAAGAACCCCATGGGCGGAAAACCTCGCGGTGCAAATCCACTTCCGAACGTTTTTGCGCTTTGAGTTGGTCCACCACTTTTTTCACGTCTTGGGCTTTGTCTTTGTGCGCGACCAAGACTGCGTCCGATGTCTCTACCACGACCAAATCTTGCACACCGATGAGTGAGACCAATCGTCTGTCGGCATGTACATAACTATTGGTTGTGTCATGCAAGATGACGTCGCCTCTGACAGCATTACCCTGTGCATCTTGCGGCAACACTTGCCACACCGCAGACCAAGCGCCCACATCATTCCAACCTGCATCGAGGGGAACCACCACTGCTTTTTTAGTGCGTTCCATCACTGCATAGTCCACAGAATCAGACGGACATTTGGCAAAGGCTTCTGGGTCCAATCGCACAAATTCAAAATCTTTTTTCGATGCTTTCCATGCTGCTTGACACGCCGCATGCATCGCAGGGTTACAAGTTGCTAGCTCTTCTAAAAAAACCGAAGCTTTGAACATGAACATGCCACTGTTCCATGTGTACCCACCGTCATGGATATAGGCTTGCGCAGTTACGAGATCAGGTTTTTCCACAAACTTTTCGACAGGCACTGCCTTTTCGGGATTCAATGGTTGCGCGGCCTTGACATAACCATAGCCAGTTTCCGCATGCGTTGGAACAATGCCAAATGTCACCATGCCACCCGCTTCAGCGGCTTTAACGCCAACAGCAACAGCGCGGTGAAACGCAGGGACATCGGCAAACACATGGTCTGAAGGCAAGACCAATAAAACGGGGTCTTCACCTTTGGCCGCAGTGGCCAACGCCGCAAAAGCAGCAGCGGCAATCGCAGGTGCCGTGTTACGCGCAACAGGCTCTAACAAAATATCTGCAGGTGTAACACCCATTTCTCGGCATTGCTCGCCCACCAAAAACCGATGGTCTGCGTTGGCCACAATGATGGAGTGAACAGGTAATTTGCCGTTCGTACCTTCTAAGCGTTTCAAAGTGAGCTGAAAAAGACTCAGCGTATCCGTCACTCCTAAGAACTGCTTGGGTCGCATCGAGCGCGACAAAGGCCACAAACGCGAACCACTTCCACCCGACAGAATGACTGGAATCATGGGCTTATCTTCCTATGCCGAAATAGCTAAATCCACGCTCGCGCATACGTGCTGGTTCGTACAAGTTTCTACCGTCAAATATGACCGGACTCTTCAAAGCCTTGTGAATGCCATCAAAGTCAGGCGCTTTGAATTGGCGCCACTCCGTCATGATGGCCAAAGCGTCTGCACCTGATAGTGCCGCTTCTTTGGTCCCGCACAACATTAGGTCGGCACGTGCACCATAAATATGCTGCACCTCCTCCATCGCGGCGGGGTCATAGGCTTGTACTTTGGCGCCAGCTTGCCATAAAGCTTCCATCAATATGCGGCTGGGTGCTTCACGCATATCGTCGGTATTCGGCTTAAAAGACAAGCCCCATAAAGCGATCGTTTTGCCTTTGAGGTTGCCCTTGAAATACGTATTGATTTTGTCAAACAAAACGCGTTTTTGGTCATGGTTACGCGCTTCTACGGCTTCAAGCACTTTGGGTTGGAACCCGAGTTGTTGCGCGGTATGCACCAGTGCGCTCACATCTTTAGGAAAGCAACTGCCACCATAACCAGCACCAGGGTAAATAAAATGGTATCCGATGCGCGAGTCACTACCAATACCTTGGCGCACATCTTCAATATCAGCGCCTAACCGCTCGGCCAAGTTCGCCATCTCATTCATAAAACTAATCTTAGTTGCCAACATGCAATTGGCCGCGTACTTGGTCAACTCTGCACTACGAACACCCATCACCAAAATTTTGTCGTGGTTGCGGTTGAATGGCTCATACAATTCGCGCAAGAGTTTTTCAGCGCGGGGGCTATCGGTGCCAATCACGATGCGGTCTGGACGCTGGCAATCGACAACGGCTGCACCTTCTTTTAAAAATTCGGGGTTAGAGACAACGTCGAATTCAAAATTAACGCCACGCTTTTTCAATACCTGCGCAACGGCTTCTTTCACTTTGTCTGCAGTGCCTACAGGTACGGTCGATTTATCAACAATCACCGCATAGCCATCGATATGTTGGGCGATGGTTTTGGCAACTTTCAAGACATGCTGCAAATCAGCACTGCCATCTTCATTGGGCGGTGTGCCCACTGCGATGAATTGGATTTCAGATTGGGCGATCGCTTCAGCCGCGTCAGAGGTGAATTGCAATCGGCCTTCAGCGAAGTTGGCTTTGACTAATGGCTCTAGGCCGGGTTCAAAAATAGGAATTTCGCCTTTGCGTAAACGGGCTAACTTGGCCTCGTCAATATCCACGCATATTACTTGGTGGCCGGCGTCAGCGAGAATTGCACCCTGAACCAAGCCCACATAACCAGTGCCAAAAACAGAAATTTTCATAAGTTTTAACTAATTTTTCTCGAATATGTCATTTTGACAGATTAATATTTCATGACTGTTACGCTCTATATGTATTACAGAATACAAATCTGAGTTGATTTTTTCTCGAAGCTATAGTCCCCAGAACACCTTAAAACTGCTCAAAACTCTATGAATGACATCAAAAAAGCCGTATTTCCTGTCGCTGGCCTTGGCACCCGCTTTTTGCCAGCTACCAAAGCAAGTCCTAAGGAAATGCTGTGCATCGTGGATAAGCCATTGATTCAATACGCGGTCGAAGAAGCCATTGAAGCCGGCATCACCGAAATGATTTTTGTGACGGGTCGCAGCAAACGCAGCATCGAAGACCACTTTGATAAATCTTTCGAACTCGAACACGAGTTAGAACAAAAAAACAAAACAGCGCTCTTGGAATTGGTGCGCAACATCAAACCGGCCAATGTGAACTGCGTTTATGTACGCCAACCCGAAGCCTTAGGCCTTGGTCACGCTGTGAACTGCGCTGCTAAATTGGTAGGCAACGATCCCTTTGCTGTCATCTTGGCAGATGATTTACTGGACCACCAACCCGGCGTGTTGAAACAAATGGTCGATGTGTTCAAGCACTACCGCAGCTCTATCGTGGCTGTTGAAAAAATATTGCCTGAGCAAAGCAAATCGTATGGTGTTGTTAAAGGTACCTCGGCAGGCGACAGGCTCACCAAAATGTCCCAAATTGTTGAGAAACCTGAACCCAAAGATGCACCCTCTGACCAAGGCGTGGTGGGGCGCTACATTTTCACGCCCTCCATCTTTAAACACATAGACGGTTTAAAGCCTGGGGCTGGTGGCGAATACCAACTAACAGATGCGATTCAAAGCATGCTCGCGGAAGAAGCGGTATATGCATACGCCTATGAAGGCGTGCGTTACGACTGCGGCAGCAAAATTGGCTTTTTAAAAGCTACAGTTGAATTTGCCTTGCGTCACCCTGAAACCGGCGTTGAGTTTGCCAACTATCTCTCGAATTTAAAATGACTTCACCACATAAAAAATCCCCCGACTCCCTTCGTAGCGCCCGCTGGTTCAAACCAGACGACCTGCGCTCCTTTGGGCACCGCTCGCGCGCCATGCAATTGGGCTTAGGTCCTGAGGACTGGGTAGGCAAACCCGTCATCGCCATCATCAATACCTGGTCAGACATCAACCCTTGCCACACGCATTTCAAGCAACGCGTGGAAGACGTCAAACGCGGCATCTTGCAAGCTGGTGGTATGCCATTGGAGTTACCTGCGCTCTCATTAGCTGAAGCATTTGTCCGCCCCTCCCCCATGCTTTATCGCAACTTGTTGGCGATGGAGACAGAAGAGCTTATTCGAAGCCACCCTATTGATGGTGCAGTTCTCATGGGTGGTTGCGATAAAACCACCCCAGGTCTTGTAATGGGCGCTTTATCTGCCGCCGTGCCTTTTGTTTACTTGCCTGCTGGCCCCATGTTGCGTGGCAATTGGAATGGCAAGGTGTTGGGCTCAGGATCTGACGCATGGAAATATTGGGACGAACGCCGTGCCGGAAAAATCACAGAGGTGCAATGGCTAGAAGTAGAAGCCGGCATCGCCCGTACCCACGGCACCTGCATGACCATGGGCACTGCTGCAACCATGATGGGTATTGCAGAAGCTTTGGGTCTCACCTTGCCTGGCGCATCGAGTATTCCTGCCGCAGATGCCAACCACACACGTATGTCCGCAGCCTGTGGTCGACGCGTTGTGGAAATGGTGTGGGAAGACCTCACGCCAGCGCGCGTTTTGACTCGCAAGAGTTTTGAGAATGCGATTGCCGTAGCCATGGCCATGGGCTGCAGCACCAACGCAATCATCCATTTGGTAGCCATGTCGCGTCGCGCAGGGCCCACATGCGCTATTTCATTAGACGACTTTGACGCAGCCAGTCGCAAAGTCCCGGTGATTGCCAATATTCGTCCGAGTGGCAGTACCTATTTGATGGAAGATTTTTATTACGCAGGTGGCTTGCCTGCTTTGATGCACAACATGTCCAAGCATCTGCATGTGGAGCAAATGACCATCAATGGCAAAACGATTGGTGAGAACATTGCCAGCGCCAAAGTGCACAACGACGATGTGATTCGCTCTTTAGACAACCCGCTCTATGCAGAAGGTGCATTGGCCGTCTTGCGTGGCAACTTAGCGCCTGATGGTGCCGTGATTAAACCTAGCGCTTGTGAGCCCAAGTTTTTAAAACATACGGGTCGCGCCCTTGTGTTTGACAGCTATCCTGAAATGAAACTCGCAGTCGACGACGAAAACTTGGACGTTACCGCTGACGACATCTTGGTCTTGCGCAATGCGGGACCCAAGGGCGGACCTGGTATGCCTGAATGGGGTATGCTGCCCATACCAACCAAGCTAGTGAAGCAAGGCGTGCGCGACATGATCCGCTTGTCTGACTCGCGCATGAGTGGCACCAGCTATGGCGCTTGTATCTTGCATGCTGCGCCAGAGTCTTACATCGGCGGGCCGTTGGCGTTAGTCAAAACTGGTGACATGATCAGCGTCGATGTACCCAACCGCTCACTCCATTTGGAAATTAGCGACGAAGAGTTCGCCAAACGCAAAGCGGCTTGGCAACCCACTCCGCCGCGCTATGAACGCGGCTACGGATGGATGTTCAGCAAACACATCTTGCAAGCCAACGAAGGTTGCGACTTTGATTTCTTAGAGACTTCGTTTGGTGCGCCTGTTAAAGAGCCCGCGATTTACTAAATTACATGCACGCATAAAAAAAGCACTGAAGGCCTAAACCACTCAGTGCTTCTTGGATAAAAAAGAAATTATGCTTTTTTAGCGTAAGCAGAGCACCAGCCTTTGGTTGCTACTTTCTTGCCTGCAAACAAGGGGCAGCCGCCAGAAGCATCAGATGCTTTGCCTTGGAACAAGGCGCAACTGCCGCAGTTTTGACCTGCTGCAAATTTAGGTTGTTTAGCTTTGTCGACCGTAGATGCATCGGCCTTGTATGCCAAAGCAGCAGCTTGTGGGTCTTTCTCATCAACCATAGCCTGAGCACTTGCTTGTCCAGCAACTGCAACAGCGCTGAGGCCTGTAACAGACTGCAAAATGAATGTTCTGCGGTTAGGTGTGTTGTTTGTCAGTGCGTTCAAAATCAGCTCCAAATGTGAATAAAAACGTCCTATTATGGATTCTCCTTACAAACAATATGGAACGGCGCTTCCATAATTCCCACACCTTTCTAAAAGTAATTATTTATATTAATAGATTTATTGCCCTGACTACGAATTAATTAATACTATTAAATTACTTTTACTGGCGCTTTTTACTCAAGTTTAAGAGTCTGATACCGACATACATATTGGACCCAGAGGAATGGAGCAACACCCATGCAAGGGAGCAAAGGTAAATCTTCGCGGCAATCAATGCCAGCAAGTTTTGCGCATCAAGGCGCAAGGACTGCGCTCGCCTTGGCCATCTTTGCAAGTTTGTCGTTTCCAAGCTTTGCCCAGGGGCCAGTCACAGACATGGACAACTGGACCCGCTTTCCACCTCGACCGCGCACGCCTGCACCCGCACCCTCTGAAAGTGCCACTGCTTCTACAAGCCCGCCTGCTCCAACACCTGTTTCCACTGTAACGCCAACGCCCCAACCCGTGGCCAAAGCATTGGTCGTACCACCACCACTTAGCCCAGCACCTAATCCAAGAGACACTTGGGTGCAATTTCCTATTCGTTCAGCAGTACCTGCCACCATGAACGTGCCTGCGCCGCAAATACAAGCACCGCCCGCTGTAGCGCCTGTGACACAAGCAGCCAACGAACCCACCATCAAAAATATCAACTTCAAAGGCAACCAGCGCTTCTCAGAACAACAACTCTTACGCGTTGTTGAAAAATATGTGGGCGCCAAGATCAATACCGATGTGTTGATACAAGCTACAGATGCAGTCAACAATTTTTATAAAAAATTGGGTTACTTGGCATTTGCAGAAATGCCCAACCAAGACCTGACAGACGGCAATGTGCTGATCCAAATTGTTGAGGCGCGTTTTTCAGGTGCGGTGATCGAAGACCCTACTGGTCAACTCAGTAACACCAACTTGGTACGCAATACCATAGAGCACCAACAACCTCAAAACGCATTGGTCGACTTGAAAGCGATTGACGCAGCCTCGACCGCCATTGCCGAAATTCCTGGCGTCAAAACCAGCGTAAGTTTGCGCCCAGGCTCAAAAAGTGGAGAAACTGAGGTTGTTGCTACTATTGCAGAAGGCAAAAAAATTGACGCCAACGTTTCTTTAGATAACGCAGGCGCTAAATCTATCGGAGAGCTTCGTGCCCTAGGAAAAGTGACTTTCAATAATCCATTGGGTATTGGAGACAGCGCTGACGCACAAGCTGTGCACAGCAAGGGCTTGGACTTCCATAGATTGGGCTACAGCATACCGGTCGGTTATTCAGGGTGGAGAGCTGGCATCAATGCTTCTAATTCGAAGTACAACTTGATAGCCGATGAATATAAGTTGTTGAACGCAAAAGGACCATCGAGCTCGCAAGGCTTTGATCTCTCCATTCCACTTCTGAAAGAAAAAGACACGCAAATGACACTGCAATTTGCCTATGACCAAAAGAAGTTTCGCAATGAAGCAAATAACAACGTGCAATCAGAGTACAAGGGCAGCGCTCTGGCAAGCACCTTCAGTGGCAGTACATCACAAAACCAAAATTCAACTTCTACGGCAACCTTACAACTGGTGCGTGGCACGATTGATCTATCTGGAGCCAGCAACCAAGGTTATAACGATCGGGACGCCATTAGTTACCAAACTGCAGGTAACTATGCCAAATTGAAATTCAGTCTTTCTCAAAGAGTTGATTTCGACGCCAATAATACGGGGCTCGTGAGTCTGCAGTCGCAATTTGCAAACAAAAATCTAGATAGCTCAGAAAAGTTTTACTTAGGTGGCATGCAAGGTGTCAGAGCCTTCCCTACCAACGAAGCGGGTGGCAGCATGGGCAACTTATTCTCCATGGAATGGCAACGCCAATTTCTCCTCCAAGATAATCGCTGGACTGTCTCAGGATTTATGGATTATGGTGACGTAACCGTGAACCGAAATAACAGTTTCAATGCAAGCACAAATCCACCCAACAAGTACAGCCTAGGTGGATACGGACTTTGGCTAGGCGCGAGCGTTCCAAGTACCCAAGGAATTTCGACATTTCGCTTGATTTGGTCGCACCGCGCAGGTAAAAATACAGGTGCCAATAGCAATGGTGCAGACCAAGATGGAACCACGGTTTATAACCGCTTCCGCTTCAGCATTAACCAAGCTTTTTGATCTATGAAATACGCGCTTTTACAAGGACTACGCTGGTACATGCTGTCGATGGCAGTGACTGCATCGGCGCAAGTCAGCGCGCCTGTTAGCAGCTCGCAATTGCCCACCGGTGGCAAAGTTATGTCCGGCACCACCAGTATCCAGTCTGTGGGCAATGTTCTCAATATCAACCAAAGCAGCCAACGCTCGGTCATCGATTGGAATACCTTCAACGTAGGCGGCGGGGCCAAGGTAAATTTCATTCAGCCTTCCGCCAACTCTGTCACGCTAAACCGCGTGCTAGATACCAATGGAAGCCAGATATTGGGAAGCATCAGCGCCAATGGCCAAGTATTTATCAGCAACCCCAACGGTGTGTTGTTTGGTCCGAATTCGCAAGTCAATGTAGGTGGTTTGCTTGCGACAACACAAAACATCAGCGTGGACGACTTCATGGCGGGCAAATCCACATTTGAAGGTACCGGTGGTGCTCGCTCGGTGGTAAACCAAGGTAAATTAGAAGCCGCACTAGGGGGATACATTGCTCTACTTGCCCCATCGGTTCGTAACGAAGGGGTTGTTTTGGCGCGTGAAGGCACAGTGGTGCTTGCTGCGGGCGACAAGACGGTTGTGAAATTCAATGGGCCCCAGTTGGTTACGGTTATGGTGGATCGGTCTGTATTAGATGCGTTGGTTGAAAACAAGCAAATGGTACGAGTCGATGGTGGCTTGGTGATTTTTTCTGCACGCAGCGCTAACGCTGTGTTGAGTTCTGTGGTCAAGAATACAGGAACTGTGCAAGCCAACACCATTGTGAACAGACAAGGCCGCATCCTGCTCGAAGGCGGATCGCAAGGCGTGGTGGAAATCGGTGGAACGCTTCAAGCTTCTGGAGTAGACGCAGGCACACTGGGCGGCACGATTAGCGCAACTGGAGACAAGGTGAGCGTTGTCTCTGGGGCATTGCTAGACGCTACGGGGCAAGCCGGTGGAGGTAATGTTTTGGTGGGCGGCGGTTGGCAGGGTAATGACCCCTCTATCTCATCATCCAATGCCGTCCATATTGCTTCCGGTGCTGTCCTCAATGCTTCTGCCATTCAAAACGGCAGAGGCGGAACTGTCGTGGCTTGGTCCGATACGCAAAATAGTTCTGCAGTGACCAAGGTGCAAGGCAACTTGTTGGCTCGCGGTGGTGCTGATGGCGGCGATGGAGGACGGATTGAAACTTCGGGCAGATGGATATCTACCAGCGGGGCTACGGGGGACGCAAGTGCTGCCAAAGGACTTTCAGGGCAGTGGTTGTTTGACCCTTACAACGTAGAAATTGTCAGCACTGCAACCAGCAATAACGGCTTTGCATCCGGCACCTGGACTGCAACAGGCTCAAATTCAACCATCTTAAATTCAAGCATAACGTCTTTGTTAAACGCAGGCACCAACGTAACTATTACAACGACTGGCGCTGGATTGGATGCTGGAAATATTGTGGTGAATGCGCCAATTGTGATGAATGCGCCAATTGTGGCGACTCCTGCCACGGGTAGTGTCAACCTCACGCTGACGGCCAATAAAGACTTGACAATTAATCAACCCATAACTGTAAATGGAAGCGGGTCAAAAATACAACTGACGGCTGGCAATGCTTTGACCAATGGTTCAATCCTTTTTTCTGGTAACGTTAAGACAGACACTCTCAGTATGGATCTGACTGGTAATGGCACCATAGCCCAAACTGCTGCTACTTCAATCCAATCCAATAACTTACGCATAAGCGCTCCCAGCTCCATAGTCACACTACCAAATACTGCAAATAATTTTGGCGCATTAGCTGCCAATGTGGGCTCTTTGTACCTCACGAGCAGTCAAGGCATCGAAGCAGGAAGTATCTATGGTCCTGGCACATACATTACTAGCTTGAGTGGGATAGATGGTATTACAGCATCTGGAACAATCGATTTTTCGGTTATGAATGGAAATATATTCATTTATAGAAATATAAGTACGACTAGCACTTTACCCAATGCCCTTGTACTAAATGCTGGTGAGTCTCTGTTACCCGGCACCAACTACGCAGGGATTAATGCCAATAATCCCTACGGCCCCAATATTGTTCTCACAGATGGTCGCACTATTAGTGTGGGAACGCTTGGAAGTGGAAAGTTATATACCGGCGGTTTTGATAACAGCGGGTATCAACTGGCTAGCTATTTAGGCGCAAATAAATCACGCTACAACAGTGATAAAGCAACTACAGATATCACAACAAATCTAGGCACAGGTTTGACTGCAATTTATAGACAAAATCCAAATTTAGTGGTAACGGCCCCCAATCTCAATTCGGTATACGGCAGTGCTATTTCTCTAGACTCCAATACAGTCAGTGGGTTTGTCAACAACGATACGCAACTTAGCGCTGTGGGTTCTGTTGGCACATCAAGTTTTAACGCTAATTTTTCAACAACTAACAATCAAAGAGTAGGCGCTTACAGTATTAAGCCCGCTGATGCGACCAACAGGTTTGGGTATGGATTTACTTACACCAACGGAACGCTACAAGTCGCTCAAAAACAGCTCACTATTCGACCTGTCGAAAATTCAGCAAATAAAGTTTATGACTCCACGAATACGGCTAACGTAACATTAGAAACATTAGAAACATTATCGAGCGACAAGATTTCAGGTGACTCAGTAATTGCCTCCTACACAAATGCTAGTTTTACAGATAAAAACGTAGGCGCCGCTAAACCTATTGAAATTAAAGGAATCATAATCTCTGGCGCCGACGCTGCAAACTACGCCCTTACTTCCACCTCATCAAATACCATTGGCAATATCATGCCGAAGACTTTGACTATTTCCGGTATAACTGCAGCAGACAAAATATATGACGGAAAAACAACCGCAACCATCAATACTTCGAAAGCTCTAAAAAGTGGTCTGATAGCCAACGATTTAGTGAATATCGCTTCAACAGGTGTGTTTGATACCAAGGATGCAGGAGCTAATAAAACTGTTACCTTAATGAGCACATATACAGGCGCTGATTTAGGCAACTACAAAATTACCAATCAAGCATCAACCACTGCCACTATCAACAAAGCTAACGCTACAGTTATAGGCAACTCAGATTTATCTGAGTTCAATGGCGCAATAAAAACATTAACCGGCTTTACCGTAACTGGCCTAGTCAACGGCGAAACAATAGGCTGGAGTACCTCTAATACTAATGGCGTAATAGCATCCGTCGCCGGAAAATTCCCTGGTACCTACCTCAATAAGCCCTTTGGCACAGCCAATAATTACAACCTTAGCTTTGTGAGTGGTCAAATGGTCATAACTGGCTGTGCAAGCGGTCCTCCCTGTTCGGCTATTGCGCCGCAACCCTCTGCTAACAACGCTACGCCAGTTGTTATACCAGCAGCAACTACATCTAGCTTTTCAAGCGCTGAAGTCTGGCCAGCTTCACCAACAAGTGCAGCGCCTGTAATGACTTTTGCTTTAAGTTCAAGAGGCAGCCTATTAGGGTCTGCAAGAGACTCTGGAGATGGTTCATCCACTAACCAAACCACTAAAGCGCCAATCTCAGTTGATGCAACACCCAACAACAGAACAACAACTGCCCCAGCTACCAGTGCGAATATTGCACTCAATTCGATCGATAACTTAAACGTATCAACATCTATACCCAACAATCTATCACTTACTAATCCATCACCTACCAATGTAGATGGCCCTACAAATATCAACGCTGTATCACTTCAGTCTGCGCCAGGCTCCGTGATATTTAGCAGTTCAAATGCCACGCCCTCAAATACCAGATCGCCTCAACCAAATTCCATCACACCCCAAAGACTAGCAGATATTCTTAACAAGAAAGAACCCGTTGAAATTGCTACAGCACTCTCGCCGATCCAAGTTTCCCAACTCTCATCTGATCAAGTGGCTCCATTGATCAATTTGCTCAACCTGCGTCAACTTCTCTCTCTCACAAACGAACAAATAGCGAAATTTGAGCCTGCGCGCCAAACTGAGCTCCTCAATATCATCAAAATACTCGAAGACAATCCCGAAAAGGCCACGGACAAGGCCTTTACACCCACCGACAAAACATTTGCCCAATTGGCTACTAATGGCTTGCTAAAAGAGCAGATGGAGACGCTGTCCTCACGGGTTACACAGATCAGCCAAAATAAAACTGCTAGCAATATTGATACGCCACAAAAATTGGCTGAGCTCTTAAACAAGAAAGACTCCTTAGAGATTGCCTCTACCCTGCCAAGTAACTTTATAGCGCAACTCACCCCTGAGCAAGTAGAACCTTTGATTAACTCGCTCACCCTGCGTCAACTGCTGTCAATAACCAACGAGCAAATAGCCAAGCTTGAACCAGCTCGTCAAGTAGATTTGCTCAACATCGTCAACACGATCAAAAACAACCCCGAGATAGTCGCAGACAAGGTATATAACGCTATTGACAAGACCATTGCGCAATATGCTGCTAACGGTCTACTGAAAGACCAAATAGATTCACTTGCATCCAGGGTGGCGCAACTTACGCAAAGCAAGCCTAATATCCTTACAAACCAACCTGTCACAAAATTAGTAGCTTCGCCAATAGATCAGCCTAATACTGCGCCACCAATAGCACCCCTCCAGAATCCCACTCCAGCACTAGCTGGCGTCACCTTAACCCCCAAGCAAGTGTCTGAGTTAGATCCAGCTCAACTGACAACGTTAATCAGTCAACTGAATGCTAACCAGTTAATGGCTATTACTAACCCACAAATGTCACGATTAAATGGGCGCGCACTCAACCAACTCTCAATTTTGATGAATTTTGTACAACAGAGGGCTGCCGATACCAATGACGTTGCCAATGGCAAAAATTCTATTAATGCTGTAACAAATAGAAATAGCAACGTATTTGCGAATCAACCTGTATCTAAGCTCGCAAGTAACGCGCTGCTCAATGAGCAACCCAAGCCCAATGCATTAGTGGAGGCACCGTCTCTTAGACAAACCAACATTTCAGTTAATTTGACGCCTAAACAAGTTTCAGAACTTGAAATAAGTCAACTGGCGCCTTTGATTAGCCAACTCAATGCGAACCAATTGATGGCGATTACCAATACCCAAATGGCGAGGTTAGATAACCAGTCTATCAATCAGTTAAATATTTTGATGAATTTTGTACAGCAAAGAGCATTGAACCCCGCTGCAAACGCAACCATCTTCACCAATCAACCTGTATCGCGTGTTCTTATAACGTCGTTGATAAATGACCAGCCTATACAACCTCAAGTCGCAGGAGCTGCGCCTAATCCCATTGCTACAGTTCCGCTATCACCCCAACAAATTGCAGGCCTAACTTCCAGTCAAGTTGCCTCCCTGCTCAACCGCATGAATTCACGCCAGCTTATGGCAGTAACAGATACGCAAATGGCTAGCTTAGACAATGCCAACTTAAACCAGTTGATCACACTACTTAATTTGATTCAAGATAGTGCGAGAACCTCGTCGACAGTGACCAATAATTTTGCAAACAGGCCAGTAGCTGGGTTCTTGCCGCCTGAGTTGAATACTAGTCCGACTGGACGCAGCCATAAATTAGGCTTTAGTTTGGTCAGGGACTAGTCCGTTCAGGACAGATTTTTAATTGAAACTCAAAAGATTGCCAACTTCAATAGAAAAGTAGTCCTGATAATTGTGATGTGAAATTGACATTCTCCCAAACCAATAGACAATTATGATGTCAAAATGCCCTTGATCAAAAGCACGTTCTTCAAATCCTCGCCGACTTTGGAGGATGCTATTTAGTTTGCGAAGTAATTTAAACACAAATGGAAGGTGGAAGCCATGACTGTCCCAATGTAGTGCTTGAATTTCGAAGTCGCGCACAAGCATAAGCTTGGTATCACATCGAAGTTTACCAATCGATCAGCCACCATCGCAAAAATAATTCAACGGGGAGTTTAGTTTTGGTGGATGTCTATCACCATGGCTGAAGAATTTATATGTTCTGCGCAACTCAAGTTTTTTCGGCTGTAGTCGATTAGTAAGAAAAATGTTTCGACTTATCAAGCACACTGGATACCTAGCATGCCCTCCAATACATTCGTTTTCCGCCCTATGCATGTGATGTACATCGCGTGGCATTTTTTGCTCTCTTTCGCTTTGGTTCTGTTGACCGCTTGCGGTGGAGGTGGCGGAGGCGGAGATGCCACCACAACGGTTAGCAACCCAAACACTTCGCCCCCCACTGTTTCTCTAGCTTGGAGTGATGACACCAACCCTGCAACCAATGTCTATCGACTCGTTCCCACATATTCCTACGGCACACCAAGTTTGAGTTGGACAGATCCAAAAGGCGCTCAAAGCATCACGCCCACCGCGTCTGGTACGCCCATTACAGTTACGCCCACACAGACCACCACCTATTCGTTTACCGTAAGTTACCAAGATCCCGCTAGCGCTAGTTCAAAAACTTTAACGATACAGGCTAATCCCGCTACCGCCACGCCCAAGGCTTCGGATATCTCTTTACAACTAATATCTAGTTCCAGTTCCGTTAGCCCTGGCGCTTCCATCACACTTACACCGACATTTGCTTGGGCAGGTGGGTCGATCACAAAGAGCGTTATCAATGACGGTTCGGTTGACACCACGGTTATTTCTGGCACTCCCATTACTTTAAAACCATCGGCAACGACAACCTACACACTGCGGTTAGAGTATTTAGACCAACGTGTCAGCCCAGATATCGCTGTCAAAAAAGCTGAAGCCTCTTCAACCATTACTGTGTGTCTTCCTTGTAAAGTTGATCTTGGAGGCAACCTCAACACTGCACGTAGCAACCATGTTGCCGTCCAGTTACCAAATAACTTGGTGCTTGTAACTGGCGGTTCGGACGGGACAACCGTACTAAAGTCTAGTGAACTCTACGACCCTATTAGAAATAAATGGATAGCTACTACAGACATGGCCACCGCTCGCACAGGCCACACCGCCGTATTACTTGCTAGCGGCAAGGTTTTGGTAGCTGGTGGTTTTGACGGCAAAGCCACACTCAAATCCGCTGAAATTTATGACCCTTCTTCTGGCGCATGGGCCCCTACCCTTGGCACGATGAACTTTACCCACAACTATCACACAGCCACTGTGCTTGCAGATGGCAAAGTGCTCATTGCTGGTGGTGTTCTTGGCCCAGCCACCAACGTCGATGCAACCGCCACTGAAATTTATGACCCGACCCTTGGCACATTCTCAGCAGGCCCCAATTTGCCCTCTGCTAGGCAAGGACACACCAGCACAGTTTTGGCAAATGGAAAAGTTCTCTTCGTTGGAAGCAGTATTGGCAGTTCCACCAAAGCGCATATTCTTTCTTACACTCCCCCTGCTACATTTATTTGGCCCGATCTTGCAACACCAGCTGTAGTCACTGGCCCGCTTACCAACGGTCGATGGAACCACACCGCCACACTGCTAACAAATGGAAAAGTATTAGTAGCTGGTGGCTTTGGAACTAATCCAAATTCCGCCGAGCTATATGACCCTGTAACTAATGCGTGGACATCTGCTGGCTCTTTAGTGAATGGCAGGTCCATGCACACCAGCACACTTTTGCGTAATGGCAAGGTACTGATTATTGGGGGGTTTGATGGTGTCAATGTTTTATCTAGCATTGAGCAATATGACCCAACGGTCGCTGACCCCACCAAGAGTTGGAGCACTTATGCGAAGATCCTCAACACACCACGAGCCATGCATACCAGCACACTGCTCAGCAACGACAAGGTTTTGGTATCAGGAACATACTTACAGGGTAGCGGTACTGTATCGACAAGTTCCGAACTTTGGGCTCCTTAAAGAATCGCCCTACGAAAAATTAGGGTTTTTTCAATTCACATAGTTCAAGGCAGCAAAAATTGGTTTGGTTGTTTGTGGCGCACGAGGAAATGGCTCTACTCTATTGATTCCGATTTAAGAAACGCCCCAATATGATTGGTGGTTTCAAGTTCCAAGTGCAACATTGGTTTGATTAGGTTGAAGTATAGATTTCCAATAAGTCTGGAAGTCAAATGAGTCCTAAGGCAAGAAGAGTTCAGCTGGGCATTTCCAGGCCAGTGATTTTCTGGGACGTGTATTCAAACGCCACGCAATTTTGTCCAAGTCCTATTGCGTGAAAACACTCAAGTCCTCTCCCTGAGCAGATACTGTCGTAGCAAGCCGTTCGTATTTTCATTAATCCCCCGTTTCCAAGGGCTGGCGGATGCACAAATAGACTTGCATGCCGGTGATGTGAGTCAAGTGCTGGTGGCCAGCCATCTCTCTGCCTTGGTCGTATGTCAATGACAAGCGCATTTGTGCATCTACTTTATTGAGTACGGTTGAGAACTCGTTAGCAGCCCCGAGGGCCGTTCCATCTTGCATGTGCGCCAAGACAGTGAACAGCGTTGTGCGCTCGACCAAAGTACCAACCTGCGAACGGTCAGCTACTACACACGCTCTGGCAACGTTTTAACCTCTAATGACGGGCGCCAATGCCATATAACGGAGGCAATGATAAATTGCTCGAAATGCTTTGAGCTTTGTTGGCAGATGAAGTTTGCAATCATTTTTAACGCTCTTTGAAATTAACAGTTACTGTCATCTAATCGTAAAGAATTCAGGTCGTTGCACACCTTGTGTGGTCCCGCCATAATTTCACGATGAGAAACCTCATGGATCAAAGTAATGAACGATATGACTAAAGCACGCGCAGTGCTGGCTGCTCTTCCACGTTGCACCGCCAAGTCGCGTCAGTCTGGAGTGCAGTGTAAAAACCTTGGCCTTGGAGCTGGTAGCAAATGTCGTTTTCATGGAGGGGCATCAACAGGTCGCCCGCCCACTCATGGACGACTGACCAAGGCAAACCTTCTCAACCGTGATTGGGTGCGGTTGTTTCTTGGTGTGCTCCCGCTTGAGCATCCGGGGTTCGAGGTCTCTTGGTTCAACCCTGGGGCCATTACATACGAGCGAATTCGAGTGGTTGTATTGGAAACACCTCAGCAGAAATATTTGTAGCAATTAACAATAGAATAAAAGGGCGGTTTCAAGTTCGAAGTGCAACGCGCTTGAGCGATTGATGAAACACCTCTGCGGGTGTTTTGAATCCCAATCTTTTTCTGGGTCTGTTATTTAATCTATTTTGAATCATTCTAATTTCCTCATCACTAACCGTAGACATGGCTCGCTTCTTTGGAATATATTGGCGCAGCAATCCGTTGAGGTTCTCGTTGCTGCCTCGCTCTCAACTAGCAAATGGTCTGGCAAAGTAAGCAGTGCTGTTGAGTTGTTGATCAATCAACCCGTGCGCTGCAAATTCTTTCCCGTTGTCGTAGGTCAGTGTTATTACCCTGATGGCGAAGGGCTTGAGGTTGCTCACTATGGCTGAACTAACCAATTCAGAGGTTTTATTCACCACCTTTGCCAAGACGGCATACCCACTCTTGCGTTCGACCATCGTTACGACAGCACCTTTGTGGCTTGCCCCTATGACGGTATCGCATTCCCAATGACCCACTTGGCGTCTAGCTTCAATATGCAAGGGCCGCTCGCTCAAAGGCCGTCTATTGGGGATTTGTCCTCGCCGGTCTCGACCACCTGCATAGCGCTTCCTCTATTGCTTCTGACAGCGCAAGTTCTTCCAAAGCGTCCCGCCTTGAGCCTTGTCGGCATAAACACGCAGGTAAACCGTCTCATGGCTAATGGGCAGCTTGCTCGCAATCTGCTCCGGGCTCCATTGCAATTGCAGCAGCAACTGCGCTTGGTCATTCACCCATGCTGGCACCGTATTGGCGTTGCGACTGTTCTGCGCTCGATCGGCAGACATCTCGCAAGCCTGCTTGGGCCTATAACCCCGAGACCCAGTGTTACGGCTCAACTCCCGACTAATGGTGGACTTGTGCCGATCCAGCAACTTGGCGATCTGAGATTGATCGTTTCCGGCTTTTATGAGGGCGTGAATCTGATATCTTTCAGCTTGGCTGAGGTGTTTGTAGGTCATAAG